>NZ_JFYT01000079.1:0-254820 GCF_000632165.1 Delftia sp. RIT313 | reverse complement strand
CCCGCCCGCCCTCTTTCCTCCCGCCCGGCACGCGCCTGCCTGTCCCTGCTCGCCTGCGCGGCGGCACTGGCCTGCACGCCAGCCCTGGCCGCCCCTGCCGACATCGACCTGCCGGCCCAGCCGCTGTCCGACGCCATCAAGGCCCTGGCGCGCGCCACCGGCACCAGCATCGCGGCCGACAGCGCCCTGCTGGCAGGCAAGACCGCGCCCGCCGTCCAGGGCCGCCTGGAGCCGGCCGAGGCACTGCAGCGCCTGCTGGCCGGCAGCGGGCTGCAAGCCTCTGCCCAGCCCCAGGGCGGCTGGCTGCTGCGTCCCACCCCGGCGCGCCCGCAGACCGCGCTGGACGAAGTGCGGGTGACGGCCACGGCCCTGCGCGACGGCCGCACGGAAGGCACGGGCAGCTACCGGGCGCCCTATGCCAGCGCGGCCACCAAGATCGAGCTGACGGCGCGGGAGACGCCGCAGTCCGTGTCCGTGATCTCGCGCGCGCAGCTCGATGACCAGAACTTCGTGGAGCTCACCGAAGCCGCCAAGGTGGTGCCCGGCATCGTCGTGCGCCGGCAAAGCAGCACGGGCGGGCGCAGCGACATCCTCTCGCGCGGCTACCAGTCCTCCACCTACCAGTTGGACGGTCTCACCGTCAGCGGCAACCCGGCCACCCAGGAAACGCTGGACCTGGCCCTGTTCGACCGGGTCGAGGCCCTGCGCGGGCCGGCCGGGCTGTTCTCGGGCGCGGGCGAGCCCAGCGTCATGCTCAACCTGGTGCGCAAGCGCGCCCTGCCGGACTACCAGGGCCAGGGCGCCATCGGCCTGGGCTCGCGGGGCCGCAAGCGGGCCGAGGTGGATGTCACCGGCCCGCTGTCCGAAGATGGCCGCCTGCGTGGCCGGGTGGTGGCGCTGCACGAGAACTTCGGCAGCCCCGTGATGGCCATGGACGGCCACAAGCAGGCCCTGTACGGCACGGTGGAGCTGGACATCACTTCCCAGAGCACGGTCTCGGTGGGCGCCACCTGGCAGCGCGGCCGGGGCAACTACGACACCGGCCTGCCCGCCCACGCCGACGGCAGGCTGGCCCCCATTCCGCGCGACGTGGCCATTGCCGCCGATTGGGGCCGCGCCGCGCCCGAATCGCTGGCCGGCTTCATCGAGTCGGAGACGCGGCTCGACGGCGGCGGCCTGTTCAAGGTGGCCGCGCGCCGCGTGCTGCGCCAGCAGCGCGACAAGTACATCAACGGCTACTCGGCCGTCTCGGACACCGGCATCAGCCGCTTCACCCAGGCCCAGACCGTGGACCGCGACTACGCCGACACCACGGCCGACATCTACTACAGCACGCCCTGGCAATGGGCCGGGCAGACGCACCATTTCATCGCGGGCGCGGACTACCGCAGCTCCAACATGCACCTGCGCATGCTGCGCGGCGCCATGAACACGCCGGCCGACCTGTTCCACTACGACCCCTCCTCCATTCCCGAGCCCAGCTTCAAGCCCTTTGCCGACGACATCACGCGCACCAGCCTGCGCGGCGTCTACGGCCAGTTGCGCATCAAGCCCACGCAGGCCCTCACCCTGGTGGCGGGCGCGCGCAAGAGCTGGTGGAAGACAGAAACCTCGGATCGGCTGCAGAACACGCGCTCGGGCTACGAGGTCGATGGCCAGTTCACGCCCTTCGGCGCCGTGCTCTTCGATCTGAACGACAGCTGGACGCTCTACGCCAGCCAGTCGCGCATCTTCCAGCCGCAAAGCGGGCGCCTGGCCGGCGGCGGCCAGATCGCCCCGCGCGAGGGCCGGCAGGTGGAGGCCGGCATCAAGGGCAGCCTGCTGGACGGACGCCTGAGCGCCACCGCCGCCGTCTACCGCATGCAGGACACCAACCGCGCGCTGGCCGACCCTGGCGATGCCGCCTTCGTCATCCCCGCAGGCAAGGTGCGCTCCGAAGGCTTCGAGGCCGAAGTGGTCGGCTCGCTGTCGCCGCGCTGGGACGTGGCGGCCAGCTACGCCTACATGCGCTCCAAATACCTGCAGGGCACCGTCACGCAGACGGGCACCGACTTCAGCACCATGTCGCCGCGCCACAGCGTGAACCTGTGGGCGCGCTACCGCGTGGCCGGCCCCGTGGCCCAGGGGCTGGAGCTGGGCGCGGGCGTGCGCGCCGTCAGCGAGTTCTACGACACCCTGGGCACCGTGCGCTGGCGCGCGGGTGGCTACGGCGTCTGGTCCGTCTATGCCGCCTACCCGCTTACCCCCAAGGTCAAGCTGGCTGTGAACATCGACAACCTCTTCGACCGCGTCTACTGGGAGCGCGTGGGCACCGCCACGCGCAGCAACTACTACGGCCTGCCGCGCAGCATCATGGTCACGCTGCGCAGCAGTTTCTGACCCAGTCGCCAGAAGGCGTGCGCAGCACAAGGCTGCCGCGCCCCCTGCCTGCCGCGCAGGCATTCAACACATCGACACCATCGAATGATTTCTCACAAATAATTCAATAGATCCACACAATGCATGGATTTACGCTTGTGTCCATCGCCGGCAGCCGCCGCCAGCCAAGACACACGCCATTGCCATGCAAGACCGTTTCCTGATCGAGCGCATCGAGGCGCGGATCCTCGACATTCCCACCATCCGTCCGCACAAGCTGTCGTTCGGCTCCATCAGCCGGCAAAGCCCGGTGATCGTGCAGCTGTGGCTGCGCAATGGCGCCACGGGCTTTGGCGAGGCCGCCACCATCGGCGGCCCGTCGTGGAACGAGGAATCGCCCGAGAGCATCCACCACGCCATCACCAACCACCTGGCGCCCAGCCTGATCGGCCAGGACGGCGCGCGCTTCGAGGCCTGCCTCTCGCGCATGGACCTGGCCTGCAAGGGCAATGCCTTTGCCAAGAGCGCCGTCGAGATCGCGCTGATGGACGCCGTGGCCCGCAGCCTGCAGTTGCCGCTGTGGCAATTGCTGGGCGGCAAGCAGCGCGACAGCCTGCCCCTGGCCTGGACGCTGGCCAGCGGCGACATCGAGCGCGACCTGGCCGAGGCCCATCTGCGCCTGGAACAAAAGCGCCACCGCATCTTCAAGATGAAGATCGGCGCGCGCACGCCCGAGGCCGACGTGGCCCATGTGAGCGAGATCGCACGCGGCCTGCAGGGCCGCGCCACGCTGACCGTGGACGTCAACCAGGCCTGGGACGGCGCCACGGCGCGGCGCTTTCTGCCGCAGCTGATCGATGCCGGCGTGACCCTGATCGAGCAGCCCGTGGCCGGCTGGAACGTGCCCGCGCTGCGCGAGCTGACGGCCACGCTGCAGGGCGCGCTGGTCATGGCCGACGAGAGCGTGTGCACGCCCTACGACGCCATGCGCCTGGCGCGCGAGCAGGCCAGCCATGTGTTCTCGCTCAAGGTGGCCAAGCACGGCGGCCTGCTGCGCACGCGCAAGGTGGCAGCCATCGCCCAGGCGGCCGACATCGGCTGGTACGGCGGCACCATGCTGGAGACCTCGATCGGCTCGGCCGCCTCGGCCCATGTCTTTGCCACGCTGGGCGGGCAGCACTACAACTGCGAGCTGTTCGGCCCCCAGCTGCTGGTGGACGACATCGTCACCGAGCGCATGGCCATCCGCGACTTCGAGCTGCAACTGCCCGACGGGCCGGGCCTGGGCGTGGAGATCGACCTGCAGCAACTCGCGCGTTTCGACCGCGCGCTGGCCGACAGCCAGCCGCAGCACTTCGACATGGGGCAGGCCCGGACCGGGGCTGCGACCTGAATTCCTTTCATTCCTCCTGGAGACAAACATGCTTTATCTGGTCCGCATGGACGTGAAGATCCCCCACGACCTGCCCGCCGACGTGGCAGCCGAGATCAAGGCCCGCGAGAAGGCCTATTCCCAGCAACTGCAGCACGAAGGCCGCTGGCCCCACATCTGGCGCGTGGTGGGCGAGTACGCCAACTACAGCGTGTTCGACGTGGCCTCCAACGACGAGCTGCACGAGCTGCTGCAGGGCCTGCCGCTGTTCCCCTACATGGACATCCAGGTCACGCCGCTGGCCCGGCACCCCTCGGCCATCGCCTGAGCACAGCCCAAACCAAGACCAAATTTTTCGGAGACAACTGAAGTGAATGTGAAACGCCGTTTTCTGACCGCCGCAGCCGCAGGCCTGTGCCTGTCCGCCGTGATGCCCGCCGCCCATGCGCAGGCACCCGAGGCCAACTGGCCCAGCAAGCCCATCCGCTGGATCGTGCCCTTCCCGCCGGGCGGCGCCATGGACGCCATTGCGCGCACCCTGGGCGAGAAGGCCGGCCGCACGCTGGGCCAGCCCTTCGTGATCGAGAACCGTCCCGGCGCCGGCGGCAACATCGGCGCCGACTTCGTGGCCAAGCAGCCCGGCGACGGCTACACGCTGATGATCACCTCCATCGGCATGGCCACCAACAAGCCGCTGTACCGCAAGCTCAGCTACGACCCGATCAAGGACTTCGCCCCCGTGGGCGTGCTGGCCGTGGTGCCCAACATCCTGGTCACCAACTCCACCCAGCCCAACGTCAAGAGCGTGGCCGACGTGGTGGCCGCCGCCAAGGCCTCGCCCGGCAAGCTGACCTATGCCTCGGCCGGCAACGGCACCTCCATCCACCTGGCGGGCGAAGTGTTCAACTCGCTGGCCGGCGTGGACATCCTGCACATCCCCTACAAGGGATCGGGCCCGGCCGTCTCCGACCTGCTGGGCGGACAGGTCAACTACATGTTCGACTCCATCACCTCGGCGCGCCCGCACATCCAGTCGGGCAAGCTGCGCGCCCTGGCCGTGACCACGGCCAAGCGCTCGTCCAGCATGCCCGACGTGCCCACCATGGAAGAGGCCGGCATCAAGGGCTACGAGGTCTCGCCCTGGTTCGCCGTCTTCATGCCCGCCAGCACGCCGCCGGCCATCGTCAAGAAGCTCAACCAGGTGTTCGTGGCCGAGATGAAGCAGCCCGACGTGCTCGAACGCTTCAAGGCCATCGGCGCCGAAGTCGTGGGCTCCACGCCCGAGGAGGCGGCCAAGCACCTGCAGGCCGAGTCCGTGCGCTGGACCAAGGTGATCACGGAGCGCAACATCAGCATGGACTGAGCGCTTCTCTTTTCCAGGACATCCCATAAAACCACGAGGAGACAAACATGTCCGAACTGTCCCAGGACCAGCTGCTGAATCTGGTCAACAGCAAGCAGATCGCCCCTGGCAGCGACCGCGTGCGGGCGCTGACCCAGCGCATCGTCAGCGATCTGTTCCACACCATCGACGAGATGGATGTCACGCCCGACGAGTTCTGGGCCGCCGTGGACTGGCTGGGCCGCCTTGGGAGCAGCGGCCAGCTGGGCCTGATCACGGCAGGCCTGGGCTTCGACCGGCTGCTGGACATCCGCAGCGACGAGGCCGATGCGCGTGCCGGCCGTGCGGGCGGCACGCCGCGCGCCATCGAAGGCCCGCTGTTCGTGGCCGGTGCACCGCTGTCGCAAGCCGAAGTGCGCCTGGACGAAGGCGAGCCCCAGGGCGAGGTCTTCGTGATGGAAGGACGGGTGCTGGATCTTGACGGCCGGCCTTTGCCGCATGCGCTCATCGATGTCTGGCATGCCAATGTCCAGGGCGGCTACTCGCACTTCTTCCCGGGCATGAAGCCCTACGAGCTGCGCCGCCGCATAGAAACCGACGACCAGGGCCGCTACCGCTTTCGCAGCTATGTGCCGCCCGGCTACTCCATACCGCCGAACAGCCCCACCTCGGAACTGTTCGACGCGCTGGGACGCCACGGCCATCGTCCCGCCCACATCCACTTTCTCGTGGTTGCATCCGGCATGCGCACGCTGACCACCCAGGTCAACCTGCCCGGCGATACCTACCTGGACGACGACTTCGCCTTCGCCACGCGTGACGGCCTGATCGTCGAGCTGGAGCGCGGCGTGGCGCCGGCCGGCTATGAGTCGCTGGGCGTGAACGCGCCTTTCGTCCGCACGCGCTTCGACTTCGTGCTGCAGCCCGCAGTCAGCGAAGGCGAGTCCTTGCCGCTGACACGCATGGAGCGCGTGCGCGCCTGAGGCTCCGCCACCTTCCGGTGCCTTCCGGCCTGCCATTTTTTCGATTCTTCCGTTCCACAGCAGGCCGCCCCTTGGAGTGCGGCCTGCTTCACCGTACCCGCTTCCCACACCATGTCCAGCCTGCATCGCATCGCCGCAACCCTGCTGACCGCCACCGTGGCCCTCGTGCCCGCCCTGGGACACGCCCAGGCTCCGGCAGCCTTTCCTTCCAAGCCGGTGAACATCGTCGTGCCCTACGCGGCCGGCGGCCCCGTGGACAACCTGGCACGCGCGCTGGCCACGCGCCTGAACAAGGTCTGGTCGCAACCCGTGGTCATCCTCAACCGCACAGGCGCCAACGAGATCATCGGGGCCGAGTACGTGGCCAAGAGCGCACCCGACGGCTACACGCTGTTCGCCGCGACCGAAGCGTCGCTGACCATGAACCCGCACCTGTACAGGAAGCTTCCCTACAACCCGCAAAAGGACTTCGCCCCCATCTCCCGCCTGATCAGCGTGCCCATGGTCTTCTTCGTGCCCCAGAGCTCCAAGGCCGGCACGCTGCAGGAGTTCATCGCTCAGGCACGCCAGGCAGGCAAGACCAAACCGCTGACCTATGGCTCATCGGGCGCGGGCGGCATCGTGCACCTGCCGCTGGCCATGTTCGCCAAGCAGGAAGGGCTGGAGATGGTGCACGTGCCCTACAAGGGCGCCGCACCGCTGATCCCCGAAGTCATCGCCGGCCAGATCGACGCAGCGGTGCTGGGCGTGTCGGTGATCGAGCAGCACATCAAGTCGGGCAAGCTCAAGGCCCTGGCAGTGTCCTCGGAGACACGCAGCATCGCCCTGCCGGATGTGCCCACCTTCAAGGAAGCGGGCGTGCGCGACATCCAGGCTGTCTTCAACATCGGCCTGCTGGCACCGGCTGGAACGCCGGCGCCCCTGGTGGAGAAGATCGCCGCCGATGTGCGCCGCGTGCTGCTGGAGCCCGAATTCCGCAAGACCCAGGTGGACGCGTTCTCTTACGTGGCCGTGGCCTCCAGCCCCGCCGAATACCGCGACTTCCTGGCGCGCGACTACCAGGTGCAGGGCGAGCGCGTGCGCACCTCGGGCGCCTCGCTGGATTGAACCGGACGGAGTCCGTTCAGCTCTGGACTGCGGTGCGCTTGGCAACCACCTGCACCGCAGCCGCAGGCCTGCGCCCCCAGTTCATCAGCGCCGTGCCGGCCACGGCCATGCCGCCGCCCAGCACGATGCTGGCATCGATGCTCTCGCCCAGCCACAGCGCCGACAGCGCCACACCGATCACGGGCACCAGCGTGATGTAGCCCGAGGCCGCACCCGCACCCAGCGCCTTGACGCCGTCGAAGTACCAGGCATAGGCAAGCGCCGTGGCGCCGAAGGCCAGGAAGGCCAGCGCGCTCCAGGCGGTTGCGTTGCCAAGCACGGCAGCCTGCAGGCCTGCCGGCCCCTCGACCACCAGGCTGGCCACCAGCAGCATGGCCGCGCCCATGGTCGAGGTCACGGCCGTGGCCGACAGCGCATCCACGCCCGTGAGCAGCCAGCGGCCGATCAGGGTGTAGCTCACCCAGCAGACCACGCAGCCCAGGATCAGCAGCTCTCCGGCGCCCACCGATCCCTGCAGCAGCGCCAGCGGCTGGCCATGCGAGATCACCACCACGGCGCCGCAGGCCGCCAGCGCCATGCCCAGGGCAATGGTGCG
This sequence comes from Delftia sp. RIT313, assembly GCF_000632165.1. NCBI lineage: Bacteria > Pseudomonadati > Pseudomonadota > Betaproteobacteria > Burkholderiales > Comamonadaceae > Delftia > Delftia sp. RIT313. Next base: position 247,063 of record NZ_JFYT01000079.1, on the reverse strand, counting down.
GTTGAGCCGCTCGCCGAACAGCCAGACCGCCAGCGCCAGCGTGAGCACGGGGTTGAGCGTGATCACCAGGGCCGCCTTGCCGGCCGGCACATGCTGCAGCCCCATGAGGAAAAAGGCCGCATAGCCGAACACGCCCGTGGCGCCAGCGGCCGCCATGCCCAGCCAGCGTTTGGCGCTCCAGTGCCTGAGACCGGCCATGCCGCCGGCCCAGTACAGCCAGGGCAGCAGCACGGCGGCGGCCAGCAGGAAGCGCAGGCTGGCGGCTGCCAGCGGCGGCATGTTCTGTGCCACCACGCGGCCCGCAGGCCAGGAAGCGCCCCACAGCAGGGCCATGCCGACAAGCCGCAGGTGGGGACCGAAGAAGCGTTGAAAATTCATGGCGCGTACTATGTGCTCATATCGATTCATAGACAAATGAGCGAATGCTCATGACCTGGACACCGTGATCCCATGACCTTCACCCAGCTCGAAGTGTTCGCGGCGCTGGCCCGCGCCGGCAGTTTCTCGCGCGCAGCCGCGCTGCTGGGCATTACCCAGAGCGCCGTCAGCCATGCCCTGCGCGCGCTGGAAGGCGAGCTGCAGGTGCAGTTGGTGCGGCGCGAAGGCCCCCACTCCCCACTGACCGACGCAGGCACGCGGCTGCTGCAGCGCGCCAACGACATCCTCCAGCAAAAGGAGGCCTTGCGGCAGGAGGCCGATGCCGAACGCGGCATGGCGCGCGGCACGCTGCGCGTGGCCTCGTTCGGCGCCACCTCTTCGCTGCGTCTGCTGCCACCGCTGATCACCGAATACCGGCGCCGCCAGCCCGCCGTGCTGGTGCAGATCGACGAGCAAAACGACGACACCGTGGTCAAGTGGCTGCTGGAGCGGCGGGTGGAGATCGGCTTCGTCGTGCTGCCCGATGAGCGCTTCGAGACCGTGCCCCTGGTGGAAGACGAACTGGTGGCGCTGCTGCCCGCATCGCACCGGCTGGCGGCCCAGCGCAGCATCCGCGCCGCCGACCTGCAGGGCGAGGCCTTTGTGCGCACCTCGGCCGGGTCGGGCGCGCACATCGACCGCTTCCTGGCCGAGGCCGGCGCCCAGCCTGCGGCCATCTACCACTTCGAGCAGATGTCCTCCATGCAGGGCTTCGTGGCCCAGGGCCACGCCATTGCCATTGCCGCGCGCCTGGCCGTGCCCGAGCAGGCGCCCGAAGGCATGGTCTACCGCAGCCTCGCGCCCCGCCAGCGCCGCGTCACCGGCCTGGCCGTGCGCAGCATGGAACGGCTGTCACCGGCCGCTGCCGGCTTTGTGGAGCTGGCGCGGGAGATGGCGAAGAAGAAGCGGTTTGGCTAAGCCTGCGCCGCCGACGGCAAGGTCAGCGGATGCAGCACCAGCGCCTCGCGCACGATGGGCTTGAGCGCCTGCGCCTCGTCGGGGCTGGCCAGCACGCGGGCCAGTTCGGCGCGCATGCGGGGCTCCCAGAATTTGCGGATGTGTTCGGCAATGCCCTGCAGGGCCTCGTCGCGCTCGGGCATGGCCTCGAAGAACTCGCCGATGCGGTTGGCCATGCGGACCAGGTTCGCGCTGTCCATCACTTGCCTCCCGCCACGGCCATGCTGCCGGCCTGCGCGGCTTGCAACAGGCCGATCTGCTCTTCATGCATGCGCGCAAAGCCGCGCTGCCAGTCGGACGGCTGGGCGTGCTGGGGGACGGGCAGCACCTGCACGGCCGTGACCTTGTATTCGGGGCAGTTGGTGGCCCAGTCGGAGCTGTCGGTGGTGATGACGTTGGCGCCCGATTCGGGAAAGTGGAAGGTGGTGTAGACCACGCCGGGCTGTATGCGCTCGGTGACGGTGGCGCGCAGCACGGTCTCGCCCGCGCGGCTGGCGATGCCGACCCAGTCTCCGTCGCGTATGCCGCGGTCCTCGGCGTCATGCGGATGGATTTCCAGCCGGTCCTCGCTGTGCCAGTGGCTGTTGTGCGTGCGCCGGGTCTGGGCACCCACGTTGTATTGCGACAGGATGCGGCCCGTGGTCAGCAGCAGCGGAAAGCGCTGGGTGACCTTCTCGTCGGTGGCCACGTACTGGGTGATGATGAAGCGGCCCTTGCCGCGCACGAAGCGATCCCTGTGCATGATGGAAGTGCCGGCCTCTTCGGTGCTGTCATTGCAGGGCCATTGCACGCTGCCCAGCCGGTCGATCTTGTCGTAGTTCACGCCCGCAAAGCTGGGCGTGAGCGCGGCGATCTCGGCCATGATCTCGCTCGGGTGCGTGTAGTGCATGGCATAGCCCAGCGCATTGGCCAGCAGCTGGGTGACCTCCCAATCGGCATAGCCGGCCAGCGGCGCCATGACCTTGCGCACGCGCGAGATGCGGCGCTCGGCATTGGTGAAGGTGCCATCCTTTTCGAGGAAGGAAGCGCCTGGCAGGAAGACATGGGCGTACTTGGCGGTTTCGTTGAGGAAGATGTCCTGCACCACCACGCATTCCATGGCCGAGAGCGCGGCCGTCACATGCTGGGTGTTGGGGTCGGACTGCACGATGTCCTCGCCCTCGCAGTACAGGCCCATGAAGCTGCCGGCCAGGGCCGCCTCGAACATGTTGGGAATGCGCAGCCCGGGCTCGGGGCTGAGCGCCACGCCCCAGGCGTCCTCGAACTCGGCGCGCACCGTGCTGTCCGAGATGTGGCGGTAGCCGGGCAGCTCATGCGGGAAGGAACCCATGTCGCAGGAGCCCTGCACATTGTTCTGGCCACGCAGCGGGTTCACGCCCACGCCTTCGCGGCCCACGTTGCCCGTGGCCATGGCCAGGTTGGCAATGCCCATGACCATGGTCGAGCCCTGCGCATGCTCGGTCACGCCCAGGCCGTAGTAGATGGCCGCGTTGACGGGAGTGCCCGCCGCGTGGTCCTCGGCACCCAGCGCATACAGGCGCGCGGCGCCGCGCACGAGTTCGGGAGCGACCCCGGTGACCTCGGCCATGGCCTCGGGCGAGTTCTCGGGCCGGGCCACGAATTCCTTCCACTGCGCGAAGGACTTGGCATCGCAGCGCTCGGCGATGTAGTCCTCGGCCAGCCAGCCTTCGGTGACGATGACATGGGCCAGCGAGGTGATCATGGCCACGTTGGTGCCGGGCCGCAGTTGCAGGTGGTAGTCGGCGCGGATGTGGGGCGACTTGACGAGCTCGATCTCGCGCGGGTCGATGACGATGAGCTTGGCGCCCGCACGCCGGCCGTCGCCGCGCAGGCGCTTTTTCATGCGCGAGCCGAACACCGGGTGCGCGGCCGTGGGGTTGGCGCCGATGACCATGACCACGTCCGTGTGCTCGATGGACTTGAAGGTCTGCGTGCCGGCCGAGGTGCCATAGGTCTGGCCCAGGCCATAGCCCGTGGGCGAATGGCACACGCGCGCGCAGGTATCGACGTTGTTGTTGCCGAAGGCCGTGCGCACCAGCTTTTGCACCAGGTAGGCCTCTTCGTTGGTGCAGCGCGAGGAGGTGATGCCGCCAATGGAATCCTTGCCGTGCTTCGCCTGGATGCGGCGGAACTCGCTTGCCGTGTGGGCAATGGCCTCTTCCCAGCTGACCTCGCGCCAGGGGTCGGTGATCTTCGCGCGGACCATGGGCCGGGTGATGCGGTCCTTGTGCGTGGCATAGCCCCAGGCAAAGCGGCCCTTGACGCAGGCATGGCCCTCGTTGGCCTGGCCGTCCTTCCAGGGCACCATGCGCACGACCTGCTCGCCCTTCATCTCGGCCTTGAAGCCGCAACCCACGCCGCAGTAGGCGCAGGTGGTGATGGCGCTGTGCCCGGCCTGGCCCAGCTCGGTCACGGTCTTTTCCTGCAGCGTGGCCGTGGGGCAGGCCTGCACGCAGGCGCCGCAGCTGACGCAGTCGCTCTCCATGAAGCTGCCGCCCTGCCCCGCCGTGACGCGCGATTCGAACCCCCGGCCCGAGATGGTCAGCGCAAAGGTGCCCTGCGTCTCCTCGCAGGCGCGCACGCAGCGGTTGCAGACGATGCACTTGCTGGGGTCGTAGCTGAAGTACGGGTTGGAGTCATCGACCTCGGCGCGCGCCTGGCCCTTGAAATGGTTGGCGCCGTCGAAGCCGTAGCGCACCTCGCGCAGGCCCACGGTGCCGGCCATGTCCTGCAGTTCGCAGTCGCCGTTGGCGCTGCAGGTCAGGCAGTCCAGCGGATGGTCGGAGATGTACAGCTCCATCACGCCACGGCGCAGCTCCTGCAGTTGCGGGCTTTGCGTGCGCACCTTCATGCCCGGCTCGGCCGGCGTGGTGCACGAGGCCGGAAAGCCCTTGCGGCCTTCAATCTGCACCAGGCACAGGCGGCAGGAGCCGAAGGGCTCCAGGCTGTCGGTGGCGCACAGCTTGGGCACGCTGACGCCGCCTTCCATGGCCGCGCGCATCAGCGAGGTGCCCTCGGGAACGCAGACCTCGCGGCCGTCGATCTCCAGGGTGATCAGGCGTTCGGACGGGCTGGCGGGCGTGCCCCAGTCGGCTTGCTTCAAATGGTCGAGCATGGTGTTCTCCGTTCAGGCAGCCGCTGCGGCCGTGGTGGACTCGATGCCGAAGTCCTGGGGGTAGTGGTTCAGCGCAGAGCGCACGGGATACGGCGTCATCCCGCCCATGGCGCACATGGAGCCATGCTGCATGGTGTCGCACAGGTTCTCCAGCAGGGCCACCTGGCCGGCGTGGGCGGCAGGGTCGGTGCCGGCGCGCACGATGCGGTCGATGACCTCCACGCCGCGCGTGGAGCCGATGCGGCAGGGTGTGCACTTGCCGCAGGACTCGATGGCGCAGAACTCCATGGCATAGCGCGCCAGCTGCGCCATGTCGGCCGTGTCGTCGTGCACGACGATGCCGCCGTGCCCCACCACGTTGCCCTTGGCGGCATAGGCCTCGTAGTCCAGCGGCACATCCCAGTCGGCTGGCGCCACATAGCTGCCCAGCGGGCCGCCCACCTGCACGGCCTTGACGGTGCGGCCGGTGGCCGTGCCGCCGCCAAAGTCTTCCACCAGTTCGCGCAGGCTCAGGCCGAAGGCCTTTTCCACCAGGCCGCCGCGCGCGATGTTGCCGGCCAGCTGAAACGGCAGGGTGCCGCGCGAGCGGCCCATGCCGAAGCCCTGGTAGAAGGCCGCGCCGCGCGCCAGGATCAGCGGCACCGTGGCCAGCGTGATCACGTTGTTGATCACCGTGGGCCGGCCCCACAGCCCCTCGATGGCCGGCAGCGGCGGCTTGGCGCGCACAATGCCGCGCCGGCCCTCGATGCTCTCCAGCATGGCCGTTTCCTCGCCGCAGACATAGCTGCCCGCGCCCTTGCGCACCTCCATGTGGAAGGCCCGCCCGCTGCCGGCCACGTCGCGGCCCAGCCAGCCTGCGGCCTCGGCGCGCGCAATGGCTTCGCGCAGGGTGGCGATGGCATGCGGATACTCGCTGCGCACATAGACCAGGCCCTGCGTGGCGCCCACGGCCAGGCCCGCGATGGCCATGCCTTCGATCAGCGTGTAGGGATCGCCCTCCATCAGCAGCCGGTCGGCGAAGGTGCCCGAGTCGCCCTCGTCGGCGTTGCAGGCAATGTACTTTTGCGGCCCCGCTGCGGCGGCCACGGTCTTCCACTTGATGCCGGCCGGAAACGCCGCACCGCCACGGCCGCGCAGGCCCGAATCCAGCACCTCCTGCACGATGGCCGCGGGCTCCATGCGCGCCGCGCGCTCCAGCCCCTGCCAACCGCCATGGGCCGCATAGTCGGACAGGTTCAGCGGATCGATGACGCCCACGCGCGCAAAGGTCAGGCGCTCCTGGCGCGCCAGGTAGGCAATGGCCTCGGTCAGTCCATGGCACAGCGCATGGCTGCCGCCCTGCAGCATTCCGGCATCGATCAGGCCCGGCACCGCATCGGCCGTGACCGGGCCGTAGGCCACGCGGCCTTCGGGCGTCTCGACCTCCACCAGGGTCTCCAGCCACAGCAGGCCGCGCGAGCCGTTGCGCACGATCTGCACCTGAAGGCCGCGCGCCGCGCACTCGCGCTGCAGGGCGCCGGCCACGGCGTCAGCGCCCACGGCCAGCGCGGCGGCATCGCGGGGCACGTAGACGCGCACGCCGGAGCCTGCCCCTGCCCCTGTCCCTGCATGCGCAGGCTGCGCCACCGGCTCGCCGGCCTGCTCCGGCTGGCGGCATTGCGCGATGAGTGCATCCAGTCCGTTGGCCGAGACATGCGCATGGGGCTGGCCATCGAGCATCACGGCAGGCGATGACGCGCACAGGCCCAGGCAGTAGACCGGCTCCAGCGTGACGGCGCCATCGGCACTGGTTGCATGCCCATGCCCGTGCCCACTCGATCCGCAGCCCAGCGCCTGGCCTGCGTGGGCCAGCAGCGCATCCGCACCGCTCGACTGGCAGGCCTCGGCGCGGCAGACCTGCAGCACATGGCGGCCCGCTGGCGTGCTGCGGAAATGGGGGTAGTAGGAGATGACGCCATGCACCTCGGCACGCGAGAGGTTCAGCGCATCGGCGATGCGCGGCACGGCGGCTTCGGGGATATGGCCCAGCATGTCCTGCACGGCGTGCAGCAACTCGATCAGGGGGCCGGGGCGCCGGGCGTGGACGGCAATGGCGTGCTCGACGGCCTCGCGCTCATGGGCGCCGAGTGCGCTGCCGGCAACAGCGGCATTGAGGACGGCGATAGGAATGATCTTCCCTTGTGTGGCTGGCATGGGTGTCCCTGCTGGCTTTCGTTGTGGGGAGCGGCGCGGTCCGGTCCGCTGGCGCTTTGTCTCTCATGCCATTTCAAGGCCTGCCGGGCAAGCCGTCAAATTCAAACGGATGATTGCGCCATTCAATCGGCAAATGAGCCGCCGGGCAGTGCTGCGCCTGCTGCCCCAGGTCTTGCGGATGCCGCAGCCAGCGCGGGTTTGCGCCACTTGGCAAATGCGCCCGGCTTGTCGCAAATCACACGGTATTTGGTGTGAATTTTGATAAGCTCACGCGCACCATGAACCACCCGCCATCAGCCATGACGCCACAGGATGGCTATCATTTTTCAGACCAGATCGGCCACCTGCTGCGGCGTGTCTATCAGCGCCACACTGCACTCTTCCAGCAATACATTCCCGACTCGCAGCTCACGGCCGCGCAATTCGTGGTGCTGTGCTCCGTGCGCGACAACAGCGGCAGCTCGCTGGCCGACATCGTCAAGGCCACCGTGATCGACCAGGCCACCATCCGCGGCGTGGTGGACCGGCTCAAGCAGCGCGAACTGGTGCAGGTGGACCATGACCGCATCGACCGCCGCAAGGTCGTCATCAACCTCACCGAGGCCGGCCAGGACCTGGTGCGCGACATGGAGCCCTTCGCCAAGCAGATCACCGAAAGCACCTACGGCAAGCTCAATCCGGCCGAGCGCCTGGCGCTGGATTTTCTGCTCAAGAAGATGCTGGAAAGTGGCGAGGCCGACTGAGCCGTTGCAGCCTCCCCAAAAAAACAAAGGCCAGAAGGAAAAATCCTTCTGGCCTTTTTGCTGAGCCGACCTTTCAGTCAGCTCAGGCCGTCATCAATCCAGCGCCCGGTTGCGCGATTCCACATCCACGGCCCAGATCGACAGGGCGCCGCCCACCAGCATGGCGGACAGCACGGCCAGGGCCAGGGTGAAGTGGGTGGCCATGATGGGCGCAATGATGGCCGGGGCGAACAGGCCGCCGAAGCGCGCCACGGCGCCGGCCATGCCCATGCCGCTGGCACGCAGGTCGGTGGGGTAGACCTCGGGGGTGAAGGCATACAGCGCGCCCCAGGTGCCCAGCAGCGAGAAGCTCATCAGCAGGGTGGAGCCGATGACCACGAAGGGCGACGAGCCCAGGCTGTAGAACATGCAGCCGACGGCGCTGAGCAGCAAAAAGCCGATCAGCGTGGGCTTGCGGCCCCAGCGCTCCACGCCATAGGCCGACAGTGCGAAGCCGGGCAGTTGCACCAGGGCCAGCACCACCAGGAAGACCTGGCCGCGCATGAAGGCGAAGCCCTCGCTGCTGAGCTTGACGGGCAGGTAGACGAAGACACCGTAGTAGGCGATGGAGATCAGCGCCCAGGCCAGGAACAGCGAGAGGCTGCGGCGGCGCAGGTCGCCGTTGAACAGCGCGAGGATGGATTTGCGCTCCTGCTTTTCAGGCTGCAGGGCGGGGATTTCCGCGGTGGTGCCGTTGACCTTGGCCACCCGCTGCAGCACTTTGCGCGCCTCTTCGGACTTGCCGTTGCGGTTGAGGAACATGGGCGACTCGGGGATGTAGAAGCGCAGCACCACGCCGATCAGCGCCGGCAGTCCGGTCACGAAGAAGATCACGCGCCAGGCATCGTCACCCCAGGACACGGCCACCAGCGCCAGGATGGCCAGGAAGATGGTGCCCACGGCCCAGAACGATTCCAGCAGCACCAGCCAGCGGCCGCGGCGGTCGCTGGGCAGGAACTCGGCCATCATGGTGTAGTCCACGGGCAGCGTGCCGCCCACGCCGATGCCGGTGATGAAGCGCAGCACCAGCAGCCAGGCGAACTCGGGCGCAAAGGCCGAGGCCACGCCCGCAAAGGCGTCGATCACCACGGCCATCATCAGCACCGGGCGACGCCCGATGCGGTCGGCCAGGCGGCCGAAGACGAAGGCGCCGATCAGCATGCCGATGAAGAAGAAGGTGCCGGTCTGCAGCGCCTCGGGCACGGTCTTGCCGAAGGTCTTGGCAATGGACGGCGCGCTGAAGCCGATGGACAGCACCTGCATGGCATCGGCCAGCCAGACCAGCCCGAAGATGACGAACAGCCGATATTGGAACTTGCCGACACCCGCTGTCTGGATGCCTTTTTCCACCGAAATGTATGTAGATGACATGCAGGGACTCCTTTTCTAGCCATCGCAATTGTTGAATCTGTCTTTTCCCAGGCAAGGCCGTTCAGCTTGTGTTGCCGTCTCCTGCCGTGCCTTCCACCCTTCACACATCCGGAGCGAACCGCTCCCTCGGCGCCATCTCCATGGCCCGATGAAAAATTTCCGGATGTCGGTCTCTGCATCCGGGCGATGGGCGCATTGCGGACAGGCTGCACATCGACAGCGCCGTCCGTTGTTGCCCATCACCCGTCCCCAGCATCAGATGTCAGGACCCAGACCCTGGAGAGATTCCAGGGCAAGGTGTCCATATCCGCGGCATCGCCCATGCCGCCGCCCATTGCTGCCCATTGCCGCCCTCAGTGCGCATGCGCCTGTGCCTGCATGCGCAGCCGGTTAATCGTCTTCGTGTCGTCTGGCCAAGCTTTTTCCTCCGGTGCAAATCGTTCGCGCAAATATCCGAGCAGGTCCGCGATCTGCCTGTCATCCAGGCTGTCCCCGAAGCCGGGCATGTAGCCCAGCGCATCGTCGGCCGGCGCCTGTATGCCGTTCAGGATCACCTGGACCAGGTTGTCGGGGCTGGCCGCATGCAGGTTGGTGTTCAGGGCCAGCTGCGGCTTGACGCCGAACAATGTGGGACCGCTGCCCGCCTCATGGCAGACCGCGCAGGCGTTCTGGTAGATGCGCTCGCCATTGGCGTGGTGGTCCAGGGCCCTGGCATGTTGTGCGACCGCAGGCGCCGCCGCCTGCACGGCGGCCGGCGCCGGTGGCGGCATGGCCGGGGCGGCCTGGGCGGCCTGTGGGGCCTGGCCCGGCAGTTCCATCAGATAGGTGGCCATGGCGCGCACATCGGCTTCGGGCAACTGGGCCAGGCCGTGGATGACGGGCGCCATGGGGCCGGCTGCCACGCCGTGGCGGGCCGAGAAGCCGGTGCGCAGGTACTGGTACAGCTCTTCGCGGCTCCAGGGCAGCTTGCCCCCGGCCAGTTGATTGAGCGCGGGCGCCGTCCAGCCTTCGGCCTCGCCGCCGCCCAGGTAGTGGATGCCGGTCTTTTCCGCACCCAGCGCATTGCGGGGCGAGTGGCAGGCCGCGCAGTGGCCCGCGCCTTCGACCAGGTAGGCGCCCCGGTTCCATTCGGCGCTGCGCGCAGGGTCGGCCTTGAAGGGCGTGGCGTCGTGGAACAGCAGGTTCCAGCCCGCCATGGCCTGGCGCAGGTTGTAGGGGAAGGCCAGCTGCGTCTCGGGCGCCTTGGCCTTCACGGCGGGCTGGGACATCAGGTAGCCGTAGAGGGCCTGCAGGTCGCCATCGCTGAGCTTGGCGAAGGCCGTGTACGGGAAGGCCGGATACAGCTGGCGCCCGTCCTGGTGGATGCCGTGGCGCATGGCGCGCTCGAAGGCCGCGTAGGACCAGCGGCCGATGCCGGTTTCGTTGTCGGGCGTGATGTTGGTGGAGTAGATGGTGCCGAACGGCGTCTCCAGCCCGAAGCCGCCGGCATTGGCCGCGCCGCCCGGGGCCGTGTGGCAAACCACGCAGTCGCCCGCAGCCGCCACCAGGCGGCCGCGCTCCAGGGCCTGCGGCGAGTACACGGAAACATCGGGTCCGTCGGTCAGCGGCAGGGCTGGCTTCAGCGGCCAGGCCATGGCCGCCATGCCGGCAAGGCCTGCGGCGCCTGCGGCCAGCCAGCCCCAGCCACGGCCGGCCCGCGCCGCACCGGGCTTGCCGGCGCCCTCGCCCGCCAGGGCCAGGCGCAGTTGCTCTGGCTGGAAGGGCACTTCGCGCAGGCGCACGCCTGTCGCATGGTGAATGGCGTTGGCAATGGCGGCGGCGGCGGGCAGCGTGGCCACGCCGTCGAGCGCCAGATCGCCGTGGCGGATGACCGCGACATCGCCGGGCGCATGCTGCGCCAGGTCGGAGCCGGGCTTGGCGATCACGTCGAAAGAAGCAGCGGAAGCTGTGGACCCTGCCCAGTCGTCAAAAGCCGGGGCCGCGCCCAGCAGCCGGCGCGCGTCGGCCAGCAATTGCGGGTCCTGCTGGACGATCTCGGGCCGCGTGCTGGCGGCCTGCGCCGCTTGCAGGCTGCGGCTGTCATGGCCGGCCACGACGCGGGTCACTTCGATCTCGCCCGTTTGCGGGTGCACGGCCACCTCGGCCACCCAGGCGCTCCAGGCATGGAGATCGGCGCCCTGCGCATCCAGGGTCTGCAGCTGGGCGGTGGCAAAGCCCCGGCCCAGCAGGCGGCCGTCGGCGCCCTGGTGGGATGGTGCCTGCTGCGATGCCTGCGCACGCTCGGCCACCTGCCGGGCCAGATCGCGCACCGGGCCTTCGGGCAGGTGCTGCAGCCGCCATTGCAGCGGATCACGGCCCTGGTCCAGCGCCTGCTCATGCCAGTGGCTTTCGCGGGCAAAGACCTGGGCGGCATTCAGATCATCGACGCCGGCATGCCGCAGGCTGGCGGCCAGCCTGCGTTCATGCACTTCGCCGGCATCGAGCACGGTGGCCAGGGCCGCGGCGCGCGCCAGCTCGGGCTGGCTCAGCAGGCGCGCCATGCTGGGGCGCACGGCCCAGGGCGTGTCGGACAGCAGCAGGTCTGGCTGCGGCGATGCATTGCCCGGTTGAGGCTGCACCACCGTGTCGGCTTCAAGCCCTTGCGAAGGCTGCGCATCCACGCGCAGCACCAGCTCCCGGCTGTCTGCGCTGCCCGCAGCAGTCCAGGCCTCGCAGGTCACGCTGACAGGCCGGCCCACGGCCTGGGACAGCAGGGCCGCATCGGCCGCTGCGTCCATGAGATCCATCACATGCGGGGTGCCGGCCGCCGTGGCCGGCAGGCTGAACAGCCGCAGCGCGGACTCGGGGCATTGCAGCAATGCGGCCAGTTCACGGCCGATCATCTGCCGCGCATCGGCGTCGCAGGGCGGTAGCCAGACGCTGGCATGGCCGTCCAGGCACCACACGGCTGCGCGTGCGGCACCCTCGCAAGAAACGGGCGCCGCCATGCGCCAGACATAGCGGCCGGCATCGGGCAGGTCGGCCTTGTCAGCCTTGTCGGCTCTGTCGGCAGCACGGGGGGCGCTGGCGGCCCTGGCTTCCTGCCGGTCGTCCCAGGCAGGGGCCAGGCTGGCAGCGGCCTGCCGGGCATGGACAGGCGCCACGGCCACCACGCCCAGAAAATGCCCGCGCTGCACCGCAGCCACCACGCCGGCCATGGCCTGGGCGTCCTGCAGCCGTGCATGCAGGGGCACGCTGCCCCGGTAGCGCAGACCGTCCCAGGCCGCGACGGGCGGGCGCAGCGCCAGGCCGTGCAGCAGGTCGGAAGGCAGGGCGGGGGTGTGGCCGGCCGGGCTCATGGCTGGACCTCGCCCGCGCTGGAAGATGGAAAACCGGAGGGCGCCTGCAGCGCGGCGCGTTGCGCACGCAGCTGCACGGCGCGCAGGGCGGCCTGCATGATTTCCACATGCGTGCCGCAGCGGCACAGGTTGTGGTGCAGCTCGTTGCGCAGCTCCTGCTCGGTGGGATTGGGGTTGCGGCGCAGCAGGGCCTCCACGGTCATGATCATGCCGTTGAGGCAGTAGCCGCACTGGGCCGCCTGGCAGTCGATGAAGGCCTGCTGCGTGGGGCCGGGGCACTGGCGCGAGCCCAGGCCTTCCAGCGTGGTGACCTCGCGGCCCACGGCCGCCCGCACGGGGATCACGCAGGAACGCGCGGCCACGCCATCGATCAGCACCGTGCAGGCGCCGCATTCGCCCAGGCCGCAGCCGTACTTGGGCCCGTTCAGCTCCAGGTCATTGCGCAGCACATGCAGCAGCGCCGTCCCGGGCGCTGCCGGCACCTCGCATGCGCGTGCATTGACCTGCAGGCGGATGGGGCTGGGTGTACTGCTTGGATGGACTGGGGTTCCCATGGGACGAGGCTCTTGCAACTTGGCTGCGGTTCAGGATGTCGGCGTTCTGCGGCCGGACAGGAGGGGGGGATTCCCTCCCCTCCCCTCGTCCGGCAAGGCAGCGAGTATCAGGCCGCTGCCTTGACCTTGGGCTCGACCAGGGGCACGTTGAACACGTCGTAGCCGAAGCACCAGGACGGATCTTCGTTGGTGCGCAGCCAGGTGTTGTCGTGCGAGATGCGCTGCACCTTGCTGGCGCGCTCGGCACGGTTGGCTTCGTACAGGGCGAAGGCCAGCTCATGGTTGTGCGCGCCGACTTCCTTGAGGCAGCGCGCCAGCATGGCGCCGTCCTCGATGGCCATGGCCGCACCCTGGGCCATGTGGGGCTTCATGGGGTGGCAGGCATCGCCCAGCAGCACCAGGCGGCCACGGCTCCACAGCGGCAGCGGATCGCGTTCGAGCAGCGACCACTTGGTCACTTCCACGGTGGCATCGATCAGTGCCTGCACGGTGGGATGCCAGCCCGAGAAGGCCTCGCGCATCTCTTCCTTGCTGCTTTCCAGCCAGCGGTCGTTGAGATCCCACTTCTCGACGGGCACGCCGGTCACGTAGTACAGCTCGTCGGCCTTGCCGGTGACGAAGTAGGTCATCATGTGGCGGTCATCGCTCCACCACTTCACGCAGGCATCGAAGGGCAGCATGCCGGCCTTGACTTCGGGCGTGGGGAACACGGCGCGGTGGGCCAGGTAGCCCGCGTACTTGGGCAGCTCCGGGCCCAGGAGTTCCTCGCGGATGCGGGAGTTCACGCCATCGGCGCCGATGACGATGTCCGCCTCCTCGGTCGTGCCGTCCGCGAAGTGCATGACCACCACGTTGCCCCGGTCCTCCACCTTGGTCAGGAACTTGCCGTAGGCCATCACGCTGTCGGGCAGGGCCTCGACCAGCAGCGCATGGAAGTCGCCACGGTGCACGGTCAGGTAGCTGGCGCCGTATTCCTTGACGGCGTAGTCGCCCAGCGGGATCTGGGCCAGCACATCGCCCGTCTGCCAGTGGCGGCTGTACCAGTAGTCGGGATGCGAGCCCTGCTCGTTGAGCGCGTCCTCGATGCCGATGCGGCGCAGGATCTTCATCACATTGGGCCCGACGTGGATGCCGGCTCCCAGGCGCGAGAAGCTGGGCGCCTGCTCATAGACGCGGACATTGAAGCCTTCCTGGAGCAGCAGCTTGGCAGCTGCAGCCCCGCCGAGACCGGCGCCGACAACGGCGATTCGAGGGGATTGAGACACAGTTTTCTCCTTGCAGGAATGTTGAAAGCCAGACGGGGCAACCGTTGCTTCGGCGCGTCCTTGCAGGGTGTAGAGCAGGAAGCGTGCCAGGCAACAAAACACTTAATTCAGGTGTATGCGCTTGAATTTTTCAAATCGACGCATGCACCATAGGGCGGCAGAATAAATTGAAGTTCGCCATTTTTGGTGCAATTTCTGCACCAAATCAGTACAAACCCCGAGAAAATTCTCATTTGCAAGGCGGCACGTCTTTTGCAAGAATAAAGCGTACACACTCAGTTGATTCTGATCAGAAACCCTCGAAACTTCGCAAAGGCAAGTCCATGACCAAAACGTTCCGCATCGGCCAGATCGTCCCCAGCTCCAACACCACCATGGAGACCGAGGTGCCGGCCATGCTGCAGGCCCACTCCACGCTGCGCCCGCAGGACCGCTTCACCTTCCACTCCAGCCGCATGCGCATGAAGAAGGTGCAAAAGGAGGAGCTGGCCGCCATGGACGCCGAAAGCGACCGCTGCGCGCTGGAGCTGAGCGACGCGCGCGTGGACGTGCTGGGCTATGCCTGCCTGGTGGCCATCATGGCCATGGGCAAGGGCTACCACCGCGTCTCGCAGCAGCGCCTGACCGAGCGCACGGCCAGCAATGGCGCCACCGCCCCGGTGATCACCAGCGCCGGCGCGCTGGTGGAAGCGCTCAAGGTGATGGGCGCCAAGAAGATCGCCCTGGTGGCGCCCTACATGATTCCGCTGACCCAGCTGGTCATGGACTACGTGGCCGCCGAAGGCTTCGAGATCGTGGACTGGCGCGCGCTGGAGATCCCCGACAACCTGGACGTGGGCCGCCACGACCCCGCCAAGCTGCCCGGCATCGTGGCCGGCATGAACTACGCCGACGCCGACGTGATCGTGCTGTCGGCCTGCGTGCAGATGCCCTCGCTGCCGGCCGTGGCCCAGGTCGAGGCCCAGACCGGCAAGCCCGTGCTGACCGCCTCCATCGCCACCACCTATGCCATCCTCAAGGAACTGGGGCTGGACCCCGTGGTGCCGGGCGCGGGCGCGCTGCTGTCGGGCGCCTATCCCTACGACACCGGCAACAGCGCAGCCAAGGCCTGAGGAACACACGCATGACCAGCCACTCCAGCTCCCCCACCCCCAGCACATTCCGCTACGGCGGCAACGTCCACGCCAACGGCATCCGCCAGCACTACCTGCGCTACGGCGGCGCCGAGGGCGAACGCGCGCAGCGCGACGCCGTCATCCTGATCCCCGGCATCACCAGCCCGGCCGTGACCTGGGGCTTCGTGGCCGAGCACCTGGGTCGCCAGTTCGACACCTATGTGCTCGATGTGCGCGGGCGCGGCCTGTCGTCCTCGGGCCCGGGCCTGGACTACAGCCTCGATGCCCAGGCCGCCGACGTGGCCGCCTTCGCCCAGGCCCTGGGCCTGCAGCGCTGGGCGCTGGTCGGCCACTCCATGGGCGGGCGCATCGCCGTGCGCGCCGCACGCAGCCAGCCGGTGGGGCTCACGCGCCTGGTCATCGTCGATCCGCCGGTCTCCGGCCCCGGCCGCCGCGCCTACCCGGCCGCCCTGCCCTGGTATGTGGACTCCATCCGCCAGGCCACGCTGGGCATGGATGCCGAGGCCATGCGCGCCTTCTGCCCCACCTGGACCGAAGAGCAGCGCCAGCTGCGCGCCCAGTGGCTGCACACCTGCCACAAGCCGGCCATCGTGCAGAGCTTCGAGGACTTCGGCCGTGACGACATCCATGCCGACCTGCCCCGCATCCAGCACCCGCTGCTGCTGGTCACGGCCGAGCGCGGCGACGTGGTGCGCAGCGAGGACGTGGCCGAGTGGCAAGGCCTGGCACCCCAGACCGAGCATGTGCGCGTGCCCAATGCCGGCCACATGATTCCCTGGGACAACGAGGCCGGCTTCTATTCGGCCCTGGGCGATTTCCTCGGCGCGCGGGTGGACTGAATGTCCAACCGCAGCCCACTCCCATCCATCGCGACACCAAGGAGCCGACCATGTCCGTCAGCGATATCGATCTGATCCACGCCTGGAAGCAGGTGCTCACGCTGTCCCGGCTCGAAGCCGGCCAGACCGTCACCGTGCTCACGGGCGCCGACACGCACCCGCAGACGCTGCGCTGCGCCATTGCCGCCTCCAGCGAAATGGGTGCACGCGTCAACCGCCTGGACCTGCCGCCCGTCAACGCCGAAAAATCGCTGAGCCGCGACTCGCTGGCCTACCTTGGCACGACGCCGCTGACCGGCAACCCCGCCGCCATCGCCGCGCTCAAGGCCAGCGACCTGGTGCTGGACCTGATGACGCTGCTGTTCTCGCCCGAGCAGCACGAGATCCTGCAGACCGGCACCAAGATCCTGCTGGCCGTGGAGCCGCCCGAGGTGCTGTGCCGCCTGGTGCCCACCGAGGGCGACCGCGCGCGCGTGCAGGCCGCATCCAAGCTGATCGAGGCGGCCGGGCAGATGCACATCACCTCGGCCGCGGGCACCGACCTGCGCTGCCGCCTGGGCAGCTTCCCGGCCATCTGCGAATACGGCTTCGTGGACCAGCCCGGCCGCTGGGACCACTGGCCCAGCGGCTTCGTGCTGACCTGGCCCGACGAGGGCGAGAGCAACGGCCGCGTGGTGCTGGACCGGGGCGACATCCTGCTGCCCATGAAGGACTACGTGACCGAGCCCATCGAACTCGTCATCGAAAAGGGCTACGTCACGCGCATCAGCGGCGGCCTGCAGGCCGACATCCTCAAGGAGTACATGGCCTCCTACGAGGACCCCGAGGCCTACGCCGTCTCCCACATCGGCTGGGGGCTGCAGCCGCGCGCCCACTGGTCCATGCTGGCCCACTACAACAAGGAAACCCACATCGGCATGGACGCCCGCGCCTTCGAGGGCAACTTCCTGTGGTCCATGGGCCCCAACAACGAGGCCGGGGGCAGCCGCACCACGGCCTGCCACATCGACATCCCCATGCGCCACTGCTCGGTGGCGCTGGACGGCAAGCCCACGGTCATTGACGGCGTGGTGCAGGACGAGGAAGGACTGGCGCGCGCCGCCAAAAGGTCCAAGCAAGGAAAGGACATCGCATGACCACGACAACCACCGGCCAGGCCCCCGGCGCGCAGAGCGTTCCCACCGAGGGCGTGCAGGGCGACATCTCTGCCTACGCGCGCCAGGGCTTCGGCACGCCGCTGCCGCTCAAGGCCCCGTTCGGCCTGCTCATCATCGACTTCGTCAACGGCTTTGCCGACCCGGCCGTCTTCGGCGGCGGCAACATCCCCGAAGCCATCGCGCAGACGCAGCACCTGCTGGCCCATGCACGCGAGCGCGGCTGGCCCGTGGCGCACAGCCGCATCGTGTTCTCGGACGACGATGCCGACCACAACATCTTCTGCCTGAAGGTGCCCGGCATGCTGACCCTGAAGGAAGACAGCCCCAACAGCGCCATCGTGCCCCAGCTGGCCCCGGCCGCTGGCGAATACGTGGTGCGCAAGAGCACGCCTTCGGCCTTCTTCGGCACCATGCTCGCACCCTGGCTGGCCCAGCGCGGCGTGCAGACCCTGCTGGTGGCCGGCTGCGTGACCAGCGGCTGCGTACGCGCCAGCGTGGTCGATGCCATGCAGTCGGGCTTTCGCCCGCTGGTGGTGGCCGACTGCTGCGGCGACCGCGCCCTGGGCCCGCACGAAGCCAATCTGTTCGACATGGCCCAGAAGTACGCGGCCGTGATGCCGCTGAGCCAGGCCATCGCCGACACCGACGCCCTCGCCGCAGGTTGATCCCACCGCGCCAACGCGCCTATGGGGCCGGCCCTGCGCAGCCGGCCCCGGAGTGCATAACATGCACAGGGCACGCCTGAAAGCGCGCCCGCGAAGAACACCGCCCCATGAACCTGCCCCAGCCCCAAGCCCTGCACGCACAGCTGCTCACGCGCGCCGACACCCTGCTCGTGGTGCGCCAGCCCGTGGCGCCGCCGCGCCCTGCGCCCGGCCAGCCCGGCACGGCCACCGACTATGTGCAATCCACGCCCGAGGTCTTCGTGGCCGTGCTGGCCGACGAAGCCGCGCCCCAGGGCTGGCGCGCCCTGGCCTTCAACGGCCATGTGGACCTGGGCACGGGCATACGCACGGCCCTGGCGCAGATCGTGGCGGAAGAACTCGAAGTGCCTTTGGCGCGCCTGGACATGGTGCTGGGCCACACGGCCGCCGCGCCCAACCAGGGCCCGACCATTGCCAGCGCCAGCATCCAGATCTCGGCCGTGCCGCTGCGCCGCGCCGCCGCCCAGGCGCGCGAGCAGCTGCTGGCACTGGCCGCGCAGCAATGGAGCGTGGCGGCGGACCGGCTCCAGGCGCGCGAAGGTGCGGTGCGCTTTGCCGATGGCAGCGATGCCCGCGAACTCGGCTATGGCGATCTGCTGCGCGGCCAGCAATTGCAGCTGACGCTGGCCCCGCCCGATCAGGAAGTGAAGCTCAAGCCCGCCAGCGAATACCGGCTGGTCGGCCGTGGCGCGGCGCGCGTGGACATCCCTGCCAAGGCCACGGGCGAACTGAGCTTTGTGCACGATGTGCGCGTGCCCGGCATGCGCCATGGTCGCGTCATCCGCCCTCCGCACCCGGGCCGTGACGGCGGCGATTTCATCGGCCGCTGCCTGGTGGCCGTGGAGCGCGACTCCGTGGCCCACCTGCCCGGCAACGTGCAGGTAGTCACCGAGGGCGACTTCGTCGGCGTGGTCGCCGACCGCGAGGAACAGGCCATTGCCGCCATGCGCGCGCTGCGCGTGCAATGGCACTCCGTGCCGCCGGCGCCCGATCTGTCTGACTTGGCCGCAGCCATCCGCGCCAATCCGGCCCAACACCGTGCGCTGGTGGACCAGGGCACTGTGGACGACGCCTTCGCGGGCGTCGACACGGGTGCGGCCACCGAACTGCGCCGCAGCTACGTCTGGCCCTACCAGATGCATGCCTCCATCGGCCCGTCCTGCGCCGTGGCCGATTTCAGCGAGGGCCGTCTCAAGCTCTGGGCCGGCACGCAGAACCCCCACATGCTGCGCACCGACCTGGACCGCCTGCTGCAATTGGGGGAAGACCGCATCGAGATCGTGCGCCTGGAGGCGGCCGGCTGCTACGGCCGCAACTGCGCCGACGATGTCTGCGCCGACGCCGCCCTGCTGTCCATGGCCGTGGGCGCGCCCGTGCGCGTACAGCTCACGCGCGAGCAGGAACACCAGTGGGAGCCCAAGGGCACGGCCCAGCTCATGGACGTGAGCGCGGCCATCGATGCCCGGGGCGAACTGCTGGCCTACGACTTTGCCGTGCGCTACCCCTCCAACGACGCGCCGCTGCTGGCCCTGCTGCTCACGGGCCGCATCCCGGGCGAGCCGCGCACGCTGGAGATGGGCGACCGCACGGCCGTGCCGCCCTACCGCTATGCCAGCCAGCGCATCACCTGCCATGACATGGCGCCCATCGTTCGCTCGTCCTGGCTGCGCGGCGTCTCGGCCCTGCCCAATTCCTTTGCCCACGATTGCATGATCGACGAGCTGGCCCATGCGGCCGGTGCCGACCCCGTGGACTACCGTGTTCGCCACCTCGATGACCCGCGCGCCGTCGAGCTGATCGAGGCCACGGCACGCCACGCGGACTGGCAGCAAAACCAGCCGGGAAGCCGGGGCCGCCCCGGCGCCGACGGCCTGCTGCACGGGCGCGGCGTGGCCTATGCGCGCTACATCCACAGCCGATTTCCCGGCTTCGGCGCGGCCTGGGCCGCCTGGGTCATCGACATCGACGTGGACCCCGCCAGCGGCCGCATCACCGTGCGGCGCCTGGTCGTGGGCCAGGACACGGGAATGATGGTCAACCCCGACGGCGTGCGCCACCAGATCCACGGCAACGTCATCCAGACCCTGAGCCGCAGCCTGATGGAGAAGGTCGCCTTCAATGCGCAAGGCGTGGCCAGCCGCGAATGGGGCAGCTACCCCATCATCGGATTCCGCGACCTGCCCCCCATCGAAGTGGTGCTGATGCCGCGCCAGGATGAGCCCCCCATGGGCGCAGGCGAATCAGCCTCGGTCCCCGGCCCGGCCGCGCTGGCCAATGCGCTGTTCGACGCCACCGGCCGGCGCTTCTATGCCGCGCCGTTCACGCCCGACGTGGTGCGCGCCGCACTGAATGCCGCGCCGAACGCCACGCCAGAGACTGCACAGCCCGCCTAGTCTTTCAGCGCCCCCGCATGCCGCAGGCACTGCGCACGCCAACCGGCGTCGTCCTGCAGTTGCAGCGCCGCCTGCAGCGCGCGCGTGGGCGCCACGCCCTGCTGGGCCATGAAGCCTATGGGCGTGACCAGTTCGGGCGAGCGCAGCGGCCGGGCCACCAGGCCCGGCATGTGGCGCACCGTGGCCACCATGGCGCCGGGCAGCACGGTGGTCATGCCATCCGTTCCTTGCGCCACGGCCATCACCAGGGTCAGCACGGAGTTGGTTTCCATGGCGGGCTGCACGGCCATGTCCACGGCGGCGAAGGCCTCGTCGATCACCGTGCGGTTGTGCATGTCGGGCGTGAGCAGGCACAGCGGCATGCCGGCCACTTCGCGCCAGGCGATGTCGGCGCCAAAGGCAAAGGGCCGACCCTCGCCCTGCCCATCGCGGCACTCGCGGCACAGCAGGTAGTAATGCTCCTCGTACTGGGGCCAGGACTGCAGGCGCGGGCCGCGCGGCGGCATGCGCGCGCTGTAGCCCAGGGCCAGGTCCAGCGACAGGTCTTCGAGCCCGCTCTCGATCTCGGCCGAGCTCATGGACAGCACCACGGGCGTGATGCCCGGATGGTGCTCGCGCAGCAGGGCCGCAAAGCGCGTGAGCATGGGCATGGCCGTGGGCACGGCCGCCATGCGCAGCTGCCCGCGCAGCGCGCCGGCGGCGGCGCTCAGTTCCTGGCGCAGGCCTTCCTCGGCCCGCAGCATGGCCAGGGCCGTGGCCAGCACCTGATCGCCCTCGGGCGTGAAGCCCGCGAACGAGCGGCCCCGGCGCACGATGACCGTGCCGAACTCCTCCTCCAGCGCGCGAAGCGCATTGGACAGCGCCGGCTGGGTGATGTGGCATGCCAGCGCCGCGCGGCCGAAATGGCGGTGCTCGTTGAGCGCCGCCAGATACCGCATCGAGGTCAGCAGGTTCATGCCGGCAGCGCCAGAAGGGTCAGGTTCCCTGGCTCACCGTGATGGTGGGGAACTTGCTCGTGAAATCGCGTGCCTTGAGCGCCACCTTCACGGCCAGGTCGCGCGCCACCTTCTTGTAGATCTGCGCGGCTTCGCTGTCGGGCTCGGCCACCACGGTGGGCTTGCCGCTGTCGGCCTGCAGGCGGATCTGCAGCGACAGGGGCAGGGCGCCCAGGTAGTCGATGCCGTACTCGGCCGCCATCTGCTTGCCGCCCTCGGCGCCGAAGATGTGCTCCACATGGCCGCAGTTGGTGCAGACGTGGGCCGCCATGTTCTCCACCAGGCCCAGGATGGGCACGCCCACCTTCTCGAACATCTTCACGCCCTTCTTGGCGTCGATCAGCGCGATGTCCTGCGGCGTGGTGACGACCACGGCGCCCGTCATGGGCACGCGCTGGGCCAGCGTCAGCTGGATGTCGCCGGTGCCGGGCGGCATGTCCACCAGCAGGTAGTCCAGATCCTTCCAGTTGGTCTGGCGCAGCATCTGCTCCAGCGCCTGCGTGGCCATGGGGCCGCGCCAGATCATGGCCTGGTCGTTGTTGACCAGGAAACCGATGGACATGACCTGCACGCCATGGCTTTCCATGGGCTCCATGGTCTTGCCGTCGGGGCTTTCGGGGCGGCCGGAGATGCCCATCATCATGGGCTGGCTGGGGCCGTAGATGTCGGCGTCCAGGATGCCCACGCGCGCGCCCTCGGCGGCCAGCGCCAGCGCCAGGTTGGCCGTGGTCGTGCTCTTGCCCACGCCGCCCTTGCCGGACGAGATGGCGATGATGTTCTTGACGCCCGGCAGCAACTGCACGCCGCGCTGCACCGCATGCGCGGCGACCTTGGACGTGATGTTGACCGAGACATTGCCCACGCCCTCGACGGTCTTGGCCGCCGCGACGAACTGGCCGCGCAGCGCCGGCACCAGGCTTTGCGCCGGATAGCCCATCTCCACGTCGAAGGCCACGTCGGCCCCCGTGACCTGCAGGTTGCGCAGGGCGCGGGTGCTCACATAGTCCTTGCCGGTGTGGGGGTCGAGCACGCTGGAGAGCGCGGCCAAGAGCGCTTGTTCTGTGACTGCCATTGCTTTGATTACTCCTAGAGCCGGATAGTCTATCCAAGGCACCATCCCCTCGCTCACGCGAGACAATGCGGGCCTTGCTGCCTTTGCGGCCCCTGTTCCCGCCTTTTTCCGCGAAAGATCCGCCCCGTGAAATTCAAGATGGCCCACAACTCCCTGTTCGCGATCCTGCTGCGCTCGCGCTGGTGGATCAGCATCGCGCTGGCCGCGCTGGTGACCCTGGTGTCCACGGCGCTGCTGCCCAAGGACATCGCGCCGTTCGCCGCCATCACCGCCCTGCCCTTCTTCGGCATAGGCTGCGTTGCCGCCTGGCGCCAGCTGCGCGCGCCCAGCCCCGCCAAGGTGGAGCAGGCCCTGGAGATCGCCGCCCAGCAAAGCTGGCGCGAGTTCGCCGATCGGCTCGATCGCGCCTGGCAGGCCGAGGGCTACACCGTGACCCGCCTGTCCGACAAGGAGGGCGCCGACTTCGTGCTGGAACGCGAAGGCCGCACCACCGTGGCCAGCGCCAAGCGC
Source organism: Delftia sp. RIT313 (assembly GCF_000632165.1). Taxonomy (NCBI): domain Bacteria; kingdom Pseudomonadati; phylum Pseudomonadota; class Betaproteobacteria; order Burkholderiales; family Comamonadaceae; genus Delftia; species Delftia sp. RIT313. The sequence goes on along the minus strand of NZ_JFYT01000079.1, from coordinate 224,244 downwards.
TGGAAGGCCGGCGTGCACGGCATGGAGCCGCTGCGCGCCCTGCTGGCCGCAGGCCAGGCGCGCGATGCGGCCACGGTCTGCTACCTGTCGCTGCAGCCGCCGGCCGAGAATGCAGCCGCCTGGGCCAAGCAGCAGGGCATCGCCCTGATCTCCGGCAAGGACCTGGGCTCCCTGCTGGCCAAGGCCTGATCCCTTCGGGGTCATCCCCTGATCTGAGGACGGCCGGCGCGCGGCACACTCCAGGCATGCCCGATGCCGCGCCCTCACCCGACTCCAGCCTCCCTCCCCCCAGCACCGGACTGCTGCTCAGCGGCGGCGGCGCACGCGCCGCCTACCAGGCCGGCGTGCTGGAGGCCATTGCCGAAATACGCCGCGCCTGCGGCCAGCAGCATGGCCCCAATCCCTTCCCCATCCTGGTCGGCACCTCGGCCGGCGCCATCAACGCGGCCGCCCTGGCCTGTGGCAGCGACCATTTCGACCGGGCCGTGCGCCGCATGTCGCGCATCTGGCGCAACCTGCGGCCCGAGGACATCTACCTGTCCGACTCGCTGAGCGTGCTGCGCAGCGGCGCGCGCTGGCTGACCCTGCTGTCGCTGGGCTGGGCCCTGGCGCGCTGGGGCCGCATGCGCCCGCGTTCGCTGCTGGACAACCAGCCGCTGGGCCGGCTGCTGTCGCGCGGCCTGGTTCCGCTGGAGCGCCTGCCGCAATTGATCGCGGATGGCCACCTGCGCGCGCTGGCGGTGTCCGCCTCCAGCTACACCACCAGCGAGCACGTGACCTTCTGCCAGGCGCAGGACCAGCTCCAGCCCTGGGTGCGCAACCAGCGCAAGGCCGCGGCCGCCCAGATCACGCACGCGCACCTGCTGGCCTCCTCGGCCATCCCCTTCATCTTTCCGGCCACGCCGCTGCCGCTGGACGGCGCCACCGAATACTTCGGCGACGGCTCCATGCGCCAGACCGCGCCGCTGGCGCCCGCCATCCACCTGGGCGCCGAGCGCATCCTCGTAGTGGGCGCGGGCCGGCGCACCGAGCCGCCGGCCAGGCCGCCGCCAGAAGGCGCAAGCTACCCGTCGCTGGCCCACATCGCGGGCCACACGCTGTCGAGCATCTTCCTGGACGCCCTGTCCCTGGACGTGGAGCGCGCCGAGCGCATCAACCAGACCCTGGCTCTGATCCCGCCCGCCGACCGCGAACGCAGCCGGCTGCGCCCGCTGCAGTTGCTGGTCATCTCGCCCTCCGAGCGTATAGACGCCATCGCCGCGCGCCACGTGGGCCAGCTGCCGCTGCCCATGCGCACCCTGCTGGGCGCCCTGGGCGTGCGCCAGGACGCCAGCGACCCGCGCGGCGCCGCCCTGGCCAGCTACCTGCTGTTCGAGCGCAGCTTCACCCGCGAACTCATGGCCCTGGGCCGGCGCGACGCGCTGGCGCGGCGCAGCGACATAGAGCAGTTCCTGGGCTGGCAACGGCCGCTGGTCGCCAACTGACGGCCTGCAGCCAACAGGCCTAGCGCAGCGAAGGCCCGCAACAACTCCCTGGTATGTCGGCCTGCACGGAAAAGCCATCGCCGCCCCACAACCGCCCAGCCCTTCTAGAATGTCAGGTTCCCCCGAGAAAGCCGCCATCCATGACCGCACGCAAACTCTTCGTCACCACCGCCCTGCCGTACGCCAACGGCAACTTCCACATCGGCCACATCATGGAATACATCCAGGCCGACACCTGGGTGCGTGCGCAGCGAATGCAGGGCAACGCGGTCAACTTCGTGGGTGCCGATGACGCCCACGGCGCGCCCATCATGATTGCGGCCGAGAAGGCCGGCAAGACGCCCCAGCAGTTCGTGGCCGACATCGCCGCAGGCCGCAAGCAGTACCTGGACGGCTTCCACATCGCCTTCGACAACTGGCACAACACCGACGCGCCCGAAAACCATGTGCTGGCCCAGCAGATCTACAGGGACCTGAAGGCTGCCGGCTTCATCGAGACGCGCACCATCGAGCAGTTCTTCGACACCGAGAAGAACATGTTCCTGCCCGACCGCTTCATCAAGGGCGAATGCCCGCGCTGCCACGCCAAGGACCAGTACGGCGACAACTGCGAGGTCTGCAGCGCCGTCTACGCGCCCACCGACCTGATCAACCCCTACTCGGCGCTGTCCGGCGCCAAGCCCGTGCTCAAGAGCTCGGAGCATTTCTTCTTCAAGCTGTCGGACCCGCGCTGCGTGGAGTTCCTGACCGAGTGGACCCAGGACGGCCAGCATGTGCAGCCCGAGGTGGCCAACAAGATCAAGGAATGGTTCGGCGTGCGCACCAACCCGGACGGCACGACCAGCGAGGGCCTGGGCGACTGGGACATATCGCGCGACGCGCCCTACTTCGGCATCGAGATCCCCGATGCGCCGGGCAAGTACTTCTACGTCTGGCTGGACGCGCCCGTGGGCTACCTGGCCTCGCTCAAGAACCTGCTGGACCGCCGTGGCGAGGACTACGAGGCCTACATGGCCGACCCCACGCTGGAGCAGTACCACTTCATCGGCAAGGACATCATCACCTTCCACACGCTGTTCTGGCCCGCCATGCTCAAGTTCAGCGGCCGCAAGACGCCCACCAAGATCTGCGTGCACGGCTTCATGACCGTGAACAACGGCGAGAAGATGAGCAAGAGCCGCGGCACCGGACTGGACCCGCTCAAGTACCTGGGCCTGCAGATGAACCCCGAGTGGCTGCGCTACTACCTGGGCGCCAAGCTCAACGGCAAGAATGAAGACATCGACTTCAACCCCGATGACTTCATGGCCCGCGTCAACTCCGACCTGATCGGCAAGTACGTGAACATCGCCTCGCGCGCGGCCGGCTTCATCGCCAAGCGCTTCGGCGGCAAGCTGGGCACGGTCAGCGAAGACGGCCAGGCCCTGCTGGCCCAGCTGCGCGGCCAGAGCGAGGCCGTTGTCCAGGCCTTCGAGAACCGCGACACGGCCCGCGCCGTGCGCGAGATCATGCAGCTGTGCGACCGCGTCAACGAATACGTGGATGCCAACAAGCCCTGGGAGCTGGCCAAGCAGGAAGGCATGGACGCCCGCCTGCAGGACGTGTGCACCACCTGCATCGAGGCCTTCCGCCTGCTGACCATCTACCTGAAGCCCATCCTGCCGGCCGTGGCCGAACAGGTGGAAGGCTTCCTCAACGTGGCGCCGCTGCAGTTCGCCGACGCACAGAACCTGCTGGGCGCCGGCCATGCCATCGGCCTGTACAAGCACCTGATGCAGCGCGTGGACGTCAAGCAGCTGGAGGCCCTGTTCGAGGCCCCCGAGCCCGTGGTCGAGAAGGTCCTGCCCGGCGGCGAGGAGATTGCCGAAACCATCGGCATCGACGACTTTGCCAAGGTGGACCTGCGCATTGCCAAGATCGTGGAATGCAAGCCCGTGGAAGGCTCGACCAAGCTGCTGCAGCTCACGCTGGACGTGGGCGAAGGCAAGACACGCAACGTGTTCTCCGGCATCTCCAGCATGTACCAGCCCGAGCAGTTGCAGGGCAAGCTCACCGTGATGGTGGCCAACCTGGCGCCGCGCAAGATGAAGTTCGGCATCTCCGAAGGCATGGTGCTGGCCGCCAGCCACGCCGATGAGAAGGCCAACCCCGGCATCTACGTGCTGGAGCCCTTCCCAGGCGCCACACCCGGCATGCGTATACATTGAAATGCCCCCTGAGTCGCTTCGCGCCTTCCCCCTGAAGGGGGGCATACGGGCACCCGGCGACACCCTCGGTGCGGGGCGGCGCGGCCGGCGTAGGCCCTTCCTCGGCGTCCCTGACTTAGGCTCTGCCGGTTTCAAAGATTGCGCACAGTGTGTTGGACGACAATCATGAAGTCTGCAAAGTCCCGCAAGCCCTCACGGTCCCCGGCCCTGGGGGCTTTTCTTTGCCTGTGCGCCGCGGCCCTGCTGTCCGGCTGCACCGTGGTGGCCGTAACGGCCACGGCGGTCAGCGTCACGGCCTCGGCCGTGGGGCTGGCCGCGGATGCGGCCGTGGGCACGGTAAAAATCGTCGGCAAGGGAGTGGGCAAGGCCGTCGATGCGATGAGCGATGACGGGGCAGCCGCAGACAACAGCGGCATCACGGTCCGCTACCGCACGCCCGATGGGCAGCCTTTGACGCCCTGAGGCTACTGCCCGGCGTAGCGCCCGGGCCGGTGGCTCACGGCCAGGAACACGCCCATGATCACGGCCGCCAGCACCGACCAGGCCACGCGCTCGAAGGGCACGACCCACAGCGCCAGCAGCACCACGCAACAGTCGATGGCCATCTGCACCTTGCCGGCGCGGATGCCGTAGCGGTCCTGCAGGTAGAGCGAGGCAATGGTGGCGCCGCCCAGGCTGGAACGGTGGCGCGCCAGGAACAGCAGGCCCGAGCCCATGAGCAGGCCGCCCGCAATGGCGGCAAAGGCCGGGTGCAGGTAGTCGATGTGGATGAGGCGCGGCCCCATTTCGGTGATCAGCGACAACGCGCCCACGCAGATGAAGGTCTTGACCGTGAAGGTGCGGCCCACGCGCGTCCAGGCAAACCAGTAGAACGGGATGTTGATCGCGAAGAAGATGAGGCCGAACGGCCAGCCCGTGGCGTAGTGCAGCACGAAGGCCAGGCCCGCCGTGCTTCCCGTCAAAAGCCCCGCCTGGGCGAACATCATCATGGCGATGCCCACGAACAGGGTTCCGGTGAAGAGGGCCTGGACATCCTCGAAGAGGCCATGGCGCAGCGAAGCGGTGGCCGGGACAGGCGCAGCAGGCGCGGCAGCGGGTAGGGAAGGCGTGGACATTGTCGGGGTGATGACAGATCTATCGTCGCAAAGGCCCCGGTTCGGGGCCTTCACCGTACCCATGGGGTGTCATAGGTACAAACCCGGATTCTAGAGATTGTTGCCCCGGCGCGCTGTGGCGTGCAGGGTACAGCGCATCGCAGGATGCTTGCAGGAACTTGCAAGGGCCTGCTGTCAGGCGCCGCCGTGCAGTTTCTCGCGGCCCGCGCTGCGCAGCACGCGGCCGTCAGGCCCGAAGGTCACGGTGAACTCCATGTCGCGCGTGGGGGGATCGATGTAGTTCCAGTCCCAGTCGGTTTCCTGCTTGAGCTGGTAGGGCGTGATCTTGGCGGGCTTGCCCAGCATGCGGCGCACCTGCTCCTCGTCCATGCCGGGGCGGATCTTCTCGAAGTTGTGCGGCGCCAGCACCTGGCGCAGCGCGCTCATGCGGCCATCGGTGCCGATGGTGATCATGTAGTTGCGGCTGCCGGCGGGCTGGCGGTTGTACTCGAAGGTGCGCGAGCCGTCGGGCTCGGTCCAGATGCGTTCGGGCTCGCCAAAGCGGGCGCGGACGTCGGCCTCGGTGGACAGGCCTTCTTCGAGTTCCTTGATGTTTTGGGGATCGCAGCCGGGCAGCGAGAGCATGCCCATCACGGCCACGGCAACCCCCAGAAGACGGGAGACTAGGTTCATCGGCGGTGTCCCGGTAAAATCACGCGATTCAAGAGGTTATCAGACTATGTCATTCTTTCGCCGCCCCGACTATCGCTCCGACGCCACCAACTTCATCAACGACCTGAAGAAGCAAAAGCCCGAGCTGCCCAGCCAACAGCTGGCCGGCCGCTCGCTGCTGTGGGACAAGGACGTGAACCACGAAGTCTGGGAAGACCTGCGCGCCGGCCGCGTGGACCAGAAGCCCTACGTCTACCAGACGAACTCCTGATTGCCCATGCGATGAAAAATCAGCCTGTTCCCACCGTGCACCCTGCGCATGCGGCATTCGCCCAGGCAGCAAGGCATGGCCGAGGCTGAATCCGCGCTGGCGCCTGCGGGCGCCTCCGCCACATCCCCCCCTCCTGGCGACGGCACCCCGGTCGTGATCGACCAGGTGGCTTTGGCGCGCCTGTACGGCGAGCCGCTGTTCGCCCTGCCGCAGGACCTGTACATCCCGCCCGATGCGCTGGAGGTCTTCCTCGAAGCCTTCGAAGGGCCGCTGGACCTGTTGCTGTACCTGATCCGCAAGCAGAACTTCAACATCCTCGACATTCCCATGCTGGACGTGACGCGCCAGTACATGCGCTATGTCGACGAGATCCGCAGCCGCAACCTCGAGCTGGCGGCCGAGTACCTGCTGATGGCGGCCATGCTCATCGAGATCAAGTCGCGCATGCTGCTGCCGCCCAAGAAGCAGGAAGGCGGCGAAGAGGCCGAGGACCCGCGCGCCGAGCTGGTGCGCCGGCTGCTCGAGTACGAGCAGATCAAGCTCGCTGCCCACCAGCTCGGCCAGGTGCCGCACTACGGGCGTGACTTCCTCCGGGCCCAGATCCACATCGAGCAGAACCTGCAGCCGCGCTTTCCCGATGTGGATGTGGCCGAGCTGCAATCGGCCTGGCGCGACATTCTCAAGCGCGCCAAGCTCGTGCAAAGCCACAAGATCACGCGCGAGGAACTCTCGGTGCGCGAGTACATGAGCCAGGTGCTCAAGGCCCTGCAGGGCCGGCGCTTCGTCGAGTTCGAGACCCTGTTCCAGCCCGAGAAAGGCTCGACCGTGCTGGTCGTGACCTTCATCGCCCTGCTGGAGCTGGCCAAGGAAACGCTGATCGAGATCACCCAGGCCGAAGCCTTTGCGCCCATCTACGTGCGCCTGGCCTATACGCCCGTCTAGCGGGCACGGACACAGGCACGCGCACACCGACAGGCCGGCTCCACCGGCCTCCATGCACCATGACTTACAGCGTCAAAGAAATCTTCTACACCCTGCAGGGCGAGGGCGGCCAGGCCGGCACGCCGGCCATCTTCTGCCGCTTTGCGGGCTGCAACCTCTGGACCGGCCGCGAGCAGGACCGCGCCAGCGCCATCTGCCAGTTCTGCGACACCGACTTCGTGGGCACCGACGGCACGCTGGGCGGCAAGTTCGCCACGGCCGACGCCCTGGCCGAACGCATTCTGTCCCAATGGCCGGCCGGCGACAGCCAGCACCGCATGGTGGTGCTGACCGGGGGAGAGCCCCTGCTGCAGGTGGACGAGCCCCTGATCGCCGCCCTGCATGCGCGCGGCTTTCGCATTTCCGTGGAAAGCAATGGCACCGTGGCCGCGCCCGAGGGCATCGACTGGCTGTGCATCAGCCCCAAGGCGGGCGCCGACTGGGTGCAGCGCAGCGGCCAGGAGCTCAAGCTGGTCTGGCCGCAGCCCGGCTTCGATCTGCAGGCCATCGAGGCCGGCACCCGTTTCGACCGCTATTTCCTGCAGCCCATGGACAACGTCCTGCAGGCCGACAACACGGCCGCCTGCATAGCGCAATGCCTGCAGCGCCCGGCCTGGCGCCTGAGCCTGCAGACCCACAAGCTCACCGGCATCCGCTGATTTTTGCCATGCAGTTCACCGTACACCAGCGCTTTTTCTTCGATGCCGCCCACACGCTGGAGCGCGCCATCGAAACCGAGAGCAGCCGCCGCATCCACGGCCACACCTACTATGCCGAAGTCAGCGTCACCGGCCCGCGCAACCCGGACAACGGCATGGTGATCGACCTGGGCTACCTGCGCTCGCGCCTGAAGACCCTGGGCGACGCGCTGGACCACCGCTTTCTCGACGAAATCCCCGGCCTGGGCAAGCCCACGCTGGAAAACCTGTGCCTGTTCATTGCCGATTCCCTGGCCGACCTGCAGCCCGCTCCCAGCCGCATCCGCGTATGGCGCGACAGCATCGGCGATGGCTGCGTGCTCGACCTGAACTGAAGCCAGGCCCCACAGCGGCGCCGCTGCCGTTGAACAACTTCACGGCCTTCATGGGATTTCTCCTTCGCATATAGACTTGGTGGCTTTTTTTGCCAGCCCAGGCCCCATCAAGACCGCGCAAAGCGCCCCTCGAGAGACAAAACATGTTCCGCACCCTGCTCAAATCCAAGATCCACCGCGTCAAGACCACGCAATGCGAGCTGCACTATGAAGGCTCCTGCGCCATCGACGAGGATCTGCTGGACGCCGCCAACATCGTCGAGAACGAGCAGGTGCACATCTGGAACATCGACAACGGCGAGCGCTTCGTCACCTATGCCATCAAGGGCCAGCGCGGCAGCGGCATGATCTCGGTCAACGGCTCGGCCGCGCGCCGCGCTGCCGTGGGCGACCTGCTGATCATTGCGTCCTTCGCCCAGGTGCATGAGACCGACGTGGCCACGCACCAGCCGCAGCTGGTCTTCGTGGACGATGCCAACCGCCAGGTCGAACTGCGCCACCACGTTCCCACGCAGCAGCTGTGAGCTGCGCTGCGGTGTGACAATCGCGCGATGACTCAATCGCTTGCCGCCCGCAGCCTTGCGGCTGTGTGGCACCCCTGCACCCAGATGAAGCGGCACGAGGCCGCGCCCCCCATCGCCATCGCGCGCGCCCAGGGGCCCTGGCTCCACGACACCGAAGGACGCCGCTACCTGGATGGCGTCAGCTCCTGGTGGGTCAACCTCTTCGGCCACAGCCATCCGCACATCCAGGCCGCGCTCACCGACCAGCTCGCCCGACTTGACCATGTGATGCTGGCCGGCTTCACGCACGCGCCCGTGGTCGAGCTGTCCGAACGGCTGGCCACGCTCACCGGCCTGGGCCACGCCTTCTACGGCAGCGACGGCGCATCGGCCACCGAGATCGCCCTCAAGATGAGCGCCCATTACTGGCGCAACCTGGGCCGCCCCGCCAAGAGCCGCTTTGCCGGCCTGGCCGGCGGCTACCACGGCGAAACCGTGGGCGCGCTGGCCGTGACCGATATTCCCATCTTCCGCGAAGCCTATGCCCCCCTGGTGCGCCTGGCCGACACCGTGCCCAGCCCCGATGCACGCGGCGCGCAAGGCGGCGAAAGCCCGGCCGATGTGGCACGGCGCGCCGCCGAAGGCCTGCGCCAGTGGCTGGAGCAGCACCACGAGACCACGGCCGCCCTCATCGTCGAGCCGCTGGTGCAGTGCGCGGCCGGCATGGCCATGCACGACCCCGAATACCTGCGCCTGGCGCGCGCCCTGTGCGACCGCTACGAGGTGCACCTGGTGGTGGACGAGATCGCCGTGGGCTTCGGCCGCACGGGCAGCATGTTCGCTCACCAGCAGGCCGGCATACGGCCGGACTTCATCTGCCTGTCCAAGGGCCTGACGGGCGGCACGCTGGCCCTGTCGGCCGTGCTGACCACCGAGACCGTCTACGCCGCCTTCTACGACGATTCCGTGGCGCGCGGCTTTCTGCACTCGCACTCGTACACCGGCAACCCGCTGGCCTGCCGCGCGGCCCTGGCCACGCTGGAGCTGTTCGAGCAGACCGATGCCATCAACGCCAACCTCGCGCTGGCGCAAAGGCTTGACGGCGCCTTCACCCCTTTGAACCAGCACGCCCGCGTGCGCCACGCACGGCGCCAGGGAATGATCTGGGCCTGGGATGTGCAGACCTCCCTGCCCGATTTCTCGCGCCGCTACAGCGCAGCCGCACTGGAGCGCGGGCTGCTGCTGCGCCCTATCAGCAACACCCTCTACGCCATGCCTCCCTATTTGCTGGACGAAGAAGCCGTGCAGCACCTGGCGGCCAGCGCGCTGGCCGCCCTTGAAGACACCCTGGCCCAGGAGAACCATTCGTGAACGCCCACCGCACCATTGGCTGCTTTGTCACCGGCACCGACACGGGCGTGGGCAAGACCCTGGCCTCCTGCGGGCTGCTGCATGCGCTGGCCCGCCACCATGCCCGCGTGGTGGGCATGAAGGCCGTGGCCGCAGGCGCCGAGCCCGACGGCCACGGCGGCTGGGCCAATGAGGACACGCTGGCGTTGCGCGCCGCCTCCACCCTGGCCGTGCCGCCCGAACTGGACAACCCCGTGCTGCTGCCCGATCCCATGTCGCCGCACATCGCCGCGCAGCGCGCGGGCCGCTCCATAGAGATCGCACACATCGTGGACAGCTACCGGCGCCTGGCCGAACAGGCCGACGCCGTGGTGGTGGAAGGCGCGGGCGGCTTTCTCGTGCCGCTGTCCGACCAGCTCTCGGGCGCCGACCTGGCCTGCGCGCTGGACCTGCCCGTGGTCATGGTCGTGGGCCTGCGGCTGGGCTGCCTGAACCACGCTGCCCTCACGGCCGAGGCCATTCGCGCGCGCGGACTGCGCCTGGCCGGCTGGATTGCCAGCCGCGTGGACCCCGCCATGCTGGTGCCCGAGGAAAACATGGCCTGGCTGCGCCAGCACCTGGACCGGCAACTGCAGGCGCCGCTGCTGGCCGATATCCCCTTCCAGCAGCACCCCGACCCGCGCGCCACCACCTACACCCTGCCGGAGCAATGGCAATGAGCGGCTCCTGGCTGGACGACATCCCCGCGCGCATCGCCGAGCTCGACGCGGCCCACCTGCGCCGCCGCCGCCGCGCCACGGCGCCGCTGCAGGGCGCCGCCAGCGGCGCCCACATGGAGGTGGACGGCCACCCCATGCTGGCCTTTTGCAGCAACGACTACCTGGGCCTGGCCGGCCACCCCACCCTGGTGCGCGCCGCCTGCGCGGGCGCCCAGGCCTTTGGCGTGGGCTCGGGCGGCTCGCCCCTGGTCAGCGGCCACAGCACGGCCAACGCCGCGCTGGAGGAGCAGCTGGCGCACTTCGTGCAACTGCCGCGCGCGCTCTACTTCTATGCGGGCTACGCCACCAATGCCGGCATCGTGCCGGCCCTGGTGGGCGCGGGCGATGCCCTGTTCTCCGATGCGCTCAACCACGCCTGCCTGATCGACGGCGCCCGCCTGTCGCGCGCCCAGGTCCACCGCTATGCCCATGCCGACCTGGGCGATCTGGCCGCGCAACTGGCCGCCAGCACGGCCCGGCGCAAGCTGGTCATCAGCGATGCCGTGTTCAGCATGGACGGCAATGTGGCCGACATCCGCGGACTGCTGGCGCTGTGCGAGCAGTACGACGCACTGCTGCTGCTCGACGACGCGCATGGCTTCGGCGTGCTGGGCCCACAAGGCCGGGGCAGCCTGGCCGAGGCGGGACTGACGGGTGCAAACGCCTCGCCGCGCGTGCTCTACATGGCCACGCTGGGCAAGGCCGCTGGCGTGGCCGGTGCCTTTGTCGCGGGCAGCGACATGCTGGTCGAATGGCTGCTGCAAAAGACGCGCAGCTACATCTTCGCAACCGCCGCGCCGCCCATGCTGGCCAGCGCGCTGCAGGCCAGCGTGGCCCTGATCGAGGCCGAGGACGAGCGCCGCGAGGCCCTGGCCGAACGCATTGCCGAGCTGCGCGCCGGCCTCACGCCACTGCTGGCGCGCACGGGCTGGCAGCTGCTGCCTTCGCGCACCGCCGTGCAGGCCCTGGTCATAGGCTCCAACGCCACGGCCCTGGCCGTGATGGAAGGCCTGCGCGAGCGCGGCCTGTGGGTGCCCGCCATCCGCCCGCCCACCGTGCCCGAAGGCACGGCGCGGCTGCGCATCGCGCTGTCGGCCTCCCACACGCGCATCGACGTGCAGCTGCTGCTGACGGCGCTGGACGAGGTCTCGCGCCTGGCCCCACCCCTCCCCTGAATCCCTCTTCACCACCGGAACGGAGACATCCATGCCCCATCTCTACGTCGAATACACCGACAACCTCGCCGGCCTGCCCGGCCAGCAACTGCTGACCGAACTCAATGCCTTCGTCTGCGGCCACCCCAGCATCCTGGACGAGGCCGACGTCAAGGCCCGCCTGCTGCCGGTCAGCCAGTTCGAGATCGGCTCGGCACCGGCCAACCGCGGCTTCGTCCACGTGCAGCTGCGCCTGCTGGCGGGCCGTACCGACACGGCCAAGAAGGAACTGTCCGAAGGCATTGCCGCGGTGCTGCGCCGCCTCACGCCCCAGCCGGCCGGCATGATGGTCCAGCTCAGCGTGGAAATCGCCGACATGGACAAGCCCAGCTACTACAAGGGTCGCCTGTAAGGCAGGCGCCGGGCCTTGTCCGCCGTGAGCACCCGCGCACGCTGCGCACAATGCCTGCGCCCTGAGCGCACCTGCCTGTGCCCCCTGGTGCAGCCGGTGCCGCATGCGGTGCAGCTGCTGGTGCTCCAGCATCCCGAGGAAGAACTGCAGGCCAAGGGCACGGGCCGGCTGCTGCACCTGTGCCTGCCCGCCAGCCGCCTGGCGGTGGGCGAGGCCTTCGAGCCAGCGCAGTTGCAGGCACTGCTGCACGCGCCCTGGCAGGCCGGCGACGCCCCGCGGCAGGCTGTACTGCTCTATCCGGAAACGCCGCACGGCGATCAGCTGGGCCTGGCCAGGCAAGCGCCCTGGCCGCAGCCCGCGCCATGCCCCGAGGACCTGCGCCTGGTGGTGCTGGACGCCACCTGGCGCAAGAGCCGCAAGATGCTCTACCTCAACCCCGGCCTGCAGGCCCTGCCGCGCCTGGCACTGCAGGGCGACCTGCCCGCCTCGCGCTACGGCGCCCTGCGCAAGGCCCATGCGCCGGGCCAGCTGTCCACGCTGGAGGCAGCGGCCTGCGCGCTGCAACGGCTGGCGCCTGCCGGCCCGTCGCTGCAGCCGCTGCGCGATGCGTTCGAGGGGCTGCTGTCCCTGCATGCCCTGCACAGGCCCGAATGAAAAAACGCCTCGGGGAACGAGGCGTTTTTCATGGCGGCCGGCCCTGCTTCAGTTTTCCGGCGTGATCTTGGCGAACTTGACCAGTTCGGCGTACTTGCCCATGTCGGTACGGATGATCTGGGACAGGTTTTCGTCGCCCGTGGCTGCAATGATGCCCGCCCCTTCCAGGCGCGCGCGCATCGCCGGATCGGCCAGGCCCGCCTTCAAGGCCTTCTGCAGGCTGGCCACCACCTCGGCAGGCAGGTCCTTGGGCCCCACCAGCCCGAACCAGCCGCTCAGCGCATAGCCCTTGAGCGCCGCGTTCTCGCCCAGCGCGGGCACGTCCTTCATCATGGCGATGCGGTGGGCCGTGGTCACGCCCAGGGCCTTGATCTTGCCGCTCTGGATGAACGGAGCCGCCACCGAGGGAGAGACGATGGCGAAATCCAGGTTGCCGCCCGCCAGGTCGCTGGTCATCGCGGCCGATCCCTTGTAGGGCACATGGACGATGTCCACCCCGGCAATCTTCTTGATCAGCTCGCCCGAGAAATGCGGCGTGGACCCGATGCCCGGGCTGCCGTAGCTGTACTTGCCGGGATGGGCCTTGGCCAGGGCGATGAACTCGTCGATGGTCTTGGCCGGCATCTTGGTGCCGGCCACCCACAGGTTGGGCAGCACGCCGGTCAGCGCGATGCCGGTCAGGTCCGTGGCCGGGTCGTACTTCTGCGCGGCGTTGACGAACTTCGTGCCCGCCAATTCGTTGCTGGAGCCTGCGAGCAGGGTATAGCCGTCGGCCTTGGCACCGACCACGCGCTGCGCGCCCACCACGCCGGCGGCACCGGGCACGTTGTCGACCACGACGGTCGCATTGAGGTGCTTGGCCAGGATGTCACCCACCACGCGCCCCACCAGGTCGACCGAGCCGCCTGCCGCGTAGCCGACGACGACGCGAATGGGCTTGTTGGGATAGGTGGTCTGGGCGCACAGCGGGCCCGCCGCCAGGACAGCCGCGGCGCTGATCAGCGCGCGGCGGGAAAAACGGAATTCATGCATGGATCGATCTCAGGGGAGACAGGCATAAGCCAACAATCAAAATGATATTGCTCAACAATATTCACCGATTGTCTGACATTGCCTTGTGGAATCCATCCCTGAAAACCATGAGTTCCACCCCTGGCCTGCAGCTCAGCGCAGAACTGCCGGCAGCCAGCCGCGCAGGCTGTTGACGAAGGCCCAGCCCTGCACGCGCGGCAGATCGTCCAGCCGCACCGGGTGCTCCACCACGCGGCCCTCGTCCAGCGCCACCGCGCGGCCCACGCCGGGCAGCAGGCCGCTGGACAGCGGCGGGGTCACCCAGCGGCCCGCCAGCAGCACGGCGATGTTGCCGCGCGTGCCCTCGGTGATCTCGCCGTCCTCGTTGTGGAGCACGGTGTCGAACACCGAGGCATCGGTGGGCTGCAGGCTGTCGTAGTGCGCGCGGCGCGAGGTCTTGAAACGCACCCAGTCGCCATGCGCCACCGCATTGGCGATGGGCCGGTCGGCCAGCGCCAGCCGAACAGGCGTGGCGGAAGGCGGCAGCGGCGCCGCCTGGGTCTGTATCCGCCCCGTGGCATCCAGCGCCAGGCGCACGCGCCAGTGGCCGCTGGCATGCGCCTGGCGCAGCTGCTGCAGTGCCTGCTCCAGCACGTCATCCGTGCAGGGACGGCCGAAATGCCGCGCCGCGTCCTGCATGCGCGTCACATGGCGCTGCAGGTGGATGAAACCGCCATCCCGCAGGGCCAGGGTTTCCAGAATGTCGAAATCCAAGTCCGTATCCGCCATGGCTGCACGCCCTTTCACACCTTGTCCAGAAAAGCCCTCTTGTGGCGCCATTCCTGCCATTCGGCAGGCGCCTCGGCGCCCGAGGTGATGCCGCTGCCGATGCCGCAGCGCAGTTCCGTGCCACGCGCCACCACCGTGCGTATGGGCACATTGAAGGTGGCGTGCACGCGCCCCGCGGCGATGCCGGGCCGCACCACGCCCACGGCGCCGCAGTACACGCCGCGCGGACCCGATTCCAGCTCGTGGATGAGCCGCATGGCCTGGCGCTTGGGCGCACCCGTGATGGAGCCGCAGGGAAACAGTGCCGCAAACACGTCCGCCAGGCCCGTGCCGGGCCGCGTGCGCGCCTGCACGTCGGACGTCATCTGCCACACGGTGGGCAGGGGTTCGGCATGGAACAGGCGCGGCACCTGGACGCTGAAAGGCTCGGCAATGCGCGAGACATCGTTGCGCAGCAGGTCCACGATCATCACGTTCTCGGCCCGCTCCTTGGGCGAGGACCGCATGGCCTGGACGTTCGCCTCGTCTTGTGCAGGCGTGGCGCCACGGGGCGCCGTGCCCTTCATGGGGCGCGTGAGGATGCGCTCGCCATCCCAGTCGAAGAACAGCTCGGGCGAGACGGACAGCACCTGCTCGTCGCCGCTGTCCATGCAGGCCACGTAGCCGCCGGGCTGGGCACGGCGCAGCGCGGCGAACAGCGATGGAATGTCGCCCAGCAGCCGGCCCATGAACTGGGCCGTGTAATTGATCTGATAGCAGTCACCGGCCGCAATCGCCTCGTGGATGCGCGCGATGGCGGCATCGAAATCGGCACGCTCCAGGCCGGGCTGCCATTGCACCTGAGATTGCGCCTGAGCTTGCACCTGAGGGCCGGCATCGACTGCATCCGCGTCTTCAGGCCAGGGCCGGGGGCCGTCGAAGACGGCAAACCAGGCCAGCGGCTCGCCTGGCGGCGTGGCATGCAAGGCGCCCGCGTAGGCCGCGTCAAAGGCCGCCGCCGCCTCGTAGCGTACCCAGCCCAGGCACCACAGGCCGGCCTGGGCGGCCTGCTGCACGGCGTCAAGCACACCGCGCACCTGCTCGGGCGCATGGGCGGCCAGGCTGCGCAGCGGCGGCCCGAAGCCATGGCGCAGCCGGGCGGCCGAACCGTCATGGGGGTTGGGAAAATCGATCAGAAACTTCACAAAACGGCCGTCAACGCATGCTGTACTTGCATCAGCAGCTTCGCTATCGATAGCAGCCACTGACACGGGGCCGCCCAGTGTAGAGCGAGGGAAACAAAAAAGCGCCCCGAAGGGCGCCAAACCAAGCGTCCCGAAAGGACGCTTTCCACCAACAGGCCCGGCACCATGCCGGACCCATATCCATTCACATCACTTCTGCGTGACGGTGTGCTGGCCTTCCAGGCGGGCCACGGCCTCACGGTAGGCAGGGCCGCTGCGCAGTTGCTGGTAACGGGCCAGGCCGCGCTGGTATTCGGCCGAGTTGTAGCTGATGTCGCGGTCTGCCGAAGGCGAGGGCAGGTAGGTCATGCCCGCCTGGTGCCACATTTCGAGGTCGGCCAGCACTTCGGCGCGGCTCAGGCCTGCGGTGGCGGAGGACGAGGGGGAAACGGCTTCTTGGGCCATTGCAGTGCCGGCGAGGCCCAGGGTCAGGGCGGCCAGTGCAGCGGAGAGGGTACGCATGTCAGATCCTTTCAAAAGGCCGCTCGGCATTCATTTCCTCACGGCATGGACGTACTATGCGGCGCTGCAGCATTCTTCGTCTGTGCGTTTTCTCACGTGTTTTCGCATCCGGCCCGGGCGGCCCGCTGCCTTTTCACCCGTGCTCCCCTCGACAGAAGGCGAATTCACGCGTTCCTGAAACAGTGTTTTTCGCGGCTTGAAACAGCCGCGGCAGACAAGGCTCAGCGCGCTTCCTCGAGCAGCACGCGCAGGCCTTCGACATGGCAGATGCGCAGGTTGCGGCCTTCGCGCCGCAGCAGGCCCAGGCGCACCAGGCGCGACATCTCGCGCGCCACTTCCTCGCGGCTGGAGCCCAGCATCAGGGCCAGGTCGGTCTGCCGGGGTGCGGGCGCCAGCAGGGCCTGCCCCTGGTCGATGCCCGCGCGCTCGGCACGTTCCAGCAACTGGGTATGCAGGCGGCT
This sequence comes from Delftia sp. RIT313, assembly GCF_000632165.1. NCBI lineage: Bacteria > Pseudomonadati > Pseudomonadota > Betaproteobacteria > Burkholderiales > Comamonadaceae > Delftia > Delftia sp. RIT313. Next base: position 207,725 of record NZ_JFYT01000079.1, on the reverse strand, counting down.
GCGCACCGACAGCGTTCCCAGATCCACCATGCGGCGCGCCAGCGCCACGGCCAGATCGCTGAGCCGGCCGATGAAGGCGCGCAGGACCTGGGGCTCGTTCATGAGCAGGGCTTCCACATCCTCATGGGCCAGCGAGGCAATCAGGCTGGGCACTCCCGCCTCCACCACCAGGGGCATGGCCGTGCAGCCCACCTGCTGCTGCGGCAGACCGCCGAAGAACACGCCCTGGGCAATCTCGCCCAGCGTGAGCCCGCGCCCGTTGGGGGCATAGCTGCTGACGCGCAAGCCGCCCTGCACGAGCATGTAGAGACGCTGATCGGTGTACGCGCCCTCCAGCGTCTGGTGCAGCGCCAGATGCTGCCAGCGGCACTGCGCGGCCAGTTCGGCCAGGCGCTCGTCGGTCAGGCTTTGCAGCACATGGACCTGGCGCAGGCCCTGCCAGGCCACGGCGGGAAGGAGCGGAGATGTCTGTAGGGAACCGGACATGGTGCAACACCGTTGAAGCGCATCCGCAGGGCCTGTGCGGGCCCTGTCGTCCGTCGCGGGAAGTACAGCATAGCGGGATCGCATAGACTCGTCGCGCGCCGGGAATCGCACTGTCCGGCTCCCCGGATGGCCGCACCGCGCAGCACAGAAAAAAGGGAGGGCTTCATGGAATCGAGCATCGAATCGGCACGACTACCCGCGCGCCCGCAGGCCACCGTGGCGGCCTGGGCGCAATCCGTGGAACAGGCGATCGCCAGCCAGCAATGGCATGGCGCGTGGCGTGCACTCATAGACGCCGCCCTGCCGGCCGAAACCGCCGTGCAGCAGAGCCTGCTGACTGCGCTGGATGCCTGGGATGGCCTTGCGGCCGATTCCGGCGCAGAGCCACGCCGCGCGCTGGTGCAGCAGGCATTCGATGCCCTGCATGCCGCCCATGCCCCGGGCCAGGCGCTGCAGGCCAACTCCGCACCTCCCCGCGCGCACCGCGCGCACCGCGCGTACCGTGTACAGGGTCGGCAACTGGTCAAGCGCTACCGGCGCGGCGGCTTTGCGCTGGGGCCGGTGGATGTGGCCGTGGAGCCCGGCACCATCCTGGGACTGGTGGGCGAGAACGGCAACGGCAAGACCACTTTGCTGCGCCTGCTGGCCGCCGATCTGGCGCCCGACGCAGGGCAGCTGGACTGGGGTGTTCCCGCCACTGATGCCTACCTGCTGCGCACCCAGCTCGCCTATATCCCCCAGCGCCCGGCCGTCTGGGGCGGGCGCCTGATGGACCATCTGCAATTCGCCGCGCGCAGCCATGGCGCCGTGGGCCCACGCAACATCTGCCTGGTACAGCTGGTCATCGCGCAGCTGGGGCTGCGCGCCTTCCGGGGCCACCAGTGGAAACAGCTGTCCTCGGGCTACAAGATGCGCTTCGAGCTGGCGCGCGCCCTGCTGTGCCGGACGCGCGTGCTGCTGCTGGACGAGCCCCTGGCCAACCTGGACATCAACGCCCAGCAGACCCTGCTGACCGATCTGCAGTCGCTGGCGCGCTCGCCCTGGCAACCCATGGCCCTGGTGCTGAGTTCACAGCAGCTGTACGAGGTGGAAAAGGTGGCCGACCAGGTGCTGTTCCTGGAACAAGGCCAGCCGCGCAGCGTCCAGCAGAGCTTTGCCGCCATGGAAGGCTGCGCCATCGAATTCGAGACCGGCTGGGCCATGGCGCAACTGAAACCCTGGCTGGACCGGCTGCCATCCCATACGCACCAGCTCAGCGGCCAGACCCACATCGTGAGCTTTCACGTGCCGTTCACGGCAGCGCAGTTCCTGGCACAGGCCGTGCAGGCACAGATGCCCGTGCGCTATTTCCGCGACATCACCGCATCCACCCGCCGCCTGTTCGTGAGGGACTGAGCCATGCCACGTTTTTCCGATATGACGAACCGCTGGGACCAATGGGCGCTGATGCGCTGCCCCCTGCTGTGGCAGCTGCGCCTGCACTGGTATCTGCCGCTGGCGCTGCTGTGGTGCGTGCTGGTGCTGGGCGTTTGGATGCAATGGATGGCCGAACCCGCGCGCTGGATGGGCTCCCTGCCCGGCGTTGCGTCCACGGCCCGGCAAACGCCCGAGCAATTGGCACTGGACATCGGCTTCGTCGTGGCCTGGATCGTGGCGATCGGCCTGGCGCTGTGGTGGTTGCTGCGCGTGCGCATCCACAACCGCTGGCGTGAACACGCCCCCGTGGGCCGCTGGGGCCTGTGGTGGGAGTACCTGTGGGGAGCCTTCTTCCTATCGCTATTGTTCGCACCTGCGATCGCCTTTTCGCCCATCTATGAAATGCGGATTCAGCGCCAATGGTCGGACACGGATGTCAGTGCACAGATCCAGACTGTCGAGCAAGTCGCCGCCCTGGAGGCGCTTGTCGCGCCACGCCAGGCGGCCATGCTCGTGGAATGGATACGTGTGCTGCGCGAGGAAGAGGTCGATCCGGCGAAGTACCCGAGCATCCAGGCCCTGGTCTGGTTGATGCGCGGAGACCAGGCCGCGATTGCCGCGACGCTGGAGCGCTACGGCCAGCCATTGCAGGCCAGAGGCTATGTGCGCCAGTCTGCCAGCTCCGCCCGGGACGAGGCGGAGCACCTGCTGGCCAGCTACCGCAGCGCGCTGCAATCCCCCCTGGCCGAGGAATGGCGCGCCTACCTGGCCGCCAGCCCACCATCAGAGACTGGCGAGAAGGTATCCAGAGCGCAGAACTCCAACTGCAAACCAGCCCTGGGTCGCAGCAGGCCTTTGGATCTGGAGCCGGATCCGCGCAAATGCTTCGGTACCTATCTGGCCCAGAGCAACCGTGAGTGGCTCATGCTGCTGGAGATGTTCGGCAGCCGGTGGAGCCCGCTGCAGCATGTGCAATGGAAGCACGCGCGCTACGGCCTCGCCCTGCCGGCCTACCAGGAAAGCCATCTGCGGCGCGCTGACAGGTCCCGCGACGACGAATGGCCAAGGATGTCCCAGTTGCTGGCGACCGCCAGCGCTGGCTTTTTCCTCGCCTTGGCCCTGGTGCTGGTGCGCCTGATGCCTGCCATGCAGCTGGTGGCCTGGGGCGCATGCCTGGTCCTGACCTTGCTTGGCAGCGTTCTGGCCGGGATGCTGGGAATCACCAACCTCTATGTGCTGGGGCTGTTTCCAGCCGCGCTGATATCGGTCGCCTGGCTGCGCATCAGTGTGCTCAAGCGCCCCTGGGCCGGCGCGGTGCTGCTGGCCCTGGGCATGTCGCTGGCCCTGATATGGCTCGCCGCCGCCTGGTCCAAGTGGTCCGCACTGCTGTTGCCCCAACCCGCCGGCAGCGCAGACCCTTGGACGGATACCCAGCACTGGCTGGACCTGCTGATGGGCGCGCCTGCCGTGGCAGCCAGCACGGCCATGCTCGTGGCCCTGCTGTCTCCGCTGTGGCGCCGATGGCGTGGCCTGCCCGAAAGGTGACGGAAAAGCAAAGGACAGCTCAGGGACAGGTGCCCCCCGCGCGCATCGCATAGACTCGCGGCAATTCCATCCCCCTCCGAGCGCCCCATGACCCAAGCACCCGTCACCGCCGGCACGCCCTACGGCACCATCCCTCCCGCCTCGCCGCTGCCCCAGCGCCGCCCCGTGAGCCTTCCGCGCCTGGCGCAGATGCGCGAGGCCGGCGAGAAGATCACCATGGTCACAGCCTATGACGCCACCTTCGCGGCCGTGGCCGATGCGGCCGGCGTGGAGTGCATTTTGGTGGGCGATTCACTGGGCATGGTCTGCCAGGGCCTGCACAGCACCGTGGGCGTGTCGCTGCAGGACATGTGCTATCACACCGCCAGCGTGGCGCGCGGCCTGCACCGCGTGCAGGGCACGGCCTGGCTGATCGCCGACATGCCCTATGGCAGCTACGCCGAAAGCCGCGAGCAGGCCATGCGCAGCGCCTGCGAGCTGATGCAGGCCGGCGCCCATATGGTCAAGCTCGAAGGCGGCGGCTGGACCGCGCCCACCGTGCAGTTCCTGGTCGAGCGCGGCGTGCCCGTCTGCGCCCACCTGGGCCTGACGCCGCAGACCGTGCATGCGCTGGGCGGCTACCGCGTCCAGGGCAAGAGCGACGAGGGCGCGGCCACGCTGCGCCGCCATGCGCTGGAGCTGCAGGATGCAGGCGCCTCCATGCTGGTGCTGGAGATGGTGCCGGCACAGCTGTCGCGCGAACTCACGGCCGAGCTGCCGCACTGCCACACCATCGGCATCGGCGCGGGCAGCGGCACGGCCGGCCAGGTCCTCGTGCTGCACGACATGCTGGGCGTGAACCTGGGCAAGATGGCCCGCTTCGTGCACAACTTCATGGCCGATGCGGGCAGCGTCAAGGGCGCATTCGAGGCCTATGTGCATGCCGTGAAGAACGGCAGCTTCCCCGACGACAGCAAGCACGCCTGGTAGTCCGGCAGGCTGCACGATCCGTTTTTCCGCTTCCCGCTTCCCGCTTCCCGTTCCCCCGTTTTCCCGTTTTCCCATGCAAATCGTCCACTCCATCGCCGACCTGCGCGCCATCCTGTCGAGCAAGGGCCGCCCCGCCTTCGTGCCCACCATGGGCAATCTGCACGACGGCCACCTGTCCCTGGTGCGCGCCGCGCGCCAGCACGGCGACATTGCCGTGGCCAGCATCTTCGTGAACCGCCTGCAGTTCCTGCCGCACGAGGATTTCGACAGCTATCCGCGCACCTGGGAGGCCGACTGCGCCAAGCTGGAGGCCGAAGGCTGCGACCTGCTGTTCGCCCCGCGCGAAGCCGATCTCTACCCCGAGCCGCAGACCTTCAAGATCCAGCCCGACGCGCAGCTGGCCGACATCCTCGAAGGCCATTTCCGCCCCGGCTTCTTCACGGGCGTGTGCACCGTGGTGATGAAGCTGTTCTCGGCCGTATTCTTCGCCAGCGGCGGCGGAACGGCCGTGTTCGGCAAAAAGGACTACCAGCAGTTGATGGTGATCCGCCGCATGGTCGAGCAGTTCGCCCTGCCCGTGAACATCGTGGCCGGAGACACTGCGCGCGCCGACGACGGCCTGGCGCTGAGTTCGCGCAACGGCTACCTGAGCGACGACGAGCGGCAGCAGGCCATGGCGCTGTCGCTGGCGCTCAAGCAACTGGCCGATGCCGCGCGTGCGGGCCAGGCGCCGCTGGCCGAACTGGAAGCCTGGGCCATGCAATCCCTGGCCGCCCAGGGTTGGGAGCCCGACTACCTGACCGTGCGCCTGCGCCGTGACCTGCAGCCCCCCGCCGAGGGCGCGCAACTGGCCGGTGCACCACTGGTGGCCCTGGGCGCTGCGCGCCTGGGCAAGACGCGCCTGATCGACAACCTGGAGTTCTGATCCAGCGCAAAACCCTGGCGGCCATGGCGGTCCAAGCTGGATGCCATGGCCAAGAAATTCCCCATCCACCCCGCCCATCCCGAGCGCACCTGCTGGGGTTGTGACCGCTACTGCGCCCGCGACGAGCTGGCCTGCGGCAACGGATCGGACCGCACACAGCACCCGGTGGAGATCTTTGGCGACGACTGGATGGAGTGGGGCCCGGGCCCGTGCCTGGCCCCCGAGCCCGCCGCCGAACCCCGGCCTCAGTCCACCAGATAGCGCTCCACCAGCAGGCTCCAGTACGCGGCACCGGTCAGCAGGTTGTCGTCGTTGAAGTCGTAGCGCGGGTGGTGTACGGGGTGGCAGTGCTCGCTGAACAGGCCATTGCCCAGGCGCAGGTAGCAGCCCGGCCGGCGCTCCAGCATGAAGGCGAAATCCTCGCCCGGCGTGATCGGGCCGAAGTCCGGGTCCACGCGCTGCGGCCCCACCAGCTCGCGCGCGACCTCCACGGCGAAATCCACCTCGCGCCCGGTGTTCACCAGCACCGGATAGCCCTGCTGGTGCTCGATCTGCACGCTGGCGCCATAGCTTTGCGCCTGCCCCTGGGCAATGGCCTCGATGCGCTCGCGCAGTTGCACCCTCACGCCGGGATCGAAGCAGCGCACGCTCAGCTCGATGCGCGCCTCGTCGGGAATGACGCCGTAGAAGCCCCCCGATTGCAGCGAGCACACGGACAGCACCGCTGTCTGCATGGGATCGACATTGCGCGAGACGATGCTTTGCAGCGCCATCACGATGCTGGCCGAGACCACGGACGGGTCCACCGTGAGATGGGGGCGCGCCACATGCCCGCCCTTGCCGATGACGCGGATGGCGATCTTGTCCGTCGCCGGCTGAAAGGCACCCTTGCGCATCATGAAGTGCCCCTGCTCCGCGCCCGGATGGTTGTGCATGCCGAACACAGCATCGCAGGGAAAGCGCTCGAACAGGCCGTCGGCGATCATGCGCTCGGCCCCGCTGTCATGGCCGCGCTCCTCGGCCGGCTGGAAGTACAGGTGCAGCGTGCCCGAGAAATTGCGCGTCCTGGCCAGGTACCGGGCAGCGCCCAGCAGCATGGCGGTGTGGCCATCGTGGCCGCAGGCGTGCATCTTGCCCTCGATGCGGCTCGCATAGGGCAGGCCGGTCTTTTCCTGCATGGACAGGGCGTCCATGTCGGCGCGCAGGCCGATGCGGCGGCCGCCCGTGCCCGCGCTCAGCGTGCCGACCACGCCCGTGGTACCCACGCCGGTGGCCACCTCAAAGCCCCATTCGGCCAGCTTTTCGGCGACCAGCGCAGCCGTGCTGCGCTCCTCGAATGCGATCTCGGGATGGCTGTGGATGCGGTGGCGGATGGCCCGGATCTCGGGCATGTCCCCGGCCAGCTCGGCCAGTTTCTGGTGTCTTGCGGTCTGGTTCATGTTTGGGCTCACTCGGGGCGCAGGTCCAGCTGCCTGACGGCATCGTTCCATTTGCGGTGCTCGGCCGCCAGGAAGGCCTGGAAATCGGCGGGCGTTCCCGGCATGACTTCGTTGCCGGTGGCCGCCAGCGTGGTCTGGATGTCCGGCTGCGCCAGCACTTTTTGCAGGGCAGCATTGAGTTTGTGGATGACGGCCTCGGGCGTTCCCTGGGGCGCGACCAGTCCGTACCAGGAAGTGACGTCGAAGCCCGGGTAGCCGGATTCGGCGATCGTCGGGATCTGGGGCAGGTTCTTGAGCCGCGTGGCCCCCGAGACGGCCAGGCCGCGCATCTTGCCGGCCTGGATCATGGGGCCCGAGGACGAGGCGATGTCGAAGGCCACATCCACATCCCCGGCCAGGATGCCCGTGAGCATGGGGGCCGTGCCCTTGTACGGCACATGGGTCATGCGCATGCCTGCGCGGGCACTGAGCATCTCCATGGCGATCTGCGGGCTCACGCCGGCGCCCGTGGACCCGTAGTTGACCCCGCCGGGCCGGGACTTGGCCTGCGCCACGAGCTGGCGGACATCGCGCAGCGGCGAATCCTGCCGAACGACCAGGATGTTGGGCACCTTGACCAGGCCGCCCACGGGCGCGAAGTCCCTGGCCAGATTGGCCTTCATCGAGGGGTACAGCAAGCCCGGGCTGTAGACCAGCGAGGTCCCGCCGAACAGCAGCGTATGGCCATCGGCAGGCGCCTTGGCGACGAACTGCGCCGCGATGTTGGTGCCGGCCCCCGGCTTGTTCACCACGATGACGGCCTGGCCCAGCTCGCGGCCCAGCCCGTCGCCGACCAGGCGGGCCGTGGTGTCGGCCGAGCCGCCCGGCGTGAAGCCGACGATGATCTGTATGGGCTGCATGGTAAAGCGCGGCTCCTGCGCGCCTGCGGCGGTGGCCAGCGCGCAGCCCAGGGCCGGCAGGATGAGGCGGGGGTGTATCACGATCATGTTTCCTCGTATGGCTCTTGAATGGCGTCTTTCCGGACCGGGCCGCCCTGTGCCTGACTGGCCGCGTGAAATTGAAATTCAGTGTAGGTTTCGGGTCTTGATTCAACAAATCGATATGAATGATGTCTCGCATCGATCATTTCAATCTGCGCTCCTTCGACCTGAACCTGCTGCTGGCTTTCGACGCGCTGATGCAGGAGCGCAGCGTGACGCGCGCCGCCGCCTGCCTGCGCATCAAGCAACCGGCCATGAGCCATGCGCTGTCCACGCTGCGCCTGCTGATGGACGACGAACTGTTCGTGCGCGTGGGCTACCACATGGAGCCCACGCTGATGGCCCGCGAACTGCACGCCCCGGTGCGCGAGCTGCTGGAGGCCTCGCAGAGGCTGCTGCTGTCGCGTCGCAGCTTCGATCCGGCCACCGATGAACACACCTTCCGCATCGGCATCTCCATCCAGTCCGAATCGCTGCTGGTCTCCGAGCTGTTTGCCGACCTGGCCGTGTCCGCACCGCGCGTGAAGCTGCTGCTCAGCCCCACCAGCCGCGAGCGGGCCTTCGACGCGCTGGATGCCGAGCAGATCGACCTGGCCATCGGCTACCTGCCCGGCGGCAGCGGCTGGCACCGCCGGCAGATGCTGTTCGACCTGGGTGTGGTCTGCTGCTACCACCCGGCCCTGCTGCCGTTTGCCACGCCGCTGAGCCTGGCGCAGTACCAGGCCGGCCGCCACGCCATGATCTCGGCCAAGGACAGCCTGTACGGCTACCTGGAAGATGCGCTGGAGGCGGCAGGTGTGGCCATCAACCCGGTGCTTGCGGCATCCAACTTCCTCACGCTGTTTGCCACCGTGGCACGCGCACCGTTGCTGACCACGGTGCCGGCCATCGTGGCACTCCACTATGCGCCGCTGTTCGGCCTGGCCATCAGCCCGCTGCCGTTTGCCTTTCCGTCCTTCCCCGTGGAGCTGGTCTGGCATGCGCGCAGCCATGAGGACAGCGCCCACCGGTGGCTGCGCCAGCGCCTGGAGCGCAGCGCCCAGGCCATCGTTCCCGCCGACATGGTGCGCACCCCTTCGGCCTAGGCACTGCCGCCTTCAGCCGACCGCGGCCACCTCGGCGGCGAGCGCGTCCACCAGCCACTGCACCTCGGCCACGGCTGGCCGGTGCAGCGGCAGCAGCGCATGGACCTGGAAGGGAATGGAGAACGCCAGCGGCCGCACCACCAGCTGCGGCCCGGCGCAGGCACGCGCCGTCAGCGGATTGACGATGGCCACGCCCAGACCGTGCTGGACCATGGCGCAGACCGCCACGGCGCTGTGGGTCTCCAGGTGCAGCTGGCGCTGCACGCCGGCCTGCTCGAACACGGCATCGATCTGCTGGCGATAGGGATCGTCGCGCGCCAGGCTGACAAAGCTTTCCCCGGCAAAGTCAGCCACCTCCAGCACCGGCCTTGCGGCCAGCGCATGGCCTGCGGGCAGCACGGCCACCTCGTCCATGGCGGGCAGCGCAAGGGCACGCGTGCCCGGAGGCGCCTCGGCCAGCTCGGCCAGGCCCAGGTCGTAGCGCTGGGCGGCCATCCACTCCTGCAGCAGCGGCGCCTCCTGCGTGGCCACGCTGACGGCCACGGGGCCATGCTCCGCATGCAGCCGCGCCAGCGCTGCGGGCAGCAGCGCATGGCTGAGCGCGGGCAGGCACAGCACGTTGATGCGCGCCTGGTGCGGCCGCGCCAGGGCCAGCGCATGCTCCACCACCCGATCCAGCCCCTGCCAGCTGCGCTGCACTTCGGCCCACAGCGAGAGGGCGCGTGCCGTGGGCCGCAGCCGGCCCTGGGCGCGCTCGAACAGCGCATAGCCCAGCAGGCTCTCCATCCGCGCCAATTCGCGGCTGACGGTGGGCTGGGAGCTGAACAGCATCTGCGCCGCCGCCGTGGCGCTGCCACTGAGCATGAGCGCGCGAAACACCTCCAGGTGGCGGTGGGAGATGCGGGGTTCGGGAGACGTGTGCGGCAGCGCGGGGTCTTGCATGGCCAAAGCATATCCAAATCAAATAGACACCATAAGAACAAGCATTGGACTGAATGACTCCCATCCGCCATCATGCGCGGCAGTTCCCCTGAAAGAGACACCATGTCCAATCCCTTCTCGCCCGCCCAGCTCTGGGCTCTGGCCGACCAGCACGGCACGCCGCTGTGGGTCTATGACGCCGCCACCATCCGCTCGCGCATCGCCCAGCTCAAGGCCTTCGACACCATCCGCTTTGCGCAGAAGGCCTGCTCCAACATCCACATCCTGCGGCTGATGCGCGAGCAGGGCGTGAAGGTGGATGCGGTATCGCGCGGCGAAATCTTGCGCGCGCTGGCCGCCGGCTACGCGGCCGGCCATGGCGACGACCTGCACAGCGACATCGTGTTCACCGCCGACGTGATGGACGAGGCCACGCTGGCCTGCGTGGCCGAGCACAAGGTGCCCGTGAACGCCGGCTCCATCGACATGCTGCACCAGCTGGCCCAGGCCTCGCCCGGCCATCCCGTGTGGCTGCGCATCAACCCCGGCTTCGGCCACGGCCACAGCAACAAGACCAACACGGGTGGCGAGCACAGCAAGCACGGCATCTGGCACAGCGACCTGCTGGCGGCGCTGCAGGCCATCCGCGACGGCGGCCTGAAGCTGGCCGGCCTGCACATGCACATCGGCTCGGGCGTGGACTACGGCCACCTGCAGCAGGTCTGCGGCGCCATGGTCGAGCTGGTGCGCGCCACCCGCCAGGCAGGCCATGACCTGCAGGCCATCTCGGCCGGCGGCGGCCTGTCCATTCCCTACCGCGATGGCGACGCCACCATCGACACCGCCCACTACCACGGCCTGTGGGATGCGGCACGCAAGGACGCCGAGGCCATCGTGGGCCACGCGCTGGGCCTGGAGATCGAACCCGGCCGCTTCCTGGTGGCCGAGTCGGGCGTGCTGCTGGGCCAGGTGCGCGCCACCAAGAACGCGGGCAGCAACCATTTCGTGCTGGTCGATACGGGCTTCAACGAGCTGATGCGCCCCTCCATGTACGGCAGCTGGCACGGCATGGAAGTGCTGCGCCGCGACGGCCAGGCCATGCCCCTGCGCGATGCCGTGGTCGCCGGCCCGCTGTGCGAATCGGGCGACGTGTTCACCCAGGGCGACGGCGGCGTGGTGCTGCCGCGCGCGCTGGCAGGCGCCTCGGTGGGCGACCTGCTGGTCATCCATGACACGGGCGCCTATGGCAGCTCCATGTCCAGCAACTACAACACGCGCCCGCTGGCCGCCGAGGTGCTGGTCGATGGCGGCAGCGCGCGCCTCATCCGCCGCCGCCAGACGGTGGAGGAACTGCTGGGTCTGGAGCTGGGCCTGTAACTGGGCATGTAGCGCGCCAGGCGCCAGGATTTCTGACGCAAAAAAGCCCCGGGGCCTTCCAGCTCCGGGGCTTTTTCATCGCCGGGCCGCCCCAAGATGAAAAGCGGCCCCCTCGGGGGGCAGTAGACCTTGCGCAGCAAGGGGAGCGTGTGGGCCATTTTTCATGGACACCGAAGAATCACTCGCCGCGCGGATCGCGCGCCATCAGGTGCTGCACGGCCTCGGCCGCCTGCAGCCGGCCGTCCAACAGCTCGACCACGGTTTCGGTGATGGGCATCTCCACATTCAGCAGCCGCGCGCGCGCCAGCACGGTGCGTGCGCTGTACACGCCCTCGGCCACATGGCCCAGCGAGGCCACGGCCTGCTCCAGCGTGCGGCCCTGGGCCAGCAGCAGGCCCACCTTGCGGTTGCGCGACAGGTCGCCCGTGGCCGTCAGCACCAGATCGCCCAGGCCCGACAGGCCCATGAAGGTCTCGGTGCGCGCGCCCAGGGCCAGGCCCAAACGCGTCATCTCGGCCAGGCCGCGCGTGATCAGCGCGGCGCGGGCGTTCAGGCCCAGCTGCAGGCCGTCGCACAGGCCGGTGGCAATGGCCAGCACGTTCTTCACGGCGCCGCCCACCTCCACGCCCACGATGTCGGCATTGGCATAGACGCGCATGGCGCCGCCGTGGAAGGCGGCCACCAGGGCGTCATTGACCTGGGCATGGCGGCTGGCCGCCACCAGGGCCGTGGGCTGGTGGCGTGCCACCTCGGCCGCGAAGCTGGGGCCGCTGAGCACGCCGCACAGCAGATCGGGCGCCACCTCGGCGCAGACCTCGTGGGCCATCAGTCCATGGGCCGCAGCCGAAGCGCCTGCGGGCACGGCCTCGAAGCCCTTGCACAGCCAGGCCACGGGTGCGGGCACATGCTGCAGCCGGCCCAGCCATTCGCGCAGGGCAGCCATGGGCGTGCCGATCACGATCAGGTCGGCGGCCGCCAGATGGCCGTCGATCTCGCCATGCACCACCTGCAGCGCGGCAGGCAGTGCCACGCCAGGCAGGTAGCGTGCGTTCTCGCCGCTGCCGTGCATGGCCTGCGCCTGGGCGGCGTCGCGCGCCCAAAGGGTCACGACACGCCCGTCACCGCGCGAGGCCGCGCTCATCGCCAGCGCCGTGCCCCAGGCGCCTGCGCCAATCACCACTATGTTCATATCTGCTCGACGTTGAAGAAGCGACGTTGATGAAAAAAAGAGGCCCTCGGGCCTCTTTTCTTGTACCACAGCGATGAGACGCGCCTGGGCGCAAATCACATCGTCCGGGAATGGACCGGCTTACTGCGGCAGCGAGTTGCCGTCCGCCTGGGCGGCTGCCTGCTGCTGCTCGTACATGGCCTGGAAGTTGATCTCGGCCAGGTGCACGGGCGGGAAGCCGGCGCGGGTGACCACGTCAGCCACGTTGCCGCGCAGGTAGGGATAGATGATCTGGGGGCAGGCAATGCCGATCACGCCACCCATCTGGTCTTCGGGCACGTTGCGGATCTCGAAGATGCCGGCCTGCTTGGCCTCGACCAGGAACACGGTCTTGTCCTGGATCTTGGTCTGCACGGTGGCGGTCACGGCCACTTCGTAGATGCCTTCGGCCACGGGAGTCGCCTCGACGCCAAGCTGGATGTCCACGCTGGGCTGCTCCTGCTCCAGCAGGATGGCGGGCGAATTGGGCTGCTCCAGCGACAGGTCCTTGAGGTAGACGCGCTGGATCTGGAAGACGGGAGTGTCCTGTTCGGCCATGGAATCAGTCTTTCTGGGCAAAAAACCCTGGTGCGGTGACCAGGGCATCAAAAAAATCACCAACAAAATGCCCGCTGCCAAGAGCTTGCGCAGCGGGCACCTGGGCCAGCATTATGCAGTGCCCGTGTTTCAGCTTTGCAGCAGAGGCACCAGACCGCCGTCGGCATCCAGCGCCATCAGGTCGTCGCAGCCGCCCACATGGTGGTCGCCGATGAAGATCTGGGGCACCGTGCGGCGGCCCGTGCTCTGCATCATCACGTCGCGCGCGGCCGGATCGGTGTCGATGCGGATCTCTTCGATCTGCTCCACGCCCTTGGACTTGAGGATCTGCTTGGCCCGGATGCAATAGGGGCAGACAGCGGTGGTGTACATCTTCACGGCTTGCATGTGCGTCTTTCTTCGAGTTTGCGGCGTGCCGCCGGCTGGCGCCCGGGGCGCGGAGCAGCGGCTTCCATCGCCGTCAAATGGGGGCGTCTCAGGCCTTTTCAACCGGCATGCCGGCATCGCGCCAGGCCTTCAGGCCACCGGCCAGGGCCTGGGCCTTTTCGTAGCCCAGCTTCTTCGCAATGCCTTCGGCACGGGAGGCGCGGTTGCCCTTGGTGCAGATCAGCACCAGCGGCAGCGCCTTGTTCTTCACGGTGGTGGGCAGCTTTTCCTCGAACTGGCTCAGCGGCACATTCTTGGCGCCGTTGGCATGGGCGGCCGCGTACTCTTCGGGCTCGCAGACATCGATGACCACGGCCTTTTGGCGGTTGATCAGTTGCACGGCCTGCGCCGCCGTCAGCGAGCCGCCGCCTGCGCCGCGCACCAGGGGCAGCAGCAGCATCACGCCGGAAGCCAGCGCGATCAGGATCAAATACCAGTTATCGATGATGAATTTCACGTCATTCCTTGGGTTGGCAAACCTGTCAATTCTAGAATGCTGGCTTTTGCCCCCGCGACAGCCCAGCTTTGTCGCATCGAGAGACTTAGAAAGCCGCCATGTACAAGCTCGTGCTGATCCGCCACGGTGAATCCACCTGGAACCTCGAAAACCGCTTCACCGGCTGGACCGATGTGGACCTGACCGCCACCGGCGTCGAACAGGCCAAGAACGCCGGCCGCCTGCTCAAGGCCGAGGGCTATGACTTCGACCTGGCCTACACCAGCGTGCTCAAGCGCGCCACGCGCACGCTGTGGCACACGCTGGACGAAATGGACCGCACCTGGCTGCCCGTGCAGCACAGCTGGCGCCTGAACGAGCGCCACTACGGTGGCCTGCAGGGCCTGAACAAGGCGGACATGGCCAAGCAATACGGCGACGCCCAGGTGCTGGTGTGGCGCCGCAGCTACGACACGCCGCCGCCGGCCCTGGAGCCGCAAGACCCGCGCAGCGAGCGCAGCGACGTGCGCTACGCCCAGCTGGACCCCAGCCAGGTGCCGCTGACCGAATGCCTGAAGGACACGGTGGCCCGCGTGCTGCCGTTCTGGAACGAGTCCATCGCGCCCGCCATCCTGTCCGGCAAGCGCGTCGTGGTCGCGGCCCACGGCAACTCCATCCGCGCGCTGATCAAGTACCTGGACGGCATCTCGGATGACGCCATCGTCGGCGTCAACGTGCCCAATGGCATTCCGCTGGTCTATGAGCTGGATGCCAATCTCAAGCCCATTCGCCACTATTACCTGGGCGATGCGGAAGCTGCCGCCAAGGCTGCAGCCGCCGTGGCCGCACAGGGCAAGGCCTGAGCCGGGCCCGCTTGAGGTGAGCGCCTGCTGCGGAAATTGCGCTTGCTGCGCCGTTTTTAGGGAACCACGCGGGCGCTTGCCTTTCCAAGCGGGTGTATATTGACGCGGTTAAAGGGGTGATATGGGCCAGAAAATCAAAATTGCCGGCTGGGTTTCCGTAGGCGTAATCGCCGGAGCACTGACCACGGTTTCCTTGCAGACCGTGGCCCGCGGTGCCATGACCCCGCTGCCGCTGGAGGAAATCCAGCAGCTGTCCGCCGTCTTCGGCCTGATCAAGACCGACTATGTCGAGTCGGTCGATGACAAGAAGCTGATCACCGATGCCATCTCCGGCATGGTGTCCAGCCTCGATCCGCATTCTCAGTACTTCGACAAGAAGTCCTACAAGGAATTCCGCGAGGGCACCTCGGGCCGCTTCGTCGGCGTGGGCATCGAGATCACGCAGGAAGACGGCCTGATCAAGGTCGTCTCGCCCATCGAAGGCTCCCCCGCCTTCCGCGCCGGCCTCAAGACCGGCGACCTGATCACCAAGATCGACGACACGGCCGTCAAGGGCCTGTCGCTCAACGACGCCGTCAAGCGCATGCGTGGCGAGCCCAACACCAAGGTGCAGCTGACCATCCTGCGCAAGGATGAAAGCCGCAGCTTCCCCGTGACCATCACGCGCGAAGAAATCAAGACGCAGTCCGTCAAGGGCAAGGTGATCGAGCCCGGCTACGGCTGGATCCGCCTGAGCCAGTTCCAGGAACGCACGGTGGACGATTTCGTGCGCAAGGTCGAGGAACTGTACAAGCAGGACCCCAACATGAAGGGCCTGGTGCTGGACCTGCGCAACGACCCGGGTGGCCTGCTGGACGCTGCCGTCGCCATTTCGGCCGCCTTCCTGCCGCCGGATGTGACCGTGGTCTCCACCAACGGCCAACTGGCCGAGAGCAAGGAAACCTACAAGGCATCGCCCAGCTTCTATGCCCGCCGCGGCATGGGAGACCCGCTGCAGCGCCTGCCGGCCTCGCTCAAGAAGCTGCCGCTGGTGGTCCTGGTCAACGAAGGCTCGGCCTCGGCCAGCGAGATCGTGGCCGGCGCACTGCAGGACCACAAGCGCGCCATCATCATGGGCAGCCAGACCTTCGGCAAGGGCTCCGTGCAGACCGTGCGCCCCCTGGGCCCCGATACGGGCCTGAAGCTGACCACGGCGCGCTACTACACGCCCAGCGGCAAGTCCATCCAGGCCAAGGGCATCGTGCCCGACGTGATGGTGGATGAGACGCCCGAAGGTGACCTGTTCGCCGCCCTGCGCATGCGCGAGGCCGACCTGGAAAAGCACCTGTCCAGCGGACAGGGTGCCGAGGTCAAGGACGAGGTGCGCGAGAAGGCCCGCGAGGAAGCCCGCAAGCGCCTGGAAGAGGAAGCCAAGAAGCCGCCGGCCGAGCGCCGCCTGCCCGAGTTCGGCACCGAAAAGGACTTCCAGCTGCAGCAGGCGCTCAACCGCCTCAAGGGCCAGCCCGTCATGGTCAGCAAGACCCTGACCGAGCGCGAGCCCGAGAAGAAGGAAAACTGACAGCGCGGCGCGGAGCGGGTCCGCGCCTGCACCAAGCCGGGCCTTGCGCCCGGCTTTTTCACGTCTGGAGACGCGAATGAACGACGATCAACTGCTGCGCTACTCGCGCCACATCCTTCTCGACGAAATCGGCATCGAGGGCCAGGAGCGCATCCTGGCAGCGCATGTGCTCATCATCGGCGCAGGCGGCCTGGGCGCGCCCGCCGCGCTGTACCTGGGCTCGGCCGGCATAGGCCGCATCACCCTGGTGGACGACGATGCGGTGGACATGACCAACCTGCAGCGCCAGATCGCCCACACCACGGACCGCGTGGGCCAGCCCAAGGTGGAATCCATACGCACGGCCGTGCACGCCATCAACCCCGGCATCCGCATCGACTGCCGCCAGCAGCGCGCCGACGACGCGCTGCTCGACGAGCTCGTGCCCCAGGCCAGCCTGGTGCTGGACTGCACGGACAATTACCGCACGCGCCACATGATCAACGCGGCCTGCGTGCGACACAAGGTGCCCCTGGTGGCGGGGGCGGCCATCCGGCTGGACGGCCAGCTCATGGTCATGGACCCGCGCGACGAGAACTGCGCCTGCTATGCCTGCGTGTTCCCGCCCGATGCGCAGTTCGAGGAAGTGCAGTGCTCGACCATGGGCGTCTTCGCGCCCGTGGTGGGCGTCATGGGCACGCTGCAGGCGGCGGAAGCCCTCAAGCTGATCGCGGGATTTGGCACGCCTGCAACAAACCGCCTGACCATGTTCGACAGCCGCAGCCTGGATTGGAGTAGCATGCAAACCACTCGTGTACCGGAATGTCCCGTTTGCGGTAACAAGGCGTAGGAATCGGCTGACCCCCACGCCGATCCCTCACTGGCACAATCGCCCGCTGTCGCGCAGGACAATGGAGGCCGGGCTCCACCGGACTCCGATTGCCATCCGCGTCCCTATTGGATACAGCCGTGAAATTGCGCACCTATCTTGTTGAAGACAACCCTACGATCCGCGAGAACCTGATCGCCACGCTCGAAGAACTGGCCGATGTCGAGGCCGTGGGCATCGCGGAGACGGAGAGCGCGGGGACGGACTGGCTTCAGCAGAACCCCGACGCATGGGATCTCGCCATCGTCGACCTGTTCCTGCGCCAGGGCAGCGGCCTGGGTGTGCTTACTGCCTGCCGCGAGCGCCAGCCGCACCAGAAGATCGTGGTGCTCAGCAACTACGCCACCCCCGACATCCGCAGCCGCTGCGCCCAGCTCGGCGTGGATGCTGTCTTCGACAAGTCCAATGAAATCGACGCACTCATGGACTATTGCATGAATATCGATGCGGCGTCACTCAACCAACTCAAAACAGCCTGAACCCAAAGCACTGCATTTGATTTTTCATCAAAGAAAAAGGCTGCACGACTTGATAATCGTGCAGCCCGTATTTTCTATTGACTGAAAATCAATCGATCAGCCTGTTCTTCAGTGCGTAATACGTCAGATCGCTGTTGGACGACAATCCCATTTTCTCCATGAGTCGCGTGCGATAGGTGCTGACCGTCTTTACGCTCAGTGAAAGCGACTTTGCAATATCACCTGCGGTTTCACCACGCGCGAGCTTGAGGAAGACCTGGAACTCACGCTCTGACAGCTGTTCATGGGCTGGCGCGTCATCCTTGCGGTTGAGCTGCTGGGCAAGCAGGTCGGCCACGGCGGGCGTCAGGTAGCGGCGGCCCAGGGCCACGGTGCGGATCGCTTCGGCAATCTCCTGGGGATCGCATTCCTTGTTCAGGTAGCCGCTGGCGCCTTGGCGGATCAGGTTGATCGCGTAGTGCTCCTCGGGATAGCCGCTCAGGATCAGGATGCCCATGTCCGGCGCCTTGGCGCGCAGCATGGCCAGCGCGTCGATACCGCTTTGGCCCGGCATGGACAGGTCCATCAACAGCACGTCGATCTCGTGGGCACGCACCAGATCGATGGCCTCGCGGCCATTGGCGGCCTCACCGACTACACGCAGGTCCACGTGTTCCGAGAGAAACTGACGCAGGCCCGAGCGCACAATTGCATGGTCGTCCACAATGCCAATTCTGATCATGAATACCTCTTTTTCGGGGGACCAGCGGGATCGCTGGTCGTGCAAACAATATATGGTAACGGCCGGCGCAGGAACTGCCCCGGCAGCCGATAACACGAATTATGCAGAATATCGGCGAAGATCTTGTAGGTGAGAGGATGCTTATGCGTTGGATAAATTTCCGAAGAATTGCGATCAGCCTGGCATTCGCCATCGTCGCGGCCGTGCTGCTGGTGAGCATTAACGAGGCCAGCTACAAGCGCTCCACCAAGGCGCTGGAGGCCATGACCCAGACCCAGAACACTCGCTCGGAGATCAGCCAGCTGCTGCGGCTGATGCTGGATGCGGAGACCGGCCTGCGCGGCTACCTGCTCACGGGCGAGGAGCGCTACCTGGAGCCCTACAGCAAGGCGATCACGGCCATCAACTACAACATGGACGAGCTGCGCCAGATCTTCATCTACGACCCGCAGGAGCTGGCGATCTTCACGCCGCTGGCGCGCCAGGTCGAACGCAAGATGAGCGAGATGGAACTCAGCCTGCGCCTGTACCGCCAGGGCAACGAGGAGGCCTGGCGCTTCGTCATGTTCACCGACGTGGGCATGGAGAACATGGACGCCATCCGCGACTACACGGGCAAGCTGCTGTCAGGCATAGACCAGCGCTCGGCCAAGAACCTGCAGGACATCGAGCACACGCTGTCGCTGTCGCGCATAGGCATCGCCACGGTCACGGCCCTGGGCGTGCTGGGCTTCTTCATGTACCTGCGCCAGGCCCACGCGCTGCAGCAGGCCCACCAGCGCGAGCAGGAGATCCAGCGCGACGAGCGCAACCGCCTCGAAGCCCTGGTGCGCGAGCGCACGGCCACGCTGACGGAGCTGGCCAACCACTTGCAGCAGGTGCGCGAGGACGAGCGCGGACACCTGGCGCGCGAACTGCACGACGAGCTGGGCTCGCTGCTGACGGCGGCCAAGCTCGACGTGGCGCGCCTCAAATCCAAGATCGACCTCAGCGCGCCGGACGTGGGCGAACGCGTCAGCCATCTGGTGGAGACGCTCAACAGCGGCATCGCCCTCAAGCGCCGCATCATCGAGGACCTGCGCCCCTCTTCCCTGTCCAACCTGGGCCTGACGACGGCGCTGGAAATCCTGGCGCGCGAGTTCGGCGAGCGCAGCGGCATCGAAGTCACGGCCAACCTGGAGCAGGTGGAGCTGCCGGAATCCACCCAACTCACGGTCTACCGCATCGTCCAGGAGTCGCTGACCAACATCGGCAAATATGCCAAGGCCAGCCATGTCCTGGTCTCCGTGCACAACTATCCGACCTATGTGACGGTGCAGATCCAGGACGACGGCGAAGGCTTCGAGACCTCGGCCATGCGCCCCAACTCCCACGGGCTGGCCGGCATGCGCCACCGCGTGGAGGCCGCAGGCGGCCGTCTGACCGTCTCGTCCGAACTGGGCAAGGGCACGGCAATCTCCGCCGTCATCCCGCTGGCGCCGATCTCCACGGACAAAAGCGGCGGTACGGTCGCCACCGCCTGAAGCGGCAGCACCCGCCATGCAAAAGCCCCTGCGCGCCCACGCGCCAGGGGCTTTTTTTCATGTGCACTCCTGGATGGTTGCAGCCAGCGGCGGCTGCAAGCCCTGTGCAGCCGGAGCATTCCTACACCACCCCCCCGCCTAACCCTGACGCCATGCCACGCCGGCCACCGTCAGATACACCTTTGGCGGCTCAGTACAGTCGAACCCATGCAAACAGCACTTGGCCCATCCGCCCCGTGCCGTTTCTTGGAAACGAACAACCCAAGGAGTTTTACATGCTGCACTACGCCATCGTGTTCTTCGTCATCGCCCTGGTAGCCGCCATATTCGGTTTTGGTGGTATTGCGGCAGGTGCTGTAGGCATCGCCAAGATCCTGTTCTATATTTTCGTGATCATGGCTGTCGTCACCTTTGTGATGAGCCTGATCAAGAAGTAGCGGCGGCGCCGCCTTCATCCCCCTGCCAGCCCAAGCCCGCTTCCTGCGGGCAGCCAGCCCGGCAGCCCGACCGCCTTTCGTATTCATGCCAGTTTTGAGGAGATAGAACCAATGAGCCAAGCCGAGAAAGCCGTGAACAAAGCCGCCGATACCGCCAAGGACGTTGCCCAGGATGTCGCGGATGCCGCCAAGGAAGCCGTCAACACCACACGCCGCACTGCAGCGAATGCGCTGGACAAGGCCGAGGAAGGTGTGCAGTCCATCGAGCGTGAACTGAACCCCGTCATCGATGACCTCGCAGCACGTGCCCAGGAACTGGCCACACGCGGCATCAACTTCTGCGCCGACAGCTCCGACCGCGCCCGCCGCCAGCTGCAATCGGCCACGGAAGCCACCACGCGCTACGTCATCGAACAGCCTGGCCGCTCCATCCTGCTGGCTGCAGCTACGGGCGCTGCCCTGGCCACCGCGTTCTTCATGAGTTCCCGCTCGCGCAAGTGAGCTGCCGCCGAGTCCCCTGAGTTCCCTCGAGTACCGTTACTCTCAATCTTCTTGTCCAGGAAAGAACTGATCATGCAAAAGTACACCCGTGCCATCGCTTTCGCTCTCGTCGCCGGTGCCACCGTGCTCGGTACCACCGCCTGCTCCGTGGCCCGCGACCAGCAGTCCGTGGGTTCGTATGTGGATGACGCCGGCATCACCACTGCGGTGAAGGCCAAGATGGCAGAGGACAAGAGCGTCTCGGCCACTTCCATCAGCGTCGAGACCCTGAACGGCACGGTGCAGCTGTCGGGCTTTGCCAAGTCCGAATCGGAAAAGGCCCGCGCCGCCGAGATCGCCCGCACCACCAAGAACGTGCGTGAAGTGCGCAACAGCATCGTGGTTCGTCCCTGATGCAGGCCCCTGCGGGGGCTGATCCAAGTACAAGGCCGGAGACTTCCGGCCTTTTTTCATCCAGGGCTCCAACTGCCGCACGGTCCGCCGCGAGGATTGCCGACCATTGCAGCCGACGGCAGGTACGACCCCTTTCCACCGTGCGCCGGACATACGGCGTAAAGTGACCGACATGCGAGTCTTCAACTGCGATGCCTGTGGCCACCCGGTCTTCTTCGACAGCGTTCAATGCGTGCACTGCGGCGCCACCCTGGCCTTCCTGCCCGAGCGACTGCATGTGGCCTGCCTGCGCCCGGTTTCCGGCACGCGGGACAGCGTGCTGTGGGAGAGCCTGTCCTCGCTGACGAGCGGCAAGCCGCCAGGCCGGCTCTACAAGATGTGCAGCCACCGGGGTCCCGTGGGACAGTGCAACTTCGCCCTGCCCGCAGACGATCCCCATGCGCTGTGCGAGTCCTGCCGCCAGACACGCTGGCTGCCCGATCTGTCAGACCCGTCCAATGCGCTGCGCTGGACCCGGATCGAGGCCGCCAAGCGCCAGCTGTTCTACACGCTGGCCCGCCTGGGCCTGGGTCCCCGGCCTGGAGAGGACGGGCCGCGCTTCGAGCTGCTGGCCGACCTGCCGGGGCAGGCGCCCGTGATGACCGGCCATGCCAACGGCACCATCACGCTGAACGTGGTGGAGGCCGACGATGCCGAGCGTGCCCGGCGCCGCCAGGCACTGCACGAGCCCTACAGGACGCTGGTGGGCCATCTGCGCCATGAATCCGGCCACTTCTTCTGGGACAGGCTGGTGGTGGGCGCGGGCCGTATCGAGGAATTCCGCCGCCTGTTCGGCGACGAGCGCCAGGACTATGGCCAGGCCCTGCAGAACTACTATGCGCGCGACCCGATGGATGAGCAGTGGCGCGACAACTTCGTCAGCGCCTATGCCACCTCCCACCCGTGGGAAGACTGGGCCGAAAGCTGGGCCCATTACCTGCACATGGTGGATCTGCTGGAGACTGCGGCCAGCTATGGCACCTGCATCACCATGCCTGGAGGCTCAGGGACAAGTACAGGCTCGGTCACGCAGCCCGCGCTGTGCGTGCAGGACCCTTTCGCGGTCCATGCACGGCCGGACTTCGGCACCATGCTGGACCAGTGGGTGCCGCTGACGCTGCTGACCAACAGCCTCAACCGCAGCCTGGGCCATGGCGATGCCTATCCGTTCGCCCTTTCGGCCGGGGCCAGGCGCAAGCTGGAATTCGTGCACGCCGCCGTGAATGCGAGCGCCACGCGGCAGGCTGCCTTCTAAGAAGAAACTTCGAGAGGGTCCTGGCCGCCCTTGCCGGGCCTCAGGACAGCCAGGGGGTCAGGGCATCAGGAAGCGGGATCAAGGCGTGCGACCAGGTCGTGCGATCAGGCGGTGCGATCACGACCCACGATTGGCCTGCACCTTCTGCAGAAGGCGGGTACGCACGCTGGGAGAGACGAACTTGTCGATCTCGCCATCCAGCGTGGCGATCTCGCGCACGAAGGTGCTGCTGATGAACTGGTAGCGGTCGCTGGGCGTGAGGAAGACGGTCTCCACCTCGGGCATCAGCGTGCGGTTCATGCCGGCAAGCTGGAACTCGTAGTCGAAGTCGGTGACCGCACGCAGGCCGCGCACCATGGCCTTGCCGCCGCGCTCGACCACGAAGTCGCGCAGCAGGCCATGAAAGCTCTCGACCTGGACATGGGGATAGATGGACACGGCCTCGCGCACCATCTGCATGCGCTCCTCAAGATTGAACATGGTCTTCTTGTGGTGGCCCGCCGCCACGGCGACGATGACGTGGCTGAACAGCTGGGTCGCGCGGCGCACCACGTCTTCATGACCCAGCGTGATCGGATCGAAAGTTCCGGGATAGACGGCAATCACGTCGTGGCTCATGGCGGTCGCTTTCATTGGCTGCGCGTGCCCTGTCCGGCACGGATGGCGCATTATGCATTGCGCTGCAGCATGGCCGGTCGGCTGTGCGACAGCCGCGCTCCTGCCAGGGAACGCGGCCGCCGCAGCGCCCTTTACTCGTCCTGCGGCGCCTTGCGCAGCAGATGGGCGTGGACGGCGCCGGCCTTCAGATGGCGGAACAGCTGCAGGCCACCGGCCTCGGCCAGTTGCTCCTCGGTCCAGGCCTGGGGCGCCTCCAGATAGACATAGCCCGTGGCGGACACCGCCTGTGCGGCGGCCTTCAGCGCAGGCTCGAACAGATCGGCATGGTCGAACGGCGGATCGATCAGCACCAGGTCCAGCGTGCCCGGCGCCACCTGGCGCAGGCAGCCGATGCCATCGCCGCGCAGCACGCGCACGGACTGGGCGTCCAGGCGCTCGCGCAGGCGCTGCAACTGCTGGACCAGGGTGGCGTCCTGCTCGTTCATCAGCACATTGGTCGCGCCGCGCGATGCGGCCTCGAAGCCCAGCGCGCCCGTGCCCGCGAAGGCATCCAGGCAGTGCCAGCCCGTCAGGTCCTGGCCCAGCCAGTTGAACAGGGTCTCGCGCACGCGATCCGGCGTGGGCCGCAGGCCCGGGTGCTGCGCCACGGGCAGCCGCGTGCGGCGCCATTGGCCGCCGATGATGCGGACCTCGCCCGCGCCCACCGGCGCCGGCCGTCCGGCTTTCGCCTTGGCGGCAGCCGGTGCTGCGGCAGCTGCCTTGGGTGCTGCGGCCTCGGCGGTGGCCTTTTCCAGCCAGCGCTTGCCGGCAGGGGTATGAATTTTGATGCTGTTGCGGCTCATTGTTTGCCTCCCACGACGACGGTCACCATGCGCTCGGGCTGCAGCATGCGCTGCATGGCCTCGCGCACATCACGCACGGTGAGCGCCTGCACGCGCTCGGTCCAGTGCTCCAGGTAGTCCAGCGGCAAGCCGTTCCAGGCGATGTTGGACACATTGCCCAGCAGCTTGCGGTTGCTGTCGATGCGCAGCGCAAAGCCGCCGATCAGATTGTCCTTTGCGGCCTTGAGCTCCTTCTCGGTCGGGCCTTCGGCCACGAAGCGGCGCAGCGTGTCCTGCGACACCTTCAGGGCCTCGGCTGCCTGGTCAGGACGCGTCTGCAGGGCGATCGTGAAGGCGCCTGCGTCCAGACCCGGCGAGAAGTCGCTGTAGACGCTGTAGCTCAGGCCGCGCTTTTCGCGCACTTCCTCGGTCAGCCGCGAGGTGAAGCCGCCGCCGCCCAGGATGTGGTTGCCCACCAGCACGGCCATGAAGTCCGGGCTGTTGCGTGCAATGCCGGGCTGGGCGATCAGCACCTGCGCCTGGGCCGAGGCGAAGGGGATGTTCTCGTTGACCGGCGCCTTGAGCGCCTGCACCTTGGGCACGTCGGGCAGAGGCGCGCAGGCACTGGCGTCCTGGCCCTGCGCCGCCTGCAGCGGAGCCAGCAGTTGCTGCACCAGCTGGTCGGCCTGTTCACGGCTGACCGCACCGACGATGCTGACCTTGGCGCGGCAGGCCGCGATCAGGCGGCGGTGGAAGGACTGCATGTCGGACAGGTCGATGTGCGCGAGGCTCTCGCCCGTGGCGCGCGCGCCGTAGGGATGGGTGCCGAACACGCCCTGGCTCAGGGCCTTGCCGGCCACCGTGCCGGGGCGCGTGTCCGATTCCTTGATGGCCGCAGTCCAGCGCTCACGCTCGCGCAGCCACACGTCCTGCGGCCAGCTGGGGTTGGCGATCTGGCGCGCCGCCAGCGCCACGGCGCGCTGCAGCAGCGCAGGCTCGGTCAGGGAGCGCAGCCCGTAGCTGAAGCTGTCGCGGCCCGCCTGGGCGCCAAAGCTGGCACCCAGATCGGCCCAGGCCTGGCCCAGGCCGTTCTCGTCCAGCGCAGGCGCATCGCCCTGGGCGGTCACGCCCTTGGAGGCCATCAGCGCCACGGCGCTGGCCAGGCCGACCTGGTTGGCGGGATCGCGCCGGCTGCCGGCATCGAAGTCCATCTGCACATCGACCATGGGAATGCCCGGGCTGTCCACCAGCCAGACCTGCGCCCCGCTGGGCTGGGTCCAGTGCTGGATGGGCAGCAGGGCCCATGCGGACGTGGCACCAAAGCCCAGGCCCACGCCTGCCAGCACCGTGCTGGCCACCATTTTTTTCATGTTCTTCATCTTCACTCCAGCGTGCTTCGGGGGCATCAATGCAGGGGTCCGCCGATGCCGGCACCCGCATCGGGGCGACGGGGCTTGCCGCCTTCGGGCAGGGGTTGCGGCACCAGGGTGCCCACCGTGAGCTGGTCATCGCCAAAGTACTTGGCAGCCACACGCTTGACGTCATCGGGCGTGATGGTGCGCAGCTGGGTCAGCAGCTGGTCTTCCGCATCCAGCGGCATGCCCTGTATCCAGTAATTGCCCAGGCTCTGGGCCTGGCCCATGACCGAATCGCGCTCGTAGACATTGGAGGCCATCCACTGCGTCTTCACGCGCTCCAGCTCGGCGGGCTCCACACCATCCTTGGCGACCTTGGCCACTTCGGCGCGCAACGCCGCCTCGACCTCGGCGGCGGTCTTGCCCGTGGCGGGCACGCCCGTCAGCATGAACAGGCCGGGGCCACGGCCCATGAGGGACATGGAGCTGCCCGCGCCGTCGGCCACGCGGCCTTCGCCCTGCACCAGGGCGCGCTCCAGGCGGGCGCCGTCATAGCCGTCCAGCACGGCCGACAGAACCAGCAGCGCCAGCGCATCCCGGTCATCGGCCTGCAGGTCGCTGACGCGCGTCAGCGAGGGCGCGCGGAAGGCCAGGGCCACCAGGGCCTGCTCGGCCGGCTGCTTGACCTCGATGCGGCGGATGCCGATCTGCGCGGGCTCGGTGCGCGGCTTGCGCACCGGCAGGGCGCGTGCGGGAATGCTGCCGTAGTACTTCTCGGCCCAGGCGCGGACCTTGGCCACGTCCACATCGCCGGCAATGACGATGGTGGCATTGCCGGGCACATACCAGCGGCCGTGGAAGTCGCGCACGTCGCCGGGCGTCAGCGCGTCCAGGTCGCTCATCCAGCCGATCACGGGGCGGTGGTAGGGCGAGGCCACGAAGGTCGCCGCCATCAACTGCTCCATGAGCACGGCGCGCGGCTGGTCCTCGGTGCGCATGCGGCGCTCTTCCTTGATGACCTCGATCTCTTTCTTGAACTCGCTGTCGGGCCAGTGGTTGTTGGCGAAGCGGTCGGATTCGAGCTTCATCACGTCTTCCAGGCGGCTGGACGGAATCTGCTGGTAGTAGCCCGTGTAGTCGCGGCTGGTGAAGGCGTTCTCCTGGCCGCCCAGCGCGGCCACGCGGCGCGAGAACTCGCCGGGAGCCACCTTGCGCGAGCCCTTGAACATCATGTGTTCGAGCGCGTGGGCCACGCCCGAGGTGCCATCGACCTCGTCCACGGAGCCCACGCGCACCCAGACCATGTGCACGGCCGTGGGCGCGCGCCGGTCGGGCTGCACGATGAGCTGCATGCCGTTCTTCAAGGTGAATTGCTGTGCCGAAGTGGCGGTGCGCGTGCCGCCGGCGGCCTGGCTGGCCACCGTCTGCAGCAGCGATGAAGGGATGGAAGAGGATGCATCCGGGGCTGCCAAAGCAGCCCCGGTGCCCATGCAGGCCATTAAGCCCAGGAGGGTGAGTGCATGTTTCATAGAATGCTGTGATTCTAAGAACCTGCCGATGTTCAGTTTTTTCAAGAAAAAGCCCACCCCCTCCGCCGCCGAGATTTCCCCGGCGGACAGCAGCGCCGCGCCTGAAAAGGCCGGCATTCCCGCAACCCCACCGCAGGACAGCCCCCCTGCCCTGCCACCGGCCGCGCCAGCAGCGCCGGCCGCCGACACCGGCAGTGCCTGGTGGCGCAAGCCCTTTGGCGGCGGCAAGGGCGATGCCGCGCCCCCCGAAAACCCGCCTGCCCCAGCTGCTGCACCCGCGTCCACCATCGCGCCTGCGGACTTCATTGCCGCGCCCGAGCCCACGGCCAAGCCCGAGGCCGAAGGTGCCAGCCGCCAGAACTGGATGCAGCGCCTCAAGACCGGCCTGCGCAAGACCGGCAGCAGCATTGCCACGGTCTTCACGGGCACGCAGATCAACGATGCGCTGTACGAGGAACTGGAAGACGCCCTGCTGATGGCCGACACCGGCGTCAAGGCCACCGAGCACCTGCTCGCCGACCTGCGCCGCCGCGTCAAGGAGGCCAAGGCCACCGACCCCGCCGCCGTCAAGGCGCTGCTGGCCGATGCCCTGGCCGACCTGCTGCGCCCGCTGGAAAAGCCGCTGGTCATCGGTGAGCACCAGCCCACCGTGATCATGGTGGCTGGCGTCAACGGCGCGGGCAAGACCACCTCCATCGGCAAGCTGACCCGCCACCTGGCCGATGAAGGCCAGAGCGTGCTGCTGGCCGCCGCCGACACCTTCCGCGCCGCCGCGCGCGAGCAGCTTGGCGTCTGGGCCAACCGCAACACGGTGGAGATCGTCAGCCAGGAAGGGGGCGATCCTGCGGCCGTGAGCTTTGACGCCGTCACCGCCGGCCGCGCGCGCAAGAAGGATGTGGTGCTGGTGGACACGGCAGGACGCCTGCCCACCCAGCTGCACCTGATGGAAGAGCTGCGCAAGATCCGCCGCGTGGTCAGCAAGGCCGACGCCACGGCGCCCCATGAGGTGCTGCTGGTCATCGACGGCAACACCGGCCAGAACGCGCTGGCCCAGGTGCGCGCCTTCGACGATGCGCTGCAGCTCACGGGCCTGATCGTCACCAAGCTCGACGGCACGGCCAAAGGCGGCGTGCTGGCTGCCATTGCCCAGGAACGGCCGATCCCCGTGTACTTCATCGGCGTGGGCGAAAAGGTCGAGGACCTGGAAACCTTCAACGCCCGGGAATTCGCGCAGGCGCTGCTGTCCTGAGGCCACCCGGCACACCACCACCCGAAGGAGCGCGCTGCGCTCCTTTTTTCATGGGCATGCGAGCGCAGCGAAGGCCCAGGCATGCAGGCAAGGGTTTTCCCTTGATTCGAATCAAGCCGCAGGTTTTATGCTTGCATTGATTTATAAGAAGAACGTTGTTTTATATAAGAAACAATCGATAGCCCTCAGGCATTTCTTTTGCTTGTACCTGCCTTGCCTTGTTCCCCGGAGTTCCCCATGAAAGCCCCCACCTTGCTCGGCGCTGCCGCCCTGCTGGCAGCAGCCGCATGCCAGAGCGCCCTGGCCCAGGATGCCGCCGCGCAGCAGCAGCTGGCCGCCAAGCCTTTCACCATCGTCGCGCCCTTTCCGCCCGGCGGCCCGGTCGATGCGCTGGCCCGCCTGCTGTCCACGGGATTGGCCGAGCGCTACAAGCAGACCTCGGTGGTGGAGAACAAGCCCGGGGCCAACGGCAATATCGGCATCGACATGGTCAAGCGTGCCGCGGCGGACGGCCATACGCTGCTGGTCGTGCCCCAGGGCAACCTGACCATCAATCCCACGCTGCTGGCCAGGCCCGGCTACAGCGTGGAGGCGGACTTCGCGCCCGTGGCCTCGCTGGCCAAGGCGGCCAATGTGATCGCCGTGCACCCTGGCGTGCCCGCCAAAACGGTGCAGGAGCTGGTGGCCCTGTCCAAGGCCAGGCCGGCCACCATCAGCTATGCCTCGCCCGGCGTGGGCTCCAGCCTGCATCTGGCCGGTGAGCTGTTCAAGCAGCAGACCGGCGCCGACATCCTGCACGTGGCCTACAAGGGCACGGCGCCCGGCCTCAACGATGTGCTGGGCGGCACGGTGCCGATGATCGTGGGCAATGTGCCCGCGCTGCTGCCGCATGTGCAGTCGGGCAAGCTGCGTGCGCTGGCCGTGACCGACCCGGCCCGCAGCAAGTACCTGCCTGATGTGCCCACGCTGGCCCAGGCGGGCGTGCCGGGCATCGCCATCTCGTCCTGGTACGGCGTGATGGCGCCAAAGAAGACGCCGCCGGCCGTGCTCAGGCAGCTGGAAAAGGATATTCAGGAGATCTTCAACACGCCGGCCGTGGTCAGGCAGCTGGACCTGCAGGGGATCGAGCCGTGGGTGGTCACGGGCAGCGCCTTCGGCGAGCTGATCCGCAAGGAGACAGCGACCTGGGTGCCCGTGATCAAGGCCGCCAACGTCACGCCGCAGTGATGCGGGGCGCGGCGGCCCTTTCTGCAGTGTCCGCCACGTCCCGGGTCGAGACCTGGGAGCGCAGCCACTGCGCATAGTCGGCCATGCAGCGCTCGGTGCGCATGGTGATCTGCGGCACGCTGTAGCTGTGGCCGGCGCGCAGCAGCCGGGCCAGGCGCTCCAGCACGTCGGGCAGGGTCTTGCAGACCAGCCGCCACTCGGGCGTGGCGTGCATCTCGCCCTCCCACACATAGTGCGAGGTGATGGGCTCCACCTGCACGCAGGCCGCGGCCTGCTGCTGCACCAGGCTGCGCGCCAGATGGGCGGCCTCCTCGGCGCTGGGGACGGTGGTGGCCACCACGCACAGCGTGGACCAGGGCGAGGCGGGGTTCTTGGCGGAAGTCATGGAGGCGTAGTCTACGGTTGCGCGCTGCAGGCCGGTACTGGCCTTTGCGGCGTCAGGCCATCAGCCCCTTTTGCCGTGCCTGCAACCGCGCCAGGCCCAGCAGCGCATCGGTGAAGGGCGTGTCCACGCCGCACAGCTGGCCCATTTCGCGCACCGCGCCCACGAGGGCGTCGAGCTCCACAGGCTTGCCCGCTTCCACGTCCTGCAGCATGGAGGTCTTGAAGGCGCCCAGCTTGAGCGTGACCGCATGGCGGTCTTCGGGCGATTCGTTGATGGGCAGGCCGATGCGCGCGCCGATTTCCTTGGCCTCCAGCATCACGCGCGTGATCAGGCCGCGCACCAGGTCGTCGCCCAGGATGCGGTCCGAGGTGGCACCCGTCAGCGCGCTGACGGGGTTGACGGTCATGTTGCCCCAGAGCTTGTACCAGGCGTCGCGCTGGATGTTGTCGGAGACCTTGGCCTCGATGCCGCCACGCTGCAGCAGTTGGGCCAGTGCCGCCAGGCGCGGCGTGGGCGGCTGGCCGGGCCCTGTGGCCAGAGGCTCGCCCAGGATCAGGCTGTTGCCGAAGTGCCGGCGCACCACGCCGGGCGCATCGTTGGAGCAGCTGGCATGGACCACGGAGCCCAGCACCTGACCCAGCGGGATGGCTTGCGCAATGCGGCCTTCAGGGTCCACGGCTTTCAGCTGCTTGCCGCGCACGCTGGCATCGACACCGCCGTGCAGGAACCACCAGGGCACGCCGTTCATGGCCGTGAGCACCACGGTCTGCGGACCGATCAGCGGGGCGATGCGCTCGGCCACATCGGGCATGCCCGGCGCCTTGACGGAGATGATGACCAGGTCCTGCACGCCCAGGGCGGCCGGGTCCTGTTCGGCACGCAGCGCAAAGTGCTCGCGCTGCTCGCCGTGCACCAGGGTCAGGCCCTGGGTGCGCAGGGCCTGCAGCGCGGCGCCGCGCGCCACGGCGCTGAGCTGGCAGCCGGCGCGGGCCAGGGCCGCGCCCATCCAGCCGCCGATGGCGCCGGCGCCGAAGATGCAGGCCTTGTCGAATGAAATGCTTGTCTGTTCCATGGTCATGCGCGGGAAGCTCCGGGTTCAAAGATCGAGATAGCTGCTGTCGCGCCGGTTCACGCGGCGCACCAGGTGGTCGAACACATCGCGGGCACCGCCGTGGCTGTCGTTGAAGGTCAGCGAGTCCTCGTTGCAGCGCTGGGCCATGGCGTCGGAGACCATGCGCGGCGCGCCCATGGACAGGGTGGCCATCTGCACGTCGCAGGCGCGCTGCAGCGTCCACAGCACCACGAAGGCCTGGGGAAGGTCGCTGCCCCAGCTGAGCAGGCCATGGTTGCGCAGGATCACGGCCTTGCGGTGGCCGATGCTGGCCAGCAGGCGCGGCCCTTCGTCGGCATGGATGGTGATGCCCTCGAAGTCATGGTAGGCCACCATGCCGTGCAGCTGGGCGCTGTAGAAGTTGCTTTGCGACAGGCCCTGCTCCAGGCAGGCCACGCCCATGCCCGAGGTGGTGTGCGTGTGCATCACGCAGTGCGCGCCCGGCAGTCCGTCGTGGATGGCCGCATGCACGACGAAGCCGGCCGGGTTGACCGGATGCCGCGAGCCGTCCAGCACCTCGCCGCGCACATTGATGCGCACCAGGTTGCTGGCCGTGACCTCTTCGTAGTGCAGGCCGAAGGGGTTGATCAGGAACTGCTTTTCACCGCCCGTCACGCTGTCGGGCAGGCGCACCGTGATGTGGTTGTAGATCAGTTCGTCCCAGCCCAGCATGGCGAAGACGCGGTAGCAGGCGGCCAGTTCGATGCGGGCGGCCCGCTCATCAGGGTGCATGGAGCAATTCATGGTGTGGGTTCTGAGGTGGGTCGTGGGGAAATCAGGCATCCAGCCCCTGGTCCAGCCCCTGGTCCAGCGCTTGGGAGGCACGGCCCAGCTTGTCCAGGATGCGGTCCAGCATGGCGCGCTCCTCGGCCGTCAGGGCATTGAGCAGGGCCGCCTGGTAGGGGCGTGCGCGGGACAGCACCTCGTCGAAGAGCGCCTGCCCTGCTTCGCTCAGCTGCAGCAGGTGGCGGCGCGCGTGCTGCGGATCGGCGCGGCGCAGCACCCAGCCCCGGTCGATCAGCGGCTGCAGCGCGCGGCTGATCTGGGCCTTGTCCATCAGGCTCAGGCGCGACAGCGCGCTGGCATGCAGCTCGCCGTGGCGCTGGATCTGGCCCATGAGCCGCCACTCGGTCAGCCCCACGGGCGATGCCGGCGCGATGTAGTGGCGCGTCACCTGGGTCTGCAGCGCATTGGACAGCGCGCCCAGGCGGAAGGTGATGAAGTCCTCCAGCGCCAGCGTCTGGCTGCAGACCTGCGTGTCCGGTGCAGGGCCGGTGGCGGCATCGGCGGCAGGGATCGTGGATGTGCGTGGGCGGGGCATTGGGCGGAGGGAACCGGGCGGCGACGGCGATTGCGATTGCGATTGCGATGGCCGCATGATCCACCAATGTTGACATATCAACATTGGTGGCAACCCTGAGAGCCCTGACGGCCTGCAGGCCGCCAGCGGGCGCAGGGTGAAACCCATGCGCCCGCGCCGCGCTCAGCGCTTGAGCAGTTCGTTGGAGGGCAGTGTCTCGTCCAGCAGCTTGCGCGCCGTCTCCACGCCCGCCACGGGCAGCAGCGCCGGGTCCAGCAGGCCCACCTGCACCAGCACGCTGGCCTGGTCCCAGTAGATGTGCTCGTGGTAGAGCTTGTCGCCACGGAACTTGACCACGGCCAGCAGCGGGATCTCCACGCGCCGCCCCGTGGGACGCACGCCGGGCAGCATCCACGGGATCTCGGTGGTGTGCGTGAAGCAGAACAGCATCTCGTCCACCACCTGCGAGGCCCCCACCGTGCGTGAAATCGGCGTCAGCGATGTGTCGGGCGGATTGCTGTTGACGAAGTGGTTCGTATAGAAGGCGTGCAGGTTGCTGAAGCCCACGCCGCCGGTCATGGTCGGGATGTGGTTCACATAGGGCTCGGCCACCATGGTGGCCATGGTGTCGTCCACGTTGCGCGTGGCGAACTCGTACTCGCAGTGCTTGTCCCACAGCGCGGCCAGGTCGAAGTGCGGGCCGATGGCGGACTTGAGCGTGGCAATGCTGCGTTCGTGCGCCATCAGGGCCGAGGCGCGGTGGAA
This sequence comes from Delftia sp. RIT313, assembly GCF_000632165.1. NCBI lineage: Bacteria > Pseudomonadati > Pseudomonadota > Betaproteobacteria > Burkholderiales > Comamonadaceae > Delftia > Delftia sp. RIT313. The sequence continues at coordinate 174,958 of NZ_JFYT01000079.1, read as the reverse complement.
ATGGTCGCCGCCCTTGCGCGCGAAGGCATGGTCCACGCCCGGATAGACATGCACGGCCACGCCGGGACGCCCGCCCAGCGCCTGGACGATGCGCTGGCGCGCCTCGGGCGGGCAGAAGGCGTCGAGCTCGGCCACATGCAGGGTGAGCGGGCAGCGGATGCGCTCGGCCTCGTCCAGCGCCGCCTCGATGCCCACGCCGTAGTAGCCGACCACCGCATCGGCATCGGTGCGGCAGGCGGCCAGGTAGGCCAGCTTGCCGCCCAGGCAAAAGCCCAGCACGCCGGCCTTGCCGTCCGTGACCTCAGGGCGCTGGCGCAAGGCGTTCAGGCAGGCCTGGATGTCCTGCACGCCCAGGGCCTCGTCGAATCCCTTGTAGAAGCCGAAGGCGCGCTCCCAGTCCGCCGGCGTGTAGCCCAGTTCCACATCGGGCTGCTGGCGCCAGAACAGGTCGGGCACCAGCACCACGTAGCCTTCTTCGGCGTAGTAGTCGGCCACCTCGCGCATGGTGGCGTTGACGCCGAAGATCTCCTGCGCCAGCACCAGGCCGGGGCCGCTGCCCGAGGCCGGCACGGCCAGGTAGGCGTTGAAGCTGCCGCTGCCGTCCAGCGCGTTGATGCGCACATGGCGGCTTGCCGGGGGTTCTTTCTGCTGCATGGGTCTGTCTCCGTTTCAAAGGGTGGGGAAAGCTGCGGTGCCGCTTTTTTCATGACCCGTCATACGCATTCGGGGTGCCGCACCGTCACCTGATAGTAGCCCGCGTGAAAGGCCAGGGGCTCGCCATCGAAGCGTTCGCAGCGCTCGACCTGGCCGATGAAGATGAGGTGGTCGCCGCCATCGTATTGCCGGACGTTGCGGCAAACGAAGCGGGCCAGCACGCCATCGATCAGGGGCACGCCGGCCGGGCCTTCCGCGCAGTCCAGGCCGCCGAACTTGTCTTGCTGCGGCGTGGAAAAGCGCCGCGACAGAAGGTGCTGGCCCGCAGCCAGCACGTGGATGGCGAAGTGGCTGGCGCCCTGGAAATCGCAGACGCTGGGCGCCTGGCGCGCCAGGCTCCACAGCACCAGCGGCGGGTCCAGCGAGACCGAGGAGAACGAGTTGGCCGTCATGCCCACGCGCCGCCCGTCCGGCGCGCGCGTGGTGATGACGGTCACGCCCGTGGTGAACTGGCCGAAGGCCTTGCGCAGCTCGCGCGGATCGAAGGAGCAGGCCGGGGCGGCGGCCGGGGTGTCGCATGTGCTCATGGCGGCCTCTGCGGCTAGGCGGGGACGGCTGCCATGGCGGCGATGGCCGCGCAGCTGTCGATGTAGTGGTCCGCCTCGCCCGCGTCCGCGAACCAGGGGAAGAAGGTGCGCGGGTCATCGAAGCCGTTGGCAAAGGCGCTGGCCAGCGGTGCCAGCGTGCCCGCGCTGGCCAGCAGCTTGAGCACATGGGGTGGCGGTGGCGCCAGCAGCATGTTGGTCCACTGCGTGACCCATTGCGCATAGCCGAACCAGTAGCGGTCGAAGGTCTGCTGCATCCAGGCGGCGTCGAATGCGCCATTTCCGTCACCATGGCCGTCACCATTGCTGCGCGCCAGGATGCTGCGCAGATAGGTGTCGGCGCACTTGGCCGCGTTGTTGGAGCCCTGGCCCGTGATGGGGTCGTTGAGCACCACCACGTCGCCCATGCCCAGCACCTTGCGTCCTGACGGCAGCGTGGCCACGGGCTTGCGCACCGTGGGGGCGAAGCGGCCCGCGAGGATGCCGTTGTCATCGGTCAGCGCAATGTCGCGGCAGCGCTCGGCCTCCCAGGGCACGAAGGTGTCGAGGATCCAGCGGCTGCGCTCCAGGTGCTGCTCCGGTGTCTTCACATCGCCCCAGCAGTCCATGGGGCCGCCGGGCACGCCCTCGAACACCATGATCTCGCAGGGCCCCGTGGTCGTCAGCGCCGGGAACACGAAGTACTCGCCCACGCCCGGCAGCAGGTTGAAGGACACGGCGGAGAACGGCTCGCGCGGCTTCATGCCCGTCACATAGGTCAGCGCCAGCGCGCGCTGGGGCTGGTCGAAGCGCGAGCGGTGGGCATCGCGCTCGAACAGCCTCGATATCTCGCCCTTGCCGCTGGCGACCAGGGTCAGGTCATGGCTGCGCGTGCATTCCTCCAGCTCGGCGATGCCCGCGTCCTTGAGCACCAGCTCGCCGCCCTGGCGGCGGAAGTCGTCCATCCATGCGGGGATCTTCAGGCGCTGGTCCACGGACTGCGCGCCCGCGTTCAGACGCGCCGCCCAGTCGATGGCCTTGTCGACCGATTTCCCGCCCTGCTGCGCCGGCTGTGGCACGCACAGGCTGATGCCCTCGACCACCGGGCATTCGCGCGACCAGCGGTCCAGGCCCAGGCCGCGCTCTATCTGCAGCGCGCTGTCGAACATGCACTGGCTGGACATGACCCGGCCCTGGGCGATGTCCTGCGCCGTGCGGTTGCTCAGTATCGTGACCTGATGGCCCGCGGCCAGCAGGCCCAGGCCCAGTTGCAGGCCCGACTGGCCGGCTCCGACGATGGCGATTTTCTTCATGGCTGTCTCCTTGCGGCTCCGTGTCCGTACTGCGTACTAGTCCATCAATTGGGGAATGGCGGCCACGGCGCGCTCAGGCCCCATGGCGCCGTAGCCGCCGTCCACCGCGTAGTCGGCGCCGGTCACGAAGCTGGCATGGTCCGAGCACAGGAACAGCACCACCTGCGCCACCTCGTGCGGATCACCCACGCGGCCCAGCAGGTGAAAGGGCGCGGCCACGCGGTCGGTCTTGGCGCGGTCGCCGCCACTGAGCCGGTCCATCACCGCCGACCAGGTCCAGCCCGGACAGACGCTGTTGACGCGGATGCCATCGGCCGCCAGGTCCATGGCCATGCTGCGCGTGAGCTGCTTCATGGCCGCCTTGCTGGCCGGGTAGAGCCAGCGCCCCGTCTGCGCGGCCTCGGAGGAGATGCTGGTGAAGTTCACCACGGCCCCGCCACCGGCAGCCACCATGTGCGGGTGCACGGCCTGCAGCATGGCCACGGCGCTGGCCACGTTCACGTTGAACGAGGCCAGCCAGTCGGCACGCGGCGACTGCATGCCCTCATCCACATAGGAGCAGGCCAGGTTGACCAGGATGTGCACGCCGCCGTGCCGGCTGCATGCCTGCTGAACGCAGGCGGCGACCTGCGCGTCGTCGGTGATGTCGGTGCGCACGAAAAGCGCGCCCTCGCCCAGCGCATCGGCCAGCACCTGGCCGTTGTCGGCATCGATGTCGGCAATGACCACCTTCACGCCGGCCGCGTGCAGCGCACGCACCACGCCGGCGCCTATCAGGGTGGAGCCGCCGGTGACGATGGCGCTTTTGCCTTCGAGTCCCTTGAACATGACGCTTGTTCTCCCGTGTGGATGCCAGGCCGGGCTGGCCTGTGCAGCACACGTTACGGGGGGCCGGGCCGCGCAGGCATCCGGCAAGCGCAGGCGCTGTCCCTGGCGCGCAGAAATTGGCTCCCGGGGAATGGTCCGAATTGTGGGAGCGGGTGGTTTTTGCTACGTTCTGCCCAGCCTATGGAACACGCCATGCACACACCGCTGCCGCTGCAGCGCTACCGGCTTTTCGAGAGCCACGACATGGACGAGGCCCGCGAAAGCGTGGCGCGCGTCTTCTGTCCGCATGGCCTGGGCATGCTGCGCCCGCGCGCCGAGCTGGACGCCTGCCACCACAGCGCGCCGCTTTCCCGCAACGTCAGCCTGAACTATGTGCAGTACGGTCCCGGCGTGCACATCGAGCCCGGCTACCTGCGGGACTTCTTCCTGCTGCAGATTCCCCTGCGCGGCAGTGCCGAGATCCGCTGCGGCGCGCAGCAGGTGGATGCCACGCCGCGCCTGGCCTCCCTGCCCTCGCCGACCGAGCCGCTGTCCATGCGCTGGGCCGACGACAGCCCGCACCTGATCGTGCGCATGGCCCGCCCGGCCCTGGTGGCGCGGCTGGAGGCGCTGCTGCAGGCGCCCGCAGGCCGGCCCCTGGTGTTCGATCTGGGCGTGCCGCTGGACCAGCCGGCGCTGGCACCGCTGGTGCATTTCATCGACTGCCTGCGGCACACGCTGGATGCGGGCAACGCCCTGCAGGCCACGCAGGCACTGGCCCAGCATGCGGAGGAATACCTGCTGACCAGCCTGCTGATGTCGGCCACGCACAGCCACAGCCGCGCACTGGCCGGGGACAGCCGACGCAGTTTGCTGCCGCGCGGCGTGCGCAAGGCCCAGGAGTACATGCAGGCCCATGCCGACCAGCCCCTGTCGCTGGCCGATGTCTGCCGCGAGGCCGGCTGCAGCGCGCGCACGCTGCAGGCCGCCTTCCGCCAGCACGCGGGCATGGGGCCCATGGATTTCCTGCGCCAGCTGCGGCTGGACCGGGTGCGCGCCGAACTCCAGGCAGCCAAGGGCCCGGGCGTCGCAGCCGGATCCGGCGTGCGCGACGTGGCGCAGAAATACGGCTTCCTGCACCTGGGCCACTTCGCGGCCCAGTACCGCAGCCGCTTCGGCGAGCTCCCGTCCGAGACGGCGAGCCGCCGCGTGCAGGCCTGAGGGCCTGCCTTTGCCGTTTCAGCCCCGGCCCACGAAGGGCATCTTGGTGGCCATCACCGTGTGGAACAGCACATTGGCCTCCAGCGGCAGGCTGGCCATGTAGAGCACGGACTGGCCCACCACATCCGCGTCGATCAGCGGCTCCACCGCGATCTCGCCATTGGCCTGGGGCACGCCCTTGGCCATGCGCGATGCCAGCTCGGTCATGGCATTGCCAATGTCGATCTGGCCCACGGCGATGTCGTAGGCACGGCCGTCAAGCGCAGCGGTCTTGGTCAGGCCCATGACGGCATGCTTGGTGGCCGTGTAGGCGCTGGAATTGGGGCGCGGCGCATGCGCGGAGATGGAGCCGTTGTTGATGATGCGGCCGCCGCGCGGCGACTGGTCGCGCATGGTGCGAAACGCCTGCTGCAGGCAATAGAACATGCCGTTGAGGTTGACATCGACCACCTCGCGCCACTGCTCGGGCGTCCAGTCCAGGAAGGAGCCAGGCGGATTGCCCCGGCCCGCGTTGTTGAACAGCAGGTCCACGCGACCGAAGCGCTGCACCGTGCGCGCGAACAGCTGCTCCACGGCAGCCGGGTCGCTGACATCGGTGGCAATGCCCAGCATGCGCTCTCCTGCGCCGTACTTTGCCTGGGCCTCGGCGCAGGTCTCATCCAGCGGCGCCTGGCGGCGGCCTGCCACCACCACCTGGTAGCCGGCGCCCGCCAGGGCCAGCGCCACGGCCTTGCCCACGCCGGTTCCTCCGCCCGTGACCACGGCCGTCTTTGCGTTCTTCATCTCCATTGCTTGTCCATCCTGTAGTGCATGTGTTGCAGCCGCCGCCCGCGCACCGGTGGCGGGCGGCGCCGCTGCATTGTCGGCGACGCGCCGGGCCTGCGGACTGTGCCGCAGGCGACACCATCGCCACACTGCGGACGAAGCTCAGGCAAAGCGCCAGGCAATGGAGCCCAGCGGCCCGTAGTCCACATGGAAGCTGTCGCCGGCCTGGGCCGTGACGGGCCGCGTGAACGAGCCGGCCAGCACCACCTGGCCTGCGTCCAGCTGCTCATCCCATTGCGCGAGCCGGTTGGCCAGCCAGGCCACGCCCGTGGCCGGATGGTTGAGCACGGCGGCCGCCACGCCGGACTCCTCGATCACGCCGTTGCGCTGCAGCAGCGCCGACACCCAGCGCAGGTCCACCGCGTCGGGGCGCACGGGCCGCCCGCCCATGACGATGCCGGCATTGGCCGCGTTGTCGGCTATGGTGTCGCGCACCGTGCGCATGGCCTGGTTATCGCGGTCCTTTTGCTCGATGCGGGCGTCGATGATTTCCACGGCGGGCACCACCCAGTCGGTGGCGGCCAGCACATCGCACAGGGTGACGCCCGGCCCCTTGAGCATGCGGCCCAGCACGAAGGCCAGCTCCACCTCCACGCGCGGAGCGATGAAGCGCGCAAAGGGAATGTCGCCGCCGGGCTCGAAGAACATGTCGTCCAGCAGGGTGCCGTAGTCGGGCTCGGTGATCTGCACGGCCTGCTGCATGGCACGCGAGGTCAGGCCGATCTTGTGGCCCCTGACCGTGCGGCCCTCGGCGCGCTTGAGCCGCATCCAGGCGCGCGAGATGGCGTAGCCGTCCTGCACCGTCATGTCCGGATGGCGGCGGGAAAAGTGCCGGACCTGCACGCGGCTTTTTTCGCTGGCGTGCAGCTCGGCCGCCAGGCTGTCTATGGTGTGTTGCGCAAGCATGGGCGGCCCTTCAGCGCGCGGCGGCGCCATCGTCGGCCCAGGCCAGGTAGCTGTCGGACACGCCCTGGCGCTGCATGGCATCCCACTGCGCCACCGAAGGCGTGGGCATCTGGAAGGCATCGCCCACGCGGCCATACCAGCCGGGGTTCTGCAGCCGCGCGATCAGCTCCATGGGCGCGGGGTCGAAGTACATGAGCTCGCCATCGACCACGGCCGCATCCATGACATGGGCGGCCAGCACGTCGGCCAGCACCAGGCTGCGCACGCCGTCGATATCGATGATCTGGCGCACGCGGCACTCGAAGGACGCAGGGCTGTCCACGATGCGCGGCGCCTTCACCCGCCGTGCATCACCCAGGACCAGGCCGGCCTGCGCCGACTCGTCCACCTGCGCGCCGAACTCTATGGCCGTCACCGCCATGCGGCGCGCCAGCGGCTCGGACACCAGGTTCACCACGAACTCGCCCGTGGCCGCGATGTTGCGCGCCGTGTCCTTGAGCACGCCCTGGCGCGAGCCTATGCACACGCACAGCAGCGGCGGATCGCCCGACATGGCGTTGAAGAAGGAAAACGGCGCGACGTTGACCGTGCCGTCCCCGTCCACCGAGCTGATCCAGGCGATGGGACGGGGCAGAACCAGGGAGTGCAGGATGTTGCTGCGCTGCTCGCTGTTGAGCGATTGCATTTCAAAGTACATGGGATTCCGGAGGGGAGGGGAAGGGAAAAAGGGAGGGCGTCGCGTCACTCGTTGCCGGCGCGCGCCGCGTCCTGCTCGGCCTGGGCGATGCCGGGGGCGCGCGCATTGGACTGGTGCAGTTCCACCAGGTTGCCGGCCGGGTCGCGCAGGAACAGTTGCTTGAGGCTGGGCGATGCCACGTTGTCCAGCGTGAAGTAATCGACGCCGCGCGCCAGCAGCTCCTGCTCGGCGCCGAGGATGTCGTCCACGGCCAGCGCGATGTGGTTGGACACGGGGTCCTTGCCCGGGCCCTGCGCATAGCGCGACGGCCCCTCGCTGCCGAGGATGTGCAACTGGCTGCCGTTGGGCAGGTTGATCCAGGAGCCGTAGATGCCGGGGATCTTCCAGCGCGCGGCGTCCTGGGGCAGGTTCAGCACTTCGCGGTAGAAGTCGAGCATGGCGTCGGCCTGGGCGTGGTTGACGCCGAATCCGACATGGTGGAGTTCCAGAACTTTGATGGGCATGGGATGTCCTTGCATATTTGTGTGCCGCCAAATAATACGCTTAACGTACTATACACAAAGCGTAATATATGAAAGCCGTAAAATCAACCGCCCTTTCTTCTCCCGCCTTCAACCCGGTTTCACCCGCCTTCACCCGCTTCCATCCACTCCCATGAGTCCGCGCAAGACCGCTGCCGCACCGGCCCCCGAATCCACCCCCCTCGCCAACGCCCCCGAAGCGCTGCGCCCGCACCTGGCCCTGATGGCCGAGACCGCGCGGCCCGGCACCGACACGCCGGCCGCCGGCCTGGGCCTGCTGCTGCTGTGGCTGGCCGATGATGTGGAGCAGCGCGCCAACGCATCGCTGCAGGCGTTCGGCCTGTCCGAGAGCAAGCTCGACGTGCTCATGATCTTCGGCCTGGCCGAGCGCGGGCTGCTGGGCGACACGGTGGTCACGCCGTCCTATATTGCCAGCTACGTCGGCGTGACGCGCTCGTCGGTGACGGGCCTGCTGGACTGGCTGGAAAAGCGCTCGCTGCTGGCGCGCAGCCTGAGCCAGGAAGACCGCCGCAGCTTCGACCTGGCGCTCACCGACCAGGGCCGCGAGGTGCTGGCCCGCGCGCTGCCGGCCTTCTGGCGCATGTGCGAGTCCCTGGTCGACTACCTGGACGAGGGCGAGCGTGCCAGCCTTCAGTCCATCCTCTTCAAGGCCTGGACGAGGATGAAGGCGCAACAGGGCGCTTGATCCTGGGAGCGCGGCATGCCGCCCTGGCTGCCGCAAGCCTGCGCAGCCGGCACGGTGCCATATTTCGCGCGGGCATAAGCTCAATCTTGCCTGTGCAAAATTTCCTTTGCGATCAATGCCTTGCGCCGCACATGGCTCGCTATAAGGAAATGTGAATTCCGTCGTGGTGCGCGCCGGGGCCGGGTGTTGCAATGCCTTCAGAGGCCATGCCGGCAGGCGCCATGTGGGCGCCGGCGCCGGGCCTGGCCGAGCTGGAGGAACCACGCCTTGCCCACGCGCAGAAACACATTGCTCTGGTCGCTCGCCGCCACGCTGGCGCTGCCCGGCCTTGCGGCGGCCGCCGCGCTGAAGATAGGCGTCACGCCCGGCTCGCTGGCCGACTCCGTGGAGGTCGCCGCCAAGGAGGCGCGCGCCCAGGGGCTGGACGTGCAGGTCATCGAGTTTACCGACTGGACCACGCCCAACACGGCACTGGCGGCCGGCGACATCGACCTCAACTACTTCCAGCACCAGGCCTTCCTGGACAACGCCATCCGCGAGCGCGGCTATGCCTTCACCAGCGTGGCCACGGGCCTGCTGCCCAACATCGGCCTGTACTCGCTCAAGACCCAGCGCTTTGCCGACCTGAAGGAGGGAGCGCGCGTGGGCGTGGCCAACGACCCCGTTAACCAGGGGCGCGGCCTGCTGCTGCTGGAGAAGGCCGGCCTGATCCAGCTGCGCGAAGGCAAGGGCCCGCGCGCGGGGCTGGACGACATCGTGTCCAACCCGCGCAGGCTGCGCTTTGTCGAGATCGAAGGGCCGCAGCTGGTGCGCGCGCTGGACGATGTGGACCTGGCCCAGGGCTACCCGGCCCACTTCGTCAACGCCGGGCGGCCGCAGGTGGCCGGCAATGCGCTGCTGTATTCGGGCATTGACGACCTGTACTACGCCATCCGCTTCGTCTCGCGCCAGGACAACGCCCGGGACCCGCGCATTGCGCAGTTCGTGCGCATCTACCAGACCTCGGGCGCCGTGCAGGCGCAGATCCACAAGTCATTCGCCGCCAACGACAGGCTGTACAGCCTGCCGTGGCGCAAGCCGTGACGCGGCCCCTTCCTGCCTTTTTCGAACCTTTTTTTCCGGAGATCCCGATGAAGCTTTCCCGTGCCCTGATCGCCCCGCTGGCCGCCCTGGCCCTGTTCTCCGCCCACGCTGCCGACAAGCTGCGCATCGGCGTGGTGCCCGGCGCCTACGCCGACTCGGTGGCCGTGGCCGCCAAGGAGGCCAAGGCCCAGGGCATCGATGTGCAGGTGGTGGAGTTCACCGACTGGACCACGCCCAACGTGGCCGTGGACTCGGGCGACCTGGACATCAACTACTTCCAGCACCAGCCCTTCCTGGACAACGCCATCCAGAAGAACGGCTACAAGCTGGCCAGCGCGGGCACGGGCATCCTGGCCAACGTGGGCCTGTACTCGCTCAAGCACAAGGCCATCGCCCAGGTGCCGCAGGGCGGCAAGGTGGGCATTGCCAACGACCCCGTGAACCAGGGCCGCGGCCTGCTCTTGCTGCAGAAGGTGGGGCTGATCAAGCTCAAGCCCGGCGTGGGCTACCTGGGCAGCCTGGACGACATCGTCGAGAACCCGAAGAAGCTCAGCTTCGTCGAGGTCGAGGGGCCGCAGCTGGTGCGCATCACGGGCGACGTGGACATCGCACAGGGCTACCCGCACTTCATCGTGGCGGCCAAGGCCTTCGATCCTTCCAGCGGGCTTGCGTATTCGGGCATCGAGGACGCGCGCTTTTCCATCCAGTTCGTGGTCAAGGCCAACCGCACGCAGGACCCCGTGGTGCAGAAGTTCATCCGCATCTACCAGAGCTCCGATGCGGTGAAGGCCGAGGCCCAGCGCGCCTTCTCCAACGACAAGCGCCTGTACAACCTGGCCTGGGTCAAGCCCTGAGCGGCGCGGGGAGGACTTCAGCCATGTCAACCAGCATTGCAGCCAGGCAGCCCCTGGCGGACAGGCCGGCCCACGAGGCGGACAGGCCGGCCCATGAGGCGGGCAGGCGCTCATCGGCAGCGGCCGGCACCACGCGGGAATCCATCCGTGGACCCGGCGCCGTGGCCTTCAGCGGCGTGGGCAAGACCTACCAGTCTTCGGCCGGGCCCGTACAGGCGCTGGACGCGATCAGCCTGGAGATCGCGCCGGGCAGCATCTTCGGCATCATCGGGCGCAGCGGCGCGGGAAAGTCCAGCCTGCTGCGCACCATCAACCGGCTGGAGCAGCCCAGCAGCGGCCAGGTGCGGGTCGACGGCGTGGACATCGGCACGCTGGACGAATCGCAACTGGTGCAGCTGCGCCGGCGCATCGGCATGATCTTCCAGCACTTCAACCTGCTGTCGGCCAAGACGGTGCATGACAACGTGGCCCTGCCCCTGCAGGTGGCGGGCCTGCCGCGCGCACGCATCGATGCGCGGGTGAAAGAGCTGCTGGCCCTGGTGGGCCTGCAGGAGAAGGCAGACACCTATCCGAGCCGGCTGTCTGGCGGGCAAAAGCAGCGCGTGGGCATTGCCCGCGCCCTGGCCACCGACCCCGAGATCCTGCTGTGCGACGAGGCCACCTCGGCCCTGGACCCCGAGACCACGCAGTCCATCCTGGAGCTGCTGCGCACCATCAACCGCAAGCTGGGCATCACCATCATCCTGATCACGCACGAGATGAGCGTGATCCGCGAGATCGCCGACCGCGTGCTGGTGCTGGAGCAGGGCCGCATCGCCGAGCTGGGCGAGGTCTGGAAGGTCTTCGGCAACCCGCAGCACCCGGCCACGCGCGCCCTGCTGGCACCGCTGCAGCATGGCCTGCCCGACGACCTGCGCCAGCGCCTGCTGAGCACCGCGCCCGCAGGCCGCCACGAACGCATCCTGCAGCTGACCTACCGCGGCGAGGACGGGCTGGAGCCCGACTTCCCGCGCATCGCCCAGGCCCTGGGCGGCCGGGTTCGCCTGCTGCATGGCGGCGTGGACCGCATCCAGGGCCATGCCCAGGGGCAGCTGCTGATCGCGCTGGGCGGCGGCACGACCGCGCATGACTGGCACACATTGACGCAGGGCCCGGCGGCCATTGCGCATGACATCAAGGATCTCGGATATGTCGCTGAATCTGTCCATTCCCATTGAGCGCTACGGCAACGCGCTGGCCGACACGCTGATGATGGTCGGCGTCTCGGGCGGCATCGCGCTGGCGGCGGGCATTCCGCTGGCGGTGCTGCTCATCGTCACCGCGCCCGGCGGCTTCCTGGCCTCGCCGCGCACGCACCGCGCGCTGGGCAGCGTGATCAACGGCTTCCGTGCCACGCCCTTCATCGTGCTGCTGGTGGCGCTGATCCCGTTCACGCGGCTGGTGACGGGCACCACCATCGGCGTGTGGGCGGCCATCGTGCCGCTGGCCATCAGCGCCACGCCGTTCTTTGCGCGCATCGTCGAGGTCAGCCTGCGCGAGGTCGATCCCGGCCTCATCGAAGCCGCCCAGGCCATGGGCTGCCGCAAGTGGGACATCGTGCGCCACGTCTACCTGCCCGAGGCCCTGCCCGGCATCGTGGGCGGCTTCACCATCACCCTGGTGGCGCTGATCAGTTCCTCGGCCATGGCCGGCGCCGTGGGCGCGGGCGGCCTGGGCGACCTGGCCATCCGCTACGGCTACCAGCGCTTCGACACCCAGGTGATGCTGCTGGTGATTGCCGTGCTGATCGCGCTGGTCACCGTGGTCCAGGTGCTGGGCGACCGCTACGTGCGCCGGCTGCGCAGCCGCTGACGCTGAAAACAGGCACCACGCCTTTCCCTCCGGGGCCGCCGCCTGGCGGCCCTCTCCCCACCGACTCAGCAACGAGGCACGGAATGACCACACCGGATGCCCTGGGCGCAGCCTTGCCCGGCAACACACACCACACCCCGGGCGGGGCGCTGCGGCGCCTGCCCCTGCCGCCCTCCACCCCGCACCGCATCACCAGCGAGGCCGAGGCCCTGCAGGCCGCCCAGGCCCTGGCCGATGAATGGCGCGTGAACGCAGCGGCCCGCGACCACGAGCGGCGCCTGCCCTGGCAGGAAATCGAGCGCTACACGGCCAGCGGGCTGGGCGCCATCACCGTGCCCCGCGCCTACGGCGGCCTGGGCGCTTCCTACGAGACGCTGGCCCAGGTCTTCGTCACGCTGTGCGCGGCCGACCCTTCGCTGGGCCAGATTCCGCAGAACCATTTCGCCGTGCTGCAGAACCTGCGGGACATGGGCAGCGAGCCCCAGAAGCGCCGCTGGTTCGCCGACGTGCTGGCCGGCCACCGCCTGGGCAATGCCGGGCCGGAGCGCAAGGGCCGCGCGGCCCATGTGCTGGAGGCCACGGCGCGCCTGTCGCGCGATGCCGCAGGCGGCCTGCGCGTCAGCGGCACGCGCTTTTACTCCACGGGCTCGGCCTTCGCGCACTGGGTGCCGTTTCGCGCCCAGGACGAGGAGGGCCGCATCGTGCAGGTCTGGGTGCGGCGCGATGCGCCGGGCGTGACCGTGTTCGACGACTGGGACTCCTTCGGCCAGCGCACCACGGCCAGCGGCAGCGTGCAGCTGGACCAGGTGCAGGTACAGCCCGAGGACGTGGTGCCTGCCTGGCAGTTCGAGGCCACGCCCTCGCTGTCCGGCCCGGTGTCGCAGCTGATCCAGGCCTCCATCGACGCGGGCATTGCCCAGGGCGCGCTGCGCGACGCGGTGGACTTCGTGCGCGACAAGAGCCGGCCCTGGATGGACTCGGGCGTGGCGCGTGCCAGCGACGATCCTCACCTCATCCACGAGGTCGGCCAGCTGCAGATCGAGGTGGACGCGGCCCATGCCGTGCTGCTGGAGGCCGCGCGCGCGCTGGATGCGCTGGCTGCAGCGGCTGGTGGCGCGGTGGACGAGCAGGCCAGCGCCCAGGCCTCGGTGGCCGTGGCCGAGGCCAAGATCCTCACCACCGAGGCCGCGCTGCAGGCCGGCGAGCACCTGTTCGCGCTGGCCGGCTCCTCGGCCAGCCGCGCTGCCCACCGCCTGGACCGCCACTGGCGCAACGCCCGCGTGCACACGCTGCACGACCCCGTGCGCTGGAAATACCACCTGCTGGGCAACTACCTGCTCAACGGCGCCCTGCCGCGCCGCCACCAGTGGAACTGACCGCCATGACACAGACATCGACCCAAGAGCTGCAGGCCCTGGCCTCCACACCGGGCAGCCAGCCCGCTCCCGCAGCGCCTCCGGCCCGGCCCGCCCACATCATCGGCAGCGAGGCCGAGGCCCTCGAAGCGGCCAGCCGCTTTGCCGCCCTCATCGGCCCCGGCGCGCTGGCGCGCGACCGCGACCGCCTGCTGCCCTGGCAGGAGGTGGAGCAGTTCAGCCAGAGCGGCCTGTGGGGCATCACCATTCCCCGGGAGTACGGCGGCGCGGGCGTGTCCACGGCCACGCTGGCGCGGGCCATTGCCCTGATTGCGGCGGCCGATGGCAACTTCGGCCACATTCCGCAGAACCACTATTACTCGCTGGAAGTGCTGCGCGTGGGCGGATCGCCCGCGCAAAAGGCCTTCTTCTATGACCGTGTGCTGCGCGGCGAACGCCTGGGCAATGCGCTGGCCGAGATCGGCCACCGCGACTTCCAGCGCCGCACCCGGCTGCTGCGCGAGAGCGGCGGCTGGTTCGTGCAGGGGCGCAAGTTCTATTGCACGGGCGCCCTGTTCGCGCACTGGATTCCCACCCTGGTCAGCGCGCAGGAAGAGGCGCCGGGGCAAGGCGAGCGCATGTATCTGGTCTTCATCCCGCGCGATGCGGCCGGCGTCACCGTCACCGACGACTGGGATGGCTTTGGCCAGCGCGTGACGGGCAGCGGCTCGGTGCAGTTCGACCGCGTGCGCGTGGAGCCCGAATGGGTGGTGCCCTTCACCAGTTCCTTCGAGCGGCCCACCACCATCGGCCCCTTTGCCCAGATCATCCATGCCGCCCTGGACGCGGGCATTGGCCACGGCGCGCTGCAGGCTGCCCTGCCCTTCATCCGCGAGCATGCGCGGCCCTGGGTGGACGCGGGCGTGGCCAGCGCCACGCAGGACCCGCTGCTGCTGCAGCAACTGGGCAATGTCCACGTGCGCCTGCGCGCCGCCGATGCCCTAGTGGCCCGCGCGGCCCTGGCCGTGGACGCCGCCCAGCGCGCGCCCACGGACGACAGCGTGGCCGCCGCCTCGGTGGCCGTGGCCCAGGCCAAGGCGCTGAGCACCAGCGCCAGCCTGCTGGCGGGCAGCAAGCTGTTCGAGCTGGCGGGCACGGCCTCCACCCTGGCGGGACAGGGCCTGGACCGCTTCTGGCGCAACGCGCGCACCCACACCCTGCACGACCCCGTGCGCTGGAAATACCACGCCGTGGGCAACTACGTGCTCAACGGCATACGCCCGCCGCGCCATGGCGCGCTCTGACCTTTATCAACGACACAGGAATGCAATGATGACAACGACCTCCCCCACACTCTGGCCCCGGCTGGCCGCCTTCCTGGGCGCTGCCCTGCTCGCGGGCAGCGCCCTGGCCGCGCCCCTGAAGATCGGCGTGGTGCCGGGCATCTTCGCGGACTCGGTGGAAGCCGCCGCCAAGGAAGCCAAGAAGCAGGGCCTGGACGTGCAGGTGGTGGAATTCACGGACTGGGCCACGCCCAACGTGGCGCTGGACGCGGGCGACATCGACCTCAACTACTACCAGAACAGCAACTACCTGGCCAATGCAGCGCGCAGCAAGGGCTTCAAGTTCACCAGCGTGCAGGCGGGCATCCTGTCCTACCTGGGCCTGTACTCCACGCGCCACAAATCCCTGGCCGACCTGCCCACGGGCGCCAAGGTGGCCATTGCCAGCGACCCCGTCAACGTGGGCCGCGGCCTGCGCCTGCTTCAGCACGCGGGCCTGATCACGCTGCGCCCCGACACCGGGCTGCTGGGCACCCAGGCGGACATCGTCTCCAACCCCAGGAAGCTGCAGTTCGTGGAGATCGAAGGCCCGCAGCTGGCGCGCACCACGCCCGACGTGGACCTGGCCCAGGGCTTTCCGTACTTCATCATCGCCTCCAAGGCCTTCGATGCCAGCAAGGGCCTGGCCTACACCAGCTACGAGGACGACTCCTGGGCCATCCAGTTCGTGGCCCGCAGCGACCGCGCGGCCGACCCGCGCATCGCCCGCTTCCTGGACATCTACAAAAACTCCGACGTGGTGCGCAAGACCATCCACGCCTTCTACCTGAACGACCAGAAGCTCTACCGCCTGGCCTGGTTGAAGAACTGACGCAACGGACTGCAGGACCCGCCCCATGACGCAAGCCAAGCGCCACATCCACGTCAACGCCTTCAACATGAACTGCGTGGGCCACATACACCACGGCCTGTGGACCCATCCGCGCGACCGCTCCACCGAGTACGGCACGCTGGCCTACTGGACCCACATCGCCAGGGTGCTGGAGGAAGGCCTGTTCGACGGCATCTTCATCGCCGACGTGGTCGGCTACTACGACGTCTACCAGGGCGGCGTGGACCTGACCCTGCGCGAAGGCATACAGCTGCCCGTCAACAACCCCTGGCTGCTGGTCTCGGCCATGGCGGCGGTGACGCGGCACATCGGCTTCGGCCTCACGGCCACCGTGGGCGCGCACCAGCCCTATACCTTCGCGCGCGACGTGACCACGCTGGACCAGCTGACCAATGGCCGCATCGGCTGGAACATCGTCACCGGCTATGTGGACAGCGGCGCGCGCGGACTGGGCCAGAACGGCCTGGCCGAGCACGACAGCCGCTACGACCGGGCCGACGACTTCCTGGAGCTTTCCTACAAGCTCTGGGAAGGCAGTTGGGAAGAGGGTGCCGTGATCGCCGACAAGGCGCGGCGCATCCACGCCCTGCCCGACAAGGTGCACCCGGTGGTGCACGAGGGGCCGTTCTACCGCGCCAACGCCATCCACATGAGCGCGCCTTCGCCCCAGCGCACGCCCGTGCTGTTCCAGGCCGGCACCTCGCCGCGCGGGCTGCGCTTTGCGGGCCGGCATGCCGAGGGCATCTTCATCGGCGCGCGCACGCCCGAGGCCGCGCGCGAGGCCTCGCGCCAGCTGCGCCAGGCCGCCGTGGACGCGGGCCGGCGCCCCGAGGACATCAAGATCTACGCCGGCGTGGCCGTGGTGCCCGGCCCCACCGAGGCCGAGGCGCGCGAGAAATACGCCGACTACCTGGCCCACGCCAGCGCGGAAAGCGGGCTGGCCCACTTTGCCGCCAGCACCGGCGTGGACTTTGCGCAGTACGGGCTGGACGACCCCATCTCCTTCGGCAACACCAACGCCATCCAGTCGGCGGCGCAGGCCGCGCAGAAGCAGGGCTGGACCACGCGGCGCAAGCTGCTGGAGCAGTTCACGCTGGGCAGCCGCTACGCCACCATCGTGGGCGACCCGTCCCAGGTGGCCGACGAGCTGGAGCGCTGGATCGACGTGGGCGAGATCGACGGCTTCACCCTGACCCGCATCGTCGCGCCCGAGACCTGGGAAGACTTCGCCCGCCTGGTCGTGCCCGAGCTGCAGAACCGGGGCCGCTACCGCACCAGCTACGGCGACGACGCCACGCTGCGCCAGCGCCTGTTCGGCCAGGGCGACCGCCTGCCCGCCAGCCACGCCGCCGCGCGCTGGCGGCGTTGAAGTCCTTAGCCACCCTCCCCCACCGGCCCGTGGCCCGGCTCTGCCTTGCAGGCAGGCCGGGTTGGCGGGCCTTTGAATTTGCAAAGCCATGACCACCACCCTCCCCTGCGCCACCGAGCCTGCGGCCTACGCGGCGCCCGGCCCAACCACAGACGGCCCGGCCGATCCCGACGCGCCCTCGCTGCCATCCCTGCAGGCGCGCTTTCGCCCTGTGTTCGACCGCATCGCCCAGGGTGCGGCCGAGCGCGAACGCACGCGCAGCCTGGCCCATGAACCCATCGCCTGGCTGCGTGACAGCGGCTTCACCGCGCTGCGCGTGCCGCGCCGCCTTGGCGGGGCCGGCGCCAGCGTGGAGCAGCTGTTCGCGCTGTGGACCGAGCTGGCCGAGGCCGACTCCAACGTCGCCCAGATCCTGCGCCCGCACTTCGGCTTTCTGGACCGCGTGCTCATCGACCGCGATGCCGCCACCCAGGCCCGCTGGCTGCCGCTGGCCGCGCGCGGCGCCGTGTTCGGCAATGCCACCACCGAGGTCGGCGCAGGCACCCTGGGCACGCTGCAGACCACCCTGGTGCCCGACACGCAGCCCGGCTGGTGGCGGCTGGACGGGCGCAAGTTCTACAGCACGGGCACGCTGTATGCCGACTGGGTGACCGTGGTGGCGCGCGCGGTGGAGCCGGGCAAGGAGGACCAGACCGTGCACGCCGTCGTGCCCACCTCGGAGGCCGGCGTGCAGCGCTTCGATGACTGGCGCGGCTTTGGCCAGCGCCTGACCGGCTCGGGCACCACCGTGCTCAGCCAGGTGCGCGTGCCCGACGACGCCGTGATCCGCTTCCCGCGCGCCCAGCCCACACCCCTGGTGGCCTATTTCCAGCTGGCCCACCTGGCCACCCTGGCCGGCATTGCCCGGGCCTTGCAGCGCGATGCCATCGCCTATGTGCAGGCGCGCCGCCGCGTGTTCAGTCACGGCAGCGCCACCCTGCCCAAGGACGATCCGCTGGTGCAGCACATCGTCGGCCAGCTGGCCGGCACGGCCTACATCGCGGGCCTGGCCGTGGCCGACGTGGCCGCCGAACTGGGCCGCATCGCGCGCGAGCGCGAGGCCGGGCGCGAGGTGCCGCTGCAGCAGCTGCATGCCCTGGAGCTGCGCACGGCCCAGGCCCAGGTGGCCGTGGTCGATCCCGTGCTGCAGGCGGCCGCGCGGCTGTTCGAGGTGGGCGGCTCCAGCGCCCTGTCCGAAGACCTGGCACTGGACCGCCACTGGCGCAATGCGCGCACCCTGGCCTCGCACAACCCCGTGCTGTACAAGGCCCGCTCGGCGGGCGACATCCTGCTCAACGGCGCCGACCCCATCTACTACTGGCACGTGGGCGTGACGGGCGTGGCGGGCTGAAGGCCCTTGCGCGGCCGCGCTGCGCAGGGACGGGCGCAGCGGCCGTGCGCATATCGCCAGAACGCATTAGCACATGCCATGCGCCACAAAATTCCTTTCAGAAACAAGCACTTGCCAAGGCACCCAAACCGATAAGCAAATGCGTTAAGTTTCTTTCGCCATACCGGCGTTCGGCCCTGTAATGAAGGCATCCATCCCACCTCATCCGGGCTGGCAGTCTTCGCAAACCGCATGCCGCGCTGCCTCCTGGAACCCACGCCAAGGAGTTTCCATGAGCCGATCGCTGAAGACTGTCATCGTCAATGGCAGCCTGAGCCGCCCCTCCCGCACCCGTGTCCTGCTGGACGCCCTGCATGCCCGCCTGGGCCAGGAGCTGCCGCTGCAGGCACAGGTCATCGACCTGCTGGACCTGCAGCCCCACCTGGGCGCGGCCCTGTCCAAGAGCGACCTGCCGCCGGCCACGCTGCAGGCCATCGAAGCCATCGAGCAGGCCGACTTCCTGATCGTCGGCGCGCCGGTCTTCCGCGCCAGCCTGCCGGGCCTGCTCAAGCACCTGTTCGACCTCATCGACCTGGACGCGCTGCAGGGCACGCCCGTGCTGCTGGCCGCCACCGGCGGCAGCCCGCGCCACGCCCTCATCCTGGACCACCAGCTGCGCCCGCTGTTCGGCTTTTTCTCGGCCCTCACCCTGCCCATTGGCGTGTACTCCACGCCCGAGGACATCCAGGACGGCCAGGTCCACAGCGAATCGCTGCGCCAGCGCATCGAGCTGACCGTGCAGCTGTCGGCCCCGGTGCTGCGCGGTGCGCTGCAGCAGCTGGTGCAGGCCCAGGCACAGGCCGAGGCACAGCGGCCCGTTCCCGAAGCCGCCGACCTGGCCCTGGCCGGGCAGCCCGCGTGAGCCAGGCAGAGGCTGTCCCTGCGGACCCGATAGCCACTGCGCAGGATCTGGCGCAGCGCCTTGCCGCCACGGCGGCCCGGCGCGATGCCGCAGGCGGCACGCCCAAGGCCGAGCGCGATGCGCTGCGCGCCAGCGGCCTGCTGGCACTGAGCATTCCGCGCGAGCTGGGCGGCCTGGGCGCGGACTGGGTGCAGACGCTGGAGACGGTGCGCATCCTGGCCACGGCAGACGGCTCGCTGGCCCATGTCTACGGCTTCCAGCACCTGCACCTGGCCACCGTGCAGCTGTTCGGCCAGCCCGCCCAGTGGCGGCCCTGGCTGCTGCAGACGGCACGCCACCGCTGGTTCTGGGGCAATACGCTGAACCCTCTGGACCGCCGCACCACGGCCACGCGCCAGCCCGGCCACTGGGAGTTCTCGGGCAAGAAAAGCTTTACCTCGGGCGCGCTGGACTCGCAGATGCTGGTGGCCTCGGCCATCGATGCCGACAGCGGCCAGCTGCTGATCGGCGTGGTGCCCACGGAGCGCACGGGCATCACCTTGCTGCGCGACTGGGACAACATGGGCCAGCGCCAGACCGACAGCGGCTCGGCCCTGTTCGAGCGCGTGCGCGTGGAGGCGGCCGAGCTGCTGCTCGACCCCGGCCCGCTGTCCACTCCCCATGCCGCGCTGCGCCCGCTGCTGGCCCAGCTCATCCTGGCCCATCTGTTCCTGGGCATTGCCCAGGGTGCGCTGGAGCAGGCGCGCGGCTACACGCTGAACGAGGCGCGGCCCTGGTTCAAGTCCCCTGCCGATGCAGCCAGCGCAGACCCCCACATCCAGGCGCTGTATGGCGAGCTGTGGGCCGCGCTGGAAGGCGCGCGCCTGCTGACCCTGCAGGCCGCGCAGCGCTTTGACGCCGCCTGGCGCCGGGGCCCGGCGCTGACCGCCCACCAGCGCGGCGAAGTCGCCGTGGCCGTGACGGCCGCCAAGATTGCCACCACGCGCTCGGGGCTGGACCTGTCCAGCCGCATCTTCGAGGCCACGGGCGCGCGCGCCACGCACGCGGCGCTGCGCTTTGACCGCTTCTGGCGCAACCTGCGCACGCAGACGCTGCACGACCCGCTGCACTACAAGCTGCAGGAGCTGGGCGACTGGGTGCTCAACGGAACCCATCCGCAGCCCAGCTTCTACTCGTGACGCCGCGCCATGAACACCCGTCTGCCCACCTGGCCGCCCGGCAAGTCCTCGGCAACACCTGCGCCCGCGCCCGCAGCCTCTGCCGCGCACGATGACGGCGCCGCGCCCGCGCCGTGGATACTGCAAGACCCGGCCTCGCAGGCCCTGCTCAAGACCATGGGACAGGTGGCCGCCAGCGAGGCCGGCGTCCTCATCCTGGGCGACAGCGGCGCCGACAAGGAAATGGTGGCCCGCCACATCCACCGCCTGAGCCCGCGCCGCCACGGCCCCTTTGTCGCCGTCAACTGCGGCGCGCTGTCCGAGGCCCTGATCAACGCCGAGCTCTTCGGCCACGAAAGCGGTGCGCTGACGGGTGCCTTCGGCAACCTGCCCGGCCGCTTCGAGGACGCCCACGGCGGCACCCTGCTGCTGGACGAGATCGACGACCTGCCCCTGCACATCCAGAGCAAGCTGGTGCGCGTGCTGCAGGACAAGGCGGTCACCCGCATCGGCGCCAGCCAGCGCACGCCGGCCGATGTGCGCGTGCTCGCGGCCAGCAGCGCGCCGCTGCACACCAAGGTGGCGGCGCGGCGCTTTCGCGAAGACCTGTACTACCTGCTCGATGTCGTCACCCTCACCGTGCTGCCGCTGCGCCAGCGCCCGGCCGACATCCTGCCGCTGGCGCGCCACTTCATCGAGAGCTACTGCCAGCGCATGCGCTACGCGCCCATGGCACTGAGCCAGGACGCGCAGCGCAAGCTGCTGGAGCACGACTGGCCCGGCAACAGCCGCGAGCTGGAGAACGTCATCCACCGCAGCCTGCTGCTGACCCAGGGCATGCACATCGGCGCGGGCGACCTGCACATCGCCAGCAGCCAGGGCGAGCCCGATCCCGTCCCCACACGCGAGGCCGAACACGGCGCCCAGGCCGCCGCCGCCGAACTGGCCCTGGGCGAAGCGCTGGACAGCCTGTGCGACGTGCATGCCGAAGGCCTGGAGCAGCACGTGCTGGGCGCCCTGCTGCTCAAGGCCTGGCAGCGCAACCGCGGCAACCAGGTGCAGACCGCGCGCCAGCTGGGCATCAGCCGCAGCGTGGTGCGCGCGCGGCTGCAGCGCCTGGGCCAGGTGCCGGGCGAGGCCGCGCCACCGTCTTTTCCATCGTCCCCGGAGATCCCATGAGCCAAGACCCCCACGCATCGCCAGACATCTTCTGGTTCCTGCCCACCTCGGGCGACACGCGCTACCTCGGCACCTCCGACTTCGGCCGCGCCCCCACCAACGCCTACATGCGCCAGATCGCCGTCACGGCAGAGGAGCTGGGCTACGACGGCCTGCTGATCCCCACCGGCAGTTCCTGCCTGGACCCCTGGGTGGTCGCCTCCAGCCTGGTGCCCGTCACGCAGCGCATCAAGCTGCTGGTGGCCCTGCGCACCTCGCTGGGCGCGCCCGTGTCCAGCGCGCGCCAGGCCGCCACGCTGGACCAGGCCCTGGGCGGGCGCCTGCTGCTCAACGTGGTGCCCGGGGGCGATGCCACCGAGCTGGAGGCCGACGGCATCTTCCTGGCCCACGACGAACGCTATGCCTACGCCGATGAATTCCTGACCATCTGGCGCCGCCTGCTCGCCGGCGAGGCCGTGGATTTCGACGGCAAATACTTCAAGGTCAAGCAGGGCCGCAACTTCTTTCCCCCGGTGCAAAAGCCGCATCCGCCGCTGTACTTCGGCGGCTCCTCGGACGCCGCCCATGACCTGGCCGCGCGCCAGGTGGACGCCTACCTCACCTGGGGCGAGCCCCCCGCCGCCGTGGCCGAAAAGTTCGCCGACATCCGCCGCCGCGCCGCGCAGCAGGGCCGCCAGGTGCGCCTGGGCGTGCGGCTGCACGTCATCGTGCGCGAGACCAACGAAGAGGCCTGGGCCGATGCCGAGCGCCTGATCAGCAAGCTCACCGACGAGGACATCGCCCGCGCCCAGGCCGGCTATGCGCGCATGGACTCCGTGGGCCAGTCGCGCATGGCCGCGCTGCACGGCGGGCGGCGCGACCGGCTGGAGGTGGCGCCCAACCTCTGGGCCGGCGTGGGCCTGGTGCGCGGCGGCGCCGGCACGGCCCTGGTCGGCGATGCCGCCACCGTGGCCGAGCGCCTGCGCGAGTACGCCGCGTTGGGTGCGGACAGCTTCGTGCTTTCGGGCTACCCGCACCTGGAGGAATCCATCCGCTTTGCCGAGCTGGTCTTCCCCCTGCTCGGCAAGCGGGCGGTCACCACCAGCGACCAGGCCCAGACCGGCGGCGCCTTCGATATCCGCAGCATCCAGCGCAGCCAATCCGCATCGTGAGCCGCCCGGGGCCGCGCCCCCGGACAGACCGGAGTCTGTGCACGCAACGCGATCAACGCCACAATCCGCCCGTCCCCCACGATGAGAGCGTGACGTTGCCATGAGCCTGAGAATCGATGACGAAATAACCTTCCGCAGACTGGAGGTGCTGCTCGCCTTCCTGGAGACAGGCAATCTCGCCAAGACGGCGGAACGGCTGGAGACCAGTTCGGTCAGCGTGCACCGCGCCCTGCACGCGCTGGAGGCCGGCATGCGCTGCGCCCTGTTCCGGCACGAGGGGCGCAACCTCAAGCCCACCGAGGCAGCGCAGACCCTGGCCGATGTCTCCAGGGAAGTGCTGGCCACCATGTCCGAGGGCATACGCGCCACGCGCGAGGTGGCAGGCTACTCGGCGGACCGCATCCGCATCGGCTCGCTGTACTCCCTGACCAACCGCACCGTGCCGGCGCTGGTGATGGCGCTGAAGCTGCGCCGCCCCGATCTGCAGACCGAACTGGTGCTGGGCTCGAACGCCGGCCTGCTGGAGCGGCTGCGCAACGGAACGCTGGACGCGGCGCTGATGGCCATGCCGGACAACGCCGCCGACATGCAGACGCAGCTGCTGTTCGAGGACGACATTTTCTTTGCCGCGCCCGTGGGCTCGCCCTATGCGCATCTGGCCGAGGTCGATCTGGGCGCCATGGCGCGCGAGAACTTCGTGAGCCTGGGCGAAGGCTTTGCGACCTATGGCGGCTTCATCGAGTCCTTCCGGGTGGCCGGCTTCACGCCCAACGTGGTGATGAAGACGGATGACATCTTCTCGCTGATGAACCTGGTCAGCGGCGGCGTCGGCTACACGCTGCTGCCCGGGCGGGTGCGCGGCGTGATGCCGCAGAAGGTGCAGCTGATACCGCTGCAGGCCAGGTACCTGATGCGCCAGACCATCGTGCTGACCTTTTTGCGCTCCCGCGAACGCGACCCCAACCTGCTGGCCCTGCTCAGCGTGTGCCGGCTCGCGGACGGGCAGCTCGGCTGACCCGCCATACCGGGGGCGACAGCCCCGCTTCGCCGGGTTAACCCTTCATTGTTTCTCTCTGCGTAATTGTTGGCGCTCGCGCTTTATTGATGCGCTCCGGGCCGCCGCGTACCGTGCATACCAGCATGCACACGTATTGCAGGCGCATAAAAAACCGGAGACATCGCATGAATTCCCATTGGATATCGATTGGCGCGTTGATAGGCATGTTCGTCCTGGCGACGGCACTGCCCATCAACATGGGCCTGCTGGCCTTTGTCGGGGCCTTCCTGGTCGGCACCCTGGTGGCCGGCATGGGGACCAAGGCCATCATTGGCGGCTTTCCCGCCGACCTGTTTCTGACGCTGGCGGGCATCACCTACCTGTTCGCGCTGGCGCAGAACAACGGAACCATCGACTGGCTGGTCCGCATGGCGGTGCGCGCCGTGCGCGGGCGCATTGCCGCCATACCGTGGATCATGTTCTTCATTGCGGCCCTGCTGACGGCGGTGGGCGCCGTCAGCCCTGCGGCCGTGGCCATCATCGCGCCCATTGCCCTGGGCTTTGCCGCCAAGTACGGCATCAATCCGCTGATGATGGGTCTGCTGGTGATCCATGGCGCGCAGGGCGGCGGCTTCTCGCCCATCAGCATCTACGGCGGCATCACCAACAAGATCGTGGCCAAGGCGGGCCTGCCGCTCAACGAGATGGCCACCATGCTGGCCAGCATGGGGGTCAACCTGGCCGTGGCCGTGCTGCTGTTCTTCCTGATGGGCGGCGCCCGGCTGATGCGCATGAAGGCCGACGCCGATGGCAGCGTGCCCGCCACGCCGCGCGTCTCGCATGCCCAGGGCGGCGCCCAGGTGTATGGAGACGCCGAAGGCGAGGCCCTGTCCGAGGAGCGCAACACGGCTGCACGCTCCAGCGACTCGCTGATGCGCGCCGCCCCTGAACAGGACGCCGCCCCGCAATCGCGCAGCTACCAGGTGGCCACCGTGGTCGGCCTGCTGGCGCTCGCGGTCCTCACCCTGTTCTTCAAGCAGGACATCGGCTTTGTCTCCATCACCATCGGCCTGGTGCTGACGCTGATGGCGCCCAACCTGCAAAAGCGCGCGCTGGGCCAGGTGTCCTGGCCCGAGATCATGCTCATCGTGGGTGTCAGCACCTATGTGGGCGTGATGGACAAGATGGGCACCATCGACTTCGTAGGCCACAGCGTGGCGCAGCTGACCTCGCCCCTGGTGGCGGCCTTGCTGCTGTGCTTCGTGGGCGCCGTGGTGTCGGCCTTCGCCTCCTCGACGGCGGTGCTGGGCTCGCTGATTCCGCTGGCCGTGCCCTTCCTGCAGGGCGGCTCCGATGTGAGCGCCGTCGGCTTCATCGCGGCCATGGCCGTGTCCTCGACCATCGTGGATGTCAGCCCCTTCTCGACCAACGGCGCCCTCGTCCTGGCCAATGCCAAGGGCGTGGATCGCGACCGCTTCTTCCGCCAGCTGATGGTCTACGGCGGCCTTGTCACCCTGGTGGCGCCGCTGCTCGTGTGGCTGCTGTTCGTGGTCCTCTAGCCAGGCACTTCGACCGGGACGCACGCCCCCTGCCCCCTCCATGTCACGCCAACCCCTGATATCCCATGACTGACCCCTCCTGGAACCTCAAAGCCGGGGAGCGCGCCGCCAGGCTGGCGCGCGCCCGGGCCGCCCTCGGGCCGCGTCTGGCCGGCAAGCGCGTCGATGCCGGCGCCATCACCGAGCTGCTGCACGCCGTGCTGGCGCCCGGCGACCGCGTCTGCCTCGAAGGCAACAACCAGAAGCAGGCCGACTTCCTGGCCCGCGCCCTGGTCCAGCTCGATCCGCAGCAGGTGCACGACCTGCACATGGTGCAGTCGGTGCTGGCGCTGCCGGAGCACCTGGATGTGTTTGAAAACGGCATCGCGCGGCGGCTGGACTTCAGCTTCTCCGGCCCGCAAGGGGCGCGGCTGGCCAAGCTGGTCTCGGCCCGGCAGCTGGAGATCGGGGCCATCCACACCTACCTGGAGCTGTTCGCGCGCTACTTCGTGGACCTGACGCCCAAGGTGGCCCTGGTGGCGGCCCACGCGGCCGATGCCCAGGGCAACCTGTACACCGGCCCCAACACCGAGGACACGCCGGCCATCGTCGAGGCCACGGCCTTTTCGGGCGGCATCGTCATCGCCCAGGTCAACGAGATGGTGGATGGCACCACCACGGCGCTGCCGCGCGTGGACATTCCCTCGGACTGGGTGCATTTCGTCGTGCAGGCGCCCCGGCCCAACGTCATCGAGCCGCTGTTCACGCGCGACCCGGCCCAGATCAGCGAAATCCAGGTGCTGATGGCCATGATGGCCATCAAGGGCATCTACGCCGAGTACGAGGTCCAGCGCCTGAACCATGGCATCGGCTTCGACACGGCGGCCATCGAGCTGCTGCTGCCGACCTACGGCGAATCGCTGGGGCTGAAGGGCCGCATTGCGCGGCACTGGGCGCTGAACCCGCATCCGGCGCTGATACCGGCCATCGAGGCCGGCTGGGTGGAGTCCATCCATTCGTTCGGCTCCGAGCTGGGCATGGAGGACTACATCCGGGCGCGCTCGGACGTGTTCTTCACCGGCGCCGACGGCAGCCTGCGCAGCAACCGCGCCTTCTGCCAGGCGGCGGGCCACTATGCCTGCGACCTGTTCATCGGCTCGACGCTGCAGATCGACCTGGACGGCAACAGCTCCACCGCGACGCTGGGGCGCATTGCCGGCTTCGGCGGCGCCCCCAACATGGGCGCGGACGCGCGCGGCCGGCGCCATGCCAGCGCCGCCTGGCTCAAGGCCGGGCGCGAGGCGCGGGCGGGCCGCAGCGGCGCGGCAGGCACGCCGCGCGGGCAAAAGCTGGTGGTGCAGATGGTGGAGACCTTCCGCGAGCACATGCAGCCCGCCTTCGTGGAGCGGCTCGATGCCTGGACGCTGCAGGAGCAGGCCGGCATGGACCTGCCGCCCATCATGATCTACGGCGAGGACGTGACCCACATCCTGACGGAGGAAGGCATTGCCAACCTGCTGCTGTGCCGCAGCGACGAAGAGCGCGAGCAGGCCATCCGCGGCGTGGCCGGCTACACGGCCGTGGGCCTGGCGCGCGACCGTCGCATGGTGGAGAACCTGCGCGACCGCGGGGTGATCCGCCGTCCGCAGGACCTGGGCATCGACCCGCGCCAGGCCACGCGCAATCTGCTGGCCGCGCGCAGCATGCGCGATCTGGCCCAGGCCTCGGGCGGGCTGTACCAGCCTCCCCGCCGATTCAGGAACTGGTAGGAGAGACGATATGAGCGAGATACCCGCAGGGCTGGAGTCCCTGAGCTATTGCTTCGCAGGCGGCCGGCCGGCCGGCGGCTTTGCCCCCGTCCTGGTCGGCGTGGTCGGCTCGGGCAACCTGGAGGTGATGCTGGAGAGCACGGGCGGCGATGGCTGCGAAGTGCAGGTGCAGACCTCGGCACACGGCTTCGGCGCCATATGGCAGGCCGTGGTGGAGGATTTCCGCGAGCGCCACCCCGTGGGCGGCGTGCGCGTGTCCATCAACGACATGGGGGCCACGCCGGCCGTGGTCAGCCTGCGGCTGGACCAGGCCCTGGCCGAACTGCAGGGAGGCCAGCCATGATCAGCTACGCGGAATGCACGGCGCGCGAGCGCCTGGCGAAGCTGCTGGATGCCGGCAGCTTCCATGAATGGCTGCCGCCCTCCGAGCGTCTGACCAGCCCGCATCTGGCACAGCTGGGCGTGCCCAGCGCCTTTGACGACGGCGTGGCCATCGGCCGGGGCCTGCTGGGCGGGCGCACGGTGTTCGTGGCCGCGCAGGAGGGCGAATTCATGGGCGGCGGCGTGGGCGAGGTGCATGGCGCCAAGCTCGTGGGCCTGCTGCGCCGCGCCCTGCTGGAGCGGCCCGCGGCCGTGCTGCTGCTGGCCGAGTCGGGCGGCGTTCGGCTGCATGAGGCCAATGCCGGGCTGATCGCGGTGTCGGAGGTCATGCGCGCCCTGCTGGACGTGCGCGCCTCTGGCATCCCTGTGGTGGTCCTCATCGGCGGGGCCAACGGCTGCTTCGGCGGCATGGGCATCGTGGCGCGCTGCGCCGACCAGGTGGTGATGAGCGACATAGGCCGCCTGGCCATGTCGGGACCGGAAGTGATCGAGGCCTCGCACGGCGTCGATGAATTCGATGCGCGCGATCGCGCCCTGGTCTGGCGCACCACCGGCGGCAAGCACCGCTGGCTGTGCGGCGACTGCGATGCGCTGGTGGCCGACGATGTCGAGGCCTTCCGCGCCGCCGCCATCGCCGCGCTGGACCACTCCCGTCCGGTGACTCTTGAAGGGCTGCTGCACGAGCATGCGCTGCTGCGCGCGCGGCTGGACACCCTGGACGCCCTCAAGGCGGGCAGCGCCATCGGCCCGCAGGACGAGGCCATGCGCCTGTGGCAGGCCCTGGGCGTGCCCGACGCCTGGCGCGTGCCC
Organism: Delftia sp. RIT313; assembly: GCF_000632165.1. Lineage (NCBI taxonomy): Bacteria > Pseudomonadati > Pseudomonadota > Betaproteobacteria > Burkholderiales > Comamonadaceae > Delftia > Delftia sp. RIT313. The sequence goes on along the minus strand of NZ_JFYT01000079.1, from coordinate 146,764 downwards.
GACCTGGACGCCGCCGCCGTGCGTGCCTTGCGCACGACGCCCGCCACGGGCATTTCACAGGAGTAGCCGCCATGCAATGGAACACACTTGCCGAGCACCTGTTCGGCCCGGGCCACCAGATTCAGGCCAACGGCGATTTCCTCGAAGGCCACGCCGTGTTCGATGGCCAGACCCTCGCCATCGTCGGCACCACGGGCCACGCGCCCATCGGCGTGCGGCTGGCCCTGGCCCAGGCCCGGGTGGTGCTGGAGACGGTCGGCGCGCACCCTGGCCGCCCCATCGTGCTGCTGATCGACACGCAGGGCCAGCAACTGCGCCGCCATGACGAGCTGCTGGGCATCAACCGCGCCATGGCCCACCTGGGCACCTGCATCGACCTGGCTCGGCGCCGGGGCCACCGCGTCATCGGCCTGGTCTATGACCAGGCGCTGTCGGGCGGCTTCATCACCTCGGGCCTGATCGCCGATGCCTGCTACGCCCTGCCCGAAGCCGAGATCCGCGTGATGCGCATCCCCGCCATGTCGCGCATCACCAAGCTGCCCGAATCCCTGCTCAATGCCCTGTCCGAGTCCAACCCGGTGTTCGCACCCGGCGTGGGCAACTACGTGGCCATGGGCGGCGTGCGCGGCCTGTGGCAAGGCGATCTGCAGGCGGCGCTGCGCGACGCCCTGGCCCACAGCCCGCGCGAGGACATGCGCGCATTGGACGGCGCCGAGCGCGGCGGCCGCAAGCTGGCCGCCGAGGTGGTGCAGCGCGTCCTGGCCGCTGGATGAAGGCAGGCCGCAGCATGCTGGACACCCTGCACCGCCACCAGCTGGTGGACCTGGGCCCGCAGGCCTGGGCGGACCTGCTGGAACGCCCCTGGGATGCGCAGGCGCGCGAGATCCTCACGCACTGGCGCGACCATGCACTGCCGCTGGTGGTCGCGCGGCAGTCGGCCGACCATGCCGCCGCCGGCCTGATGGCGCTGGGCCTGCCTGCGCCCGGGCGCTGGCAGCGGCGGCGCATGGGCTTCGATGTGGCGCGCGGCGCGGCCATCGGCACCCGCGAATTTCCCTCGCTGGATGGGCTGATGGCCTCGCCCCTGGCGGTGTCCGGCGCCCTGCGGCAGGCGCTGGACTCCTTGCAGCAGCGATTGCACACGGCCGGTGCGACGGGCTTTGTCTTCGGCAGCCACGGATGGCAGTGCATCACGGGCCTGCCCTATCTGCGGCCCGGCTCGGACATCGACCTCTGGGTGCCGGTCGATGGCGCCGAACAGGGCGATCGGCTGGCCAGCCTGCTGCAGGCCATGCCGCAGGAAGGCCCGCGCGTGGATGCCGAGCTGGTGTTTCCCGGCGGCTGGGCCGTGGTCTGGCGCGAATGGGCCGCCTGGCGTGCAGGCAAGGTGCGATCGGTCCTGGTCAAGGGCCTGCACGGGGTGGCACTGCGTGAAGACCATGACTGGTGTGCGTCGGCTGCGGCGCCTGGAGTTCCTGCATGAAACCTGCCCTTCTCCACCCGGCCCGGACCTTGCCATCGACCGGGCATATCGGCCGCGCGGCCACGCTGGCCCTCTACGACGAGCTGTCGCTGACACCCAAGCCCGGCCTGGTGACCCTGGTGGACCGCGGCAGCCATGACGACATGGATGCCCACAGCTTCATGCGCAGCCTGTTCGCGCTGCGCAGCTACTTCCCCAAAATGGCCCAGGCAGGCAGCCAGGGCGCATCGTTTCCCGTGCTGGAGCGCCTGGGCATCGAGGCGGAGCAGCGCATGCTGGCCGCCACCGGCGGCATCAACACCCACCGTGGCGCCGTCTTCATGCTGGGTCTGCTGTGCGCGGCCGGCGGCGCGGTGCTGGCCGAGCAGGCCTGCATTCCCGGCGCCGCATGGCTGCGCGAGGCCCTGTGCCGCCACTGGGGGGAGGCGCTGCAGCAGCGCAGCCTGCGGACCTCCGCCCTGCCCGGCGGCATCGCCGCGCGCCGCCACGGCCTGCGGGGCGCCTCGCAGGAGGCTGCCCTGGGTTTCCCCATCCTGTTCGAGACCGCCGTGCCGGCGCTGGCCAGAGCGCATGCCAGCGGGCTGCCCGCTCCCTTGGCGCGGCTGGAGGCCCTGTTCCACATCATGGCGGTGCTGGACGACTGCAACCTGGCCCACCGCGCGGGCATGCAGGGGCTGCGCCATGGCCAGGATGCCGCGCGGCGCTTTCTCCAGGCGGGCGGCTGCGCGCATCCCGAAGGCCTGTCCAGGGCGCAGGCCATTTGCGACGATTTCGTGGCGCGCCGCCTTTCGCCGGGCGGCGCGGCCGATACCCTGGCGGCGGCCTGCTGGGTGCTGCGTGTCTGCGAGCGGCCATGAGCTTTGCACTGCTGTTTTCGGGCCAGGGTACGCAGCATCCCGCCATGCTCCCCTGGCTGGCGGACGATGCATGGACACAGGCAGTCTGCGAACAGCTGCAGGTTTCGCACTGGCGCGACAGGTTGGCCGATGCGCCGTGGGCCGAGTCCAACGCCGTGGCCCAGCCGCTGCTGGCGGGCCTGGCCATGGCCGCGTGGATGCAGCTGTCCCCGCAACTGCCCGCGCCTTCGGCCGTGGCGGGCTACAGCGTGGGGGAACTGCCCGCATTCGGTGCCGCGGGCGCGCTGGATGCCTGCGACATCGTTGCCCTGGCCACGCGCCGCGCGGCGGCCATGGACCGCTGCGCGCAGCAAATGCCCGGCGGCGGGCTGCTGGCCGTCAGCGGCCTGCCGCCCGCACGCATGGCCGCCCTGCTGGAGACGACCGGGCTGGCCGTGGCCATACGCAACGGCCCAGAGAACCTCATCCTGGGCGGCCCCCATGCGGCGCTGGAGCAGGCGCAGGCGCTGGCGGCCCGCCAGGGCGCGCATGCCACCCGGCTGCGCGTGCAGGTGGCGTCCCACACCCCGTGGATGCGACAGGCCGCACAGGCCTTCGCACAGGACCTGGGCCAGGTGGCCGTGCACGCGCCCGCCGTGGCGCTGTTCAGCAACACGGCCCGGCGGGTGCGTGATGCCGCAGGAGCCCGTGCAGCCCTGTCCGAGCAGATAGCGGGCACGGTGCACTGGGACGACTGCATGGACAGCATTGCCGCACGCCAGGTGCGGTGCGTTCTGGAAATCGGCCCCGGCCAGGCGCTGGCACGCCTGTGGAACCAGCGCCATCCGGACATTCCGGCCCGCTCCTGCGACGACTTCCGCAGCGCGGCGGCCATTGCAGGCTGGATAGGCAGGCACTGCGGGGACTGAAGCCCCGGAGCCTTGCGCCGCAGCCTTTGCGCCTGAGCTTTTTGCACCGGCTTCGTGCCCCTTGATTTCTAGACCCAGGAGACAACCACCATGAGCCAAGACCTTGCACCGTCCCTTGCACCGTCCTATCCCCCATCTGCAGAGCTGGCCCGCAATGCGCGCGTGAGCGGGCGCGCCGCCTATGACCGGCTCGTCGCGGAGGCGGACGCCGACCCCCAGGCGTTCTGGGGCCGGCTCGCGCGCGAGTTCGTCGCGTGGAAGCACCCGTTCACGCGCGTGCTCGATGAAAGCCGCGCCCCGTTCTACGAATGGTTCAATGACGGCACGCTCAACGCCAGCTGGAACTGCCTGGAGCGCAACATCCAGCGGGGGTTGGGCGAGCGCACGGCCCTCATTTTCGAAGCCGATGACGGCGCGGTGACGCAGGTGACCTATGCGCAGCTTCTCGCCAGGGTCAATCGCCTGGCCAACGCCCTGCGCAGCCTGGGCGTCGGCAAGGGCGACCGCGTCGTCATCTACATGGCCATGTCGATTGACGGCGTGGCCGCCATGCAGGCCTGTGCACGCATAGGTGCCATTCACTGCGTGGTGTTCGGCGGCTTCTCCGCCACGGCGCTGCGCGACCGCATTGCGGACACGGGTGCCTGCGCCGTCATCACGGCAGACCAGCAAGTGCGGGGAGGACGGCAATTGCCCCTCAAGAGCATCGTGGACGAGGCCCTGGCCCAGTCCGGCTGCGAGCAGGTCCGCCACGTGCTGGTGGCACGGCGCACGGGCGCCGCCATCGCCATGCACCAGCCCCGGGACCTGTGGCTTGAAGAAATCACCGCAGCCCAGAGCGATGTCTGCGAACCGGAATGGGTGCCGGCCGAGCATCCGCTGTTCCTGCTGTACACCTCGGGCTCCACCGGAACCCCCAAGGGCGTCCAGCACGCCACGGGAGGCTATCTGCTGCATGCCGCCGTGACCTGCGCCTGGACCTTCGACCTGCAGCCCTCCGACATCTTCTGGTGTACGGCGGACATCGGATGGGTGACCGGCCATACCTATATCGCCTACGGCCCGCTGGCGCTGGGCGCCACGCAGGTGGTGTTCGAGGGCGTGCCCACCTACCCGGACGCGGGACGCTTCTGGAAAATGATCGAGGCCCATGGGGTGACGGTCTTCTACACGGCGCCCACGGCCATTCGCTCGCTGATCAAGGCCGCCGACGCCGATGCGCAGGTGCATCCCGCGCGCTACGACCTGGGCAGCCTGCGCATCCTGGGGTCCGTGGGCGAGCCTATCAATCCCGCCGCCTGGCACTGGTACCACGAGCAGGTGGGCAGGTGCCGCTGCCCCATCGTCGATACGTTCTGGCAGACGGAGACGGGCGGGCACATGATCACGCCGCTGCCCGGAGCCACGGACCTGGTGCCCGGCTCCTGCACGCTGGCCTTCCCGGGCATTGCCGCCGCCGTGGTGGACGAGGCCGGCAACGAGCTGCCCTGGGGCGACAGCGGCATCCTGGTGATCAAGCGCCCCTGGCCCTCCATGATCAGGAACATCTGGGGCCATCCCGAGCGGTTTGTCGCCAGCTACTTTCCCGAAGAATTCAAGGGCCGCTACTACCTGGCGGGAGACGGTGCGGTCCGCGATGCGCGCACCGGCTACTTCACCATCACCGGCCGCATCGACGATGTGCTCAACGTCAGCGGTCACCGCATGGGCACGATGGAGATCGAGTCCGCCCTGGTGGCCATGACCGACCTGGTGGCGGAGGCCGCCGTCGTGGGGCGGCCCGATGACACGACGGGAGAGGCCATATGCGCCTTCGTCGTCCTCAAGCGTTCGCGGCCCAGCGGCGCCGAGGCGGCCGACATCGCCAGGCTGCTGCGGGAGTGGGTGGCCAAGGAGATCGGGCCGATCGCCAAGCCCAGGGACATCCGGTTCGGAGACAACCTGCCCAAGACCCGCAGCGGCAAGATCATGCGGCGATTGCTGCGCAGCATTGCACGCGGCGAGCCCATCGTGCAGGACACCTCCACCCTGGAGAACCCGGCGATCCTGGAGCAGCTGTCACAGGCCTGCTGAAGGCCAGGCTGCAATCCACAAGCGATGCAGCCCTGTCAGGCCGCGAGGCCTGCAAGGCAGCCCGCCCGTTCAAGCTCCCAGATGTTGGAAAGCAGTTGCCGGGCACGTCCCTCGCCAGCGACGGGCGCGGCAAGCTCGATGAACTTGTCCTCCAGCTCCCCATCCGACAACGGCAGCTCGGGATCGCCCTTGCGGTCCGGCTGGAACCAGCCATGGCAGCGGCCATCCCTGTTGACGATCTCCACGCGCGCCGATCTCTTTCCCGGAAAGGCCCGGTCGATTTGCGGGTCCACGGCCACCTGGACACGCCCAAGCAATGCGCGAACGGCGGGATCGGCCAGGCGCTCCGGGGTGTACGCCGAAAGCCGCACGCTGCCATGGACCAGGGCCGTGGCCACCACGAAACGAAGACTGAAGCGGGCTTCGTTTTCCGTCGCAGGATCGGTGTAGCAGGCGATATCCAGGGCCGGGCCATAGGTGGCCACGGCCACGCTGCAGATGTCGTCCGCCCGCAGGGCATGCTGGCTGCGCAAGGCCAGCGCGGCGTCGATGGCGGCGAACGTATGGCCGCAGCCGACGTGGTTCTTGAAGGTGAGCCGGGTGATGTGGAAGTCCCTGCCCAGCGTCGCACCGATGTCTGACCAGTCGGGTCCGTCGCTGACTGCGCGGCCCAGGCCCAGCTCTCCATCCAGCACGTCCAGCGATCCCGTCACCCCCTGGTGCGCAAGCTGCGCGGCCAGCAGGCCGGCCTCCGCTGCGCGCCCGGCATGCAAGGGCTTGGACATCGAATCCATGCGAAATGCCTGCTGCAACCCGGCAGAGAAGGTGGCCGCCGTGGCCAGTGCATGGGCGAATTGCCCCGCATCCAGCCGCAGCGCATACCCTGCGGCCGCCGCTGCCCCGAAGACGCCCACGGTGCCGGTGTTGTGCCAGAAGCGGTAGTGGGCCCGGCCCAGGGTCACGCCAATGCGGGTGGAGACCTCATAGCCCAGCACCACGGCACGCAGGAAGTCCAGGCCCCTCGCCCCTGCCTGCTGGCTTGCCGCCAACGCCGCCGCAATGGTTGCGGCCCCGGGGTGGTACATGGCATCGCGGAAGCTGTCGTCCACCTCGGCGGCATGGGCCGCCGAACCGTTGAACAGTGCCGCCGCCCGCGCCGTGGTCATGCGGCCGTTTCCAAGCCGGCAGGACCCGCGGTCCAGATCCTCGGCAAGCACCTGCTCCAACTGTGCAAGAGGGGCCGCGCCCAGCCCCGGGAACAAAGCGGCATACCAGTCGATCACGGCACGCTTGGCATGGTGGATGACGGCTTCGGGAAGCTCGGTACGGTGGTATTGAGCGGCAAACTGCCCGAACACTTCGGTCGCATGCATGCGTGGTCTCCTTGGATTGGCCCTCAATGAGGCAGTCTTTTTTTTTGGAAGAAATGTGCAGTACCTGGCGCCCTCAGGCCAGAACCAGCACACCATCGGCAGCGCACACGCCCTGGCCCTGCGGCAGCACGAACACCGGGTTGATCTCCGCTTCGATCACGCGGTCGCCAAGCCGGGCGGCCATTGCAGAGAACGCGACGATGGCATGGGCCAGCGCATCGACATCGGCCCTGGGCCGGCCGCGAAAGCCGTCCAGCAGCGGCCAGGTCTTGAGCTCCCTGGCCATCTCCAGCGCGTCAGACAGGCTCAGTACCCCCAGCTGTGAGCCGTCGTCCGGCAGCAACCGCAGCGTGGTGTCCTGGAACAGCTCGGCCGTCACGCCTCCCATGCCCAGCATCACGGCGGTGCCCAGCGCATCCTTGTGCAGGCCAAGAATCAGCTCGATGCCGCCGGCCACCATCTGCTGCACCAGGAACCGGTCCGGGCGCACGCCCGCCCTGGCCTGCACGTCGTCCACCATCGCGCCCCACCGGGCACCTATGGTTTGCGCAGTCAGGCCGACGGCGACACCGCCCACATCGCTCTTGTGCGTGATCCGGGACGAAAGGATCTTGAGCACCACCCGGCCGCCCAGTTCGCGCGCGGCGGCTTCGGCCTCTTCGGCGGTGCACACCACACGCTCGGCCGCGCACGGCACGCCGAAACGGCGGAAAACGGCCTTGGCCTGCGCTTCATCGAGGCAGCCAACGGGCAGATCCGGTTCCTGCAGGGTGTCCTTGCCGACGACCGGCTCGGAAGGCGCACCCTGGAAGCCGTTGACGTGCAGCATGCCCGCCAGCGCGGCCGTGCAGCTTTCCGCCGCAGCGAAGGCCGGCACGCCGCGTTGCGTGAGCAGCGCGCCGATCTCCGGCGCATGCGGGCTGACGTAGGCCAGCACCGGCTTGTCGGAGTGGGGCAGGCAGTCCTGGATGGCACCGGCCAGCAGCTCGGGCATGGCCAGGCTGGAGGAGCCGACGATGATCACCAGCGCGTCGTAGCTGGGGCTTGCCAGCAAGGCATGGATGGCGCCGCGCAGCAGGTCGGGACGCAGGCCCGCCAGGGTCACGTCGATGGGGTTGCGGTCCAGCACGGCCTCGCTGCCGGTCTGCAGCGCGCGCAGTGCGTCGGCCGTCGCCTGGTCAGGGGCCGGCGTGTCGAATCCGGCCACGCCCAGATCGTCCGACACCAGGGTGCCCGCACCGCCGGTGGAAGTCAGGATGGCGATGCGCCTGCCACGCAGCCTGCGGCCCGTGGCCAGCGCAGCGGGCACGTCCAGCAGGTCGGCAAAGCTTTGCGCACGGATCACGCCGACCTGCCGGAACAGCGCGTCGTACATGCGATCCGCACCGGCCATGGCGCCCGTGTGCGATACGGCGGCCTTGGCGCCGGCCTCGGAGCGGCCGATCTTGAAGGCCACCACGGGCTTGCCGGCACGCGCGGCCTTCAGGCAGGCGGCACGGAACCTGGCGGGATGGCGCACCGTCTCCACATACAGCGCGATCACCTTGGTGGCCGGGTCATCGGCCAGGTGGTCTATGAAGTCGGCCAGTTCCAGATCCACTTCGTTGCTGGTGGAGATGAGCTTGGACAGGCCGATGCCACGCGCGGCGGCACGCGACAGCAGCGAGCCCAGGATGCCGCCGCTTTGCGAGACGACGCCGATGCCTCCGACGGGGAACTCGTCCATCTCCAGCGCGCCCGAGGGCGACAGCACGATCCGGTCGGTCAGGTTGACCAGCCCGATGGTGTTGGGCCCCAGCAGGCGCATGCTGCCGGCCGCCTCGATCAGCTGCCGCTGGCGGTGCGCCCCGTCCTCGCCCGTTTCCGTGTAGCCGCTGGCCAGCACGATGGCTGCCGCGCAGCCCAGCGCCGACAGCTCCCTGACGGCCTGGTGCGCACGCTCGGCGCCAAGCAGCACCACGGCCACATCAGGCACTTCAGGCAACGAGGCCACATCGGGATAGCAGGGCAGATCGCCGATGCGCTCCACGCGCGGATTGACGGGAAGAATGCGGCCGGCAAACCCGTGCTTTTGCAGGTAGGCCACCGGGCGGCCCGTGGTCTTTTTCAGGTCGGCGGAGGCGCCTATGACGGCGACGCTGCGCGGCGACAGCAGCTTGGCAATGGCTTCGCTCATGGCATCACTCCTTGCCGGCCGTCTTGGCCAGGAAGGCCTCCACCGATGCGCGGTGTTCACTGCTGGTGTAGCAGATGCCCTGGGCCTGGCTACCCTGGGCGAAGACATCGTGCGAAGACAGCTCGAAGCTCTGGTTCAGGATGGTCTTGGTCAAGGCCAGCGCGGTGGAAGAAGCCGAGGACAGCTCGCGCGCCCAGGCCTGGGCGTCTGCCACCAAGGTCTCGGCACTGGCCTGGCGGTCCACGATGCCCAGGGCCAGGGCTTCCGGCAGCTTGACCTGGCGGCCCGTGAAGATCAGCTCCTTGGCCTTGGCCAGGCCCACACGGCGCGGCAGGAAGTACATGCCGCCGCCGTCCGGGATGATGCCGCGCAGCACATAGCTCCACGCGAAGCTGGCCCATTCGCTGGCGATCACGAAGTCGCAGGCCAGCGCCGTGTCTGCCCCCAGGCCCGACGCTGCGCCGTTGACGGCGGCGATCACGGGCTTGGGCATGGTGTGCAGCAGGGCCTGGACATGGTGCACGCGCTGCTGGCGCTGCCAGCCGTTGAAGCCCACCTCGCCCGCGGGAGCATTCATGCGCCTTTGCATTCCGGCAATGTCCCCGCCTGCGCAAAATCCCTTGCCCGCGCCTGTCAGCACCAGGGCCTTGATGGCCTTGTCTGCCGCCACGCGCTCCAGGGCATCGATGAACTCGGTGCGCATGTCGTCACTCATGGCGTTGCGCTTGTCGGGGCGGTTCAGGGTCACGGTTGCCACCGCATCGGCGACATTCAGTTGGATCAGTTCGTAGTTCATGGAGTGCTTTGAAAGCGATCGCAGCCAGTGCGATCAATCGGGATGGATGTTGTTTTGCTTGACGATCTGCGCCCAGCGCTTTTCCTCGGCCTGCACATAGGTGTCCAGTTCCGCCGCAGGTCCGGCATTGACCATCAGGCCCTCGTGCTCCAGCTTGCGAACGAAGTCCGGCGAGCGGGCCGCCTTGCGGGCTGCGGCGTTCAGGCGGTCGATCACGGCGGCAGGTGTGGCTGCCGGCGCGTACAGGCCGTACCAGCTCTCGACGCGGTAGCCCGGGACGGTGACGGCGATGGGTGGCACGTTCTTGAAGGCCGCAGACGGCTCGACCGTGGTGACCCCCAGCACGCGCAGCTTGCCGTTGTCGATGAAGGTGGACACCGCAGCCGCCGTGGCGAACATCATGTCCACCTGCCCGCCCATGAGATCGGTGAGCGCCGGGCCTGCGCCGCGGTAGGGCACATGGGTGAGCCTGACCTTGGCAAGGTTGGCAAACAGCTCACCCGCCAGATGCGCCGAAGTCCCGGCGCCCTGCGAGGCATAGGTCAGCTTGTCGGGACTGGCCTTGGCGGCGGCCATCACGTCCGCCACCGTCTTGTACGGGCTGGCGGAGGGCACCACCAGCACGTTGGGGCCGCGGCCGATCAGGATCACCGGAGCAAAGGCCTTGTTGCTCCCGTACGGCAGCTTGGCCTGCAACGCCGGATTGACGGCGTGCGCGAACGAAGCCACGACCAAGGAATATCCGTCCGGCGCACTCTTGGCAACGTTGTCGGTGCCGATGATCGTGCCGGCACCGGGCTTGTTGTCCACGATGACGGGCTGGCCCAGGTCCTTGGCCATCTCGGCCCCCAGCGTGCGGGCGATCAGGTCCGTTCCACCGCCTGGCGCAAAGGGCACGACGAGGCGCACGGGCTTTTCCGGGAAGGCTGCAGATGCTGCGCTGCAGACAGTCGCGAGCACGGCAATGAACGCAATGGCCCTTGCACAACGGCGGGCGGCGAAACTGGGCATGGTGTGTCTCCTGGTTCTATGGACAGAGGTCCGGTCACTGCGCCAGCGTTGCGATGACGCTGGCGACTGGCTTGTGAAAGCTTAGGGAAACGCACCGCACTTGTGACCCCCCATATTCCAACCAGTGAAATTCCAAAGCGGGCGCGCCAGAGCCTGCGGCTGCATTTCCCTTGCATTCGGTGGAATACTTGGCTTCCATCAGGCGCCCGTACCCGGGCAGGAAGAACACAGCTTTCGACACCGGGGCAAGCGCGTTCCCCCACCAGCGGCAGCAGCATGACGAACAGGCGATCCCCCATCCTCCATGACAAGCCGGGACAGTCCCCGAGCAACCGCTCCCTGGAAAGAGGCGTCGAAATACTGCGTGCGTTCAGGCCCGGCTCGGAACTGCTGGGCAACAGCGACCTGGCGGAACGCACCGGCCTGTCCAAGGCCACGGTCACCCGGCTGACGCAGACCCTGGTGGGCTGCGGCATGCTGCAGGCCGACCACCCAAGCCGGGCCTTTCGCCTGGCCCCGGCGGTCCTGAGCCTGGCGCACGCCATGCGCACGGGCTCGACGGTGCTGTCGATTGCGGCGCCCCTGATGCGCACCCTCGCCGAGACACGCCGGATCAACGTGGGCCTGGCATGTCCCGACAGGGACGAGATGGTCTACCTGGAATCCATCCGCTACAACCGCCGGATCGTGCTCAGGCATGTGGTCTCGGGGCAGCGTGTTCCCATGGAACTGACGTCGCTGGGGCGCGCCTACCTGGCAGCGGCGCCATCGGCCAGGCGCAAGGCCTTGCTCGACAGCTTCAGGCTCAAGAGAGGCGCCCAATGGCCTGCGCTGGAGCAGCAGATCCAGGCGGCGATCAAGTCCGTTAAAAGCCAAGGCTTCTGCGCCGCATCGTGGCAGCCGGAAGTGGTTGCGCTGGCCACGCCGCTGGTGACACCCGATGCCATCTATGTCCTGAACTGCAGCGTCTCCACCACGGAGCCTTTGCCGGCCATCGTGCAGGAGCTGCACCCGGCCTTGCTGCAACTGGGCCGGCAGATTGGAAGCCTGCTGGAAAAACTGTAATGCTCTCCCAGCAATATGCGCCCACCGCTGGCAAGCAGGGTTTCCAAAAATCGCTCAGACTAGGCACAAACGACTTTTGGCACTCCAAAAATGAGTGCAACCGTCTGAAAAACCCACGGAACTTTGGCTTTAGCACTCGGTCATAACGAGTGCTAATATGAAGGAATGGAAGAAAGGAACTCTGCAATGACAAACGCCTCCGGCTCCATTGCGACCACCTTGGCACCCGCTAACCCCTGGGCCCTGGTGCCGCCTCTGGGCAATCTGGATGCCTACATTTCCGCGGTCAACCGCCTGCCCATGCTCACCCTTGAGGAAGAGCAGGACTACGCCCGCAAGCTCAAAGAACACAGCGATCTGGACGCCGCAGGGCGTCTGGTGATGTCCCACCTGCGCCTGGTGGTGTCCATCTCGCGCCAGTACCTGGGTTACGGCCTGCCGCACGGCGACCTGATCCAGGAAGGCAACGTGGGCCTGATGAAGGCCGTCAAGCGCTTCGACCCCGATCAGAACGTGCGCCTGGTGAGCTACGCCATGCACTGGATCAAGGCCGAGATCCACGAGTACATCCTCAAGAACTGGCGCATGGTCAAGGTCGCCACGACCAAGGCCCAGCGCAAGCTGTTCTTCAACCTGCGTTCCATGAAGCAGGGCCTGAAGTCCGACGCCGCCATGGCCGAGGACGGCGCCATGCTGCGTGACACGCTGACCTCGGGCGAGATCGACGCCGTGGCCGAGAAGCTCAACGTCAAGCGCGAAGAAGTCATGGAGATGGAAACGCGCCTGGCCGGTGGCGACGTGCTGCTGGACCCCTCGCCCAGCGACGATGGCGAGCAGGCCTTCGGCCCCATCGCCTACCTGGCCGATGGCGCCCACGAACCCACGGCCATGATCGAGTCGCGCCAGCGCGACCACCTGGCCACCGACGGCATTGCCATGGCGCTGGATTCGCTGGACGACCGCAGCCGCCGCATCGTCGAGGAGCGCTGGCTCAAGGTCAACGACGACGGCTCGGGCGGCATGACGCTGCATGAGCTGGCCGCCGTCTACGGTGTCAGCGCCGAGCGCATCCGCCAGATCGAGGTGGCTGCCATGAAGAAGATGAAGAAGGCCCTGGCCGAGTTCGCCTGATGGCCTGACGGCCTGGGCTGACAGGCCGCTTCACGACAAACCCGGATAATCTCCGGGTTTTTTATTGCCCGCAGCCTTTGCGGCCCCCACGTACCCCATGCCCGCCAGCGCCATCTCGCCACTACGCCGCCTCTTCGCCAATGCCTTGGCCACCGCCCTGGCTTCGGCCCTGCTGCCTTGCGCTGCCGTGGCGGGCGACAACTGGCCCAGCAAGCCGCTGCACCTGATCGTCGGCTTTCCCGCAGGATCTTCCCCGGACCTCACGGCGCGCGCACTGGCCGAGCCGCTGGAAAAGCGCCTGGGCCAGCCCGTCATCGTCGAGAACAAGGTGGGCGCAGGCGGCAACATCGCAGGCGAGCAGGTGGCCCGTGCGCGCGACGGCCATACCTTCAGCGTGATGATCAACGGCAACCTGACGATTGCCCGCCTGCTCAACCCCGCCGTGCGCTACGACCCTGTGAAGGACCTGCAGCCCGTCAGCCTGATCGGCGTGGCGCCCCTGGTGCTGGTGGCTCCGGCCGGCGCGCCCGAGGGCCGGGCCTTCCTGGAAGCCGCGGCCCAGGCCGGCAGCCGCTGGAGCTACGGCTCCCCTGGCGTGGGCACGGTGGGCCACCTGGGCATGGAGCTGCTCAAGAGCCGCTCCGCGCTCAGGCCCGAACACATTCCCTACCCCGGCTATCCGCAGGTGTTCAACGCCATCCAGGGCGGCGACCTGCAGCTGTCCATGCTGCCGCCCGCGCTGGCCATGGCCCAGGTGCAGGCCGGCAAGCTGCGCGGCGTGGCCGTGACCTCGGCCGCGCGCAGCCCGCTGGCGCCGGGACTGCCCAGCCTCAAGGAGCTGGGCGTGGGGGATTTCGATCTGGAGATCTGGAACGCCGTGGCCGCGCCCAAGGCCATGCCCGCCGCCCATGTGCAGAAGCTGGCCGAAGCGGTCAGCGAGATCGTGCGCTCGCCCGAGATGCGTGCACGCCTGGCCGCCCAGGGCTGGCAGGCTGTCGGCAGCTCGCCCGAGGGCCTGGCCCTGCGCATACGCCAGGACGTGACGGCACTGGGCCGCATCATCCGCGAACAGGGAATCCACGCGCAATGACGTGCTCGATCACACTGCCATGACCGCTGCCCAAGCCTTCACCGAACTCAACGCCTGGCAGGTCATGGCCTGGGGCCTGCTCTTCTTCGGCGTGCTGTACACGGCCGGCGGCTGGGGCATGACGGCGCTCACGCGCTGGCTGCAGCGGCGCGGCGTGGGCCGCGTGCTGGACACGCGCCCGCTCAAGCCCGACCAGTTGCGCCGCGAATGGCGCCAGTCGCTGCATTCGGTGCTGATCTTCGGCATCGGCATGATCGTGCCCTGGGGCCTTCTGCAACTGGGCTGGGCGCGGCTGGAGCCCGATGCAGGCCCCTGGCGCATTGCCGTCGAAATCGTGGTGCTGCTGATCTGGAACGATGTGCATTTCTGGATCAACCACCGCCTGCTGCATACGCGGCTGCTGGGGCGCTTTCATGGTGACCACCACCGCTCCATCGTCACCACGCCGTGGTCCACCTACAGCTTCCATCCCATCGAGGCGCTGATGCTGGGCAACGTCATCCTGCTGCCCATGGTGGTGCATGACTTCAGTTTCTGGTCGCTGGCCTCGGTGCCGGTACTCAGCCTGCTGCTGAACGTCATAGGCCACTCCAACTACGACTTCTTTCCCGGGGTGTCCGACACGCATGCGCTGGCCGCCAGCCGGCGCCACCATCTGCACCATGCCCGGCCCAATGGCAACTACGGCTTTGCGCTGGCCTTCATGGACCGGCTGATGCGCACGCGCGTGGCACTGCCCGCCACGGCACGGCCCAGGACGGAATGAGCCGACCGCCTGCTCGCCACGTCCAGCCACGGCTGCCCCGGCTGCGCCACTGGCGCGACCTGCAGTCGCTGGCCTATCTGGTGGCGCTGCCGCTGATCGTGTGGTGGCAGTGGCAGCATGGCTGGAACCTGTGGCTCTACGGGATCGAGCTGTTCCTCACGCTGGGCGTGGGCGTCATCCATCACAACCACACGCATTTGCGCATGTGGCGCGGGCGCTGGGCCAACCGCTTCACCGACTACTGGCTGACCCTGCTGCAGGGCCACCCGACCTTTGTGTTCTGGCCCGCCCATGTGGCCAACCACCACCGCTTCCGCCACGGCCCGCGCGACATGGCACGCACCTACCGCTTCGGCGGCGACCACAACCATCTGCTGGGCTACCTGCTCCACCCGCTGCAGGCCGGCTGGGTGCTGTACCCGCTGTTCCTGCGCTGGCTGGGCCAGCTGCGGCGGCATTGGCCCGGCGCCTTTCGCTACTGCATGGGCCAGTACCTGCTGTGGCTGGGCAGTTGGGCACTGCTGCTGTCGCTGGATTGGCAAAAGGCCTTGCTGCTGGTGATCGTTGCCCAGCTGCATGGCCTGCACTGGCTGCTGGCCACCAACTACCTGCAGCACGCCCATGCCGATGGCCGGCCGCTGACGCGCGGCCAGCGGCTGGACAGCGCCACGCCACTGAACTACGCGCGCAATTTCGAGGGCTGGGTCAATCCGCTGCTGTTCAACATCGGCCTGCACACGGCCCACCACGAGCGGCCCCAGGCCCACTGGTCCGAGCTCACGCGCCTGCACAGCGAACACTACCGCCAGCGCGTGGCCCCTGCGCTCAACGAAGGCGGACTGCTACCCTACATGGCCCGCGTCTTCGTGCTCGGCACGGTCTGGCCGCCGGCGCGCACGCGTGCGCAAATGCCTCCCGGAACATACGACTGATACGACCCTGAACCCATGCCCGTCGCCTATTCCAACGTCTATCTGCATGCCGCAGGCATGTTCCTGCCCGGTGAACCCGTGGACAACGCAGGCATGGATGCCTACGTGGCGCCGCTCAACCGCCTGTCCGAGCGCCTCAAGCGCCGCATCCTGGCCGAGAACGGCATTGTCCAGCGCCACTACGCCATAGACGCCGAAGGCCGCACCGTCCACAGCAACACGGCCATGGCCGCCCAGGCCATCCATGACTGCCTGGCGCAGGCCGGGCGTGCGCTGGGCGATGTCGGCTTCCTGGCCAGCGGCTCGTCGGGCGGCGATGCGCTCATGCCCGGCTTTGCCAACATGATCCAGGGCGAGATGGCCGCGCCGCCCATGGAGACCCTGTCCGTGCACGGCGTCTGCGCCGCCAGCGTGGGCGCGCTGCAGGCGGCGGCCCAGGCCGTGGACCGCGCGCCCGACTCGCTGGCCCTGGCCGTGGCCAGCGAAATGCCCTCGCGCCTGTTCAAGCGCTCGCGCTTCGCGGCCCAGGGATACAACACGGATTTCGACGCCCACTTCCTGCGCTGGATGCTGTCCGATGGCGCAGGCGCCGTGCTGCTGGGCGGCCCTCAGGCCCTGCCCCAGGCGCCGGGCCTGCGCCTGAAGCTGCGCTGGACGCACCTGCGCAGCTTTGCCGGCGACTACCCGGTCTGCATGCAGCTGGGCCTGACGCCCGACCGCGCCACCAGCCACCTGGACTTTGCCGCCTGGGGCGATGCCGAGGCCGCAGGCGCGCTGTCGCTGCGCCAGGACATCCGCCTGCTGCCGCACCTGTTCGATGTCTGCATCCACGAATACGCCCACCTGGCCCACACGGGCTGGGTGCCCGAGCGCGGCATCGACCATTTCCTGTGCCACTACTCGTCCGAGCGCTTCATCCCCGTGGTCGATGAGCTGCTGGGCAAGGCCCAGCTCGGCATCCCGCGCGAGCGCTGGTGGAGCAACCTGGCCTGGCGTGGCAACACGGGCGCGGCCTCCATCTTCGTGATGCTGTCCGAGTTCCTGCGCACGCAATCGGCACGCCTGAAGCACGGCGACACCGTGCTGTGCTTCATTCCCGAATCGGGCCGCTTCACGGCCGGCTACATGCTGCTGGAAGTGGAGGATGCGGCCCAGGCTCCCACCGCCACCCCGGCCAAGGCCACAGCACGCAGTGCCACCGCCGAAGCTCCCGCTGCCCCGGACCTGCTGCCCGATGTCTCCACCATCGCCCCGCCCCACGACCCGAACCAGGCCCCGGCCACGCTGGCGCCGCTGCTGACCGAACTGGCCAGCCTCTGGCAGGACTACCGCTCGCGCGTGTGGCGCACGCCGCTGCTGCAGCGCATACGCACAGGCAGGCTGCAGACGGCGGACTACGTGCGCTGGATGAGCCACTGGGTTCCCCAGGTGCGCGAGGGCAGCCTGTGGATGCGCGAGGGCGCTGCCTCGCTGACCGGCGAGCACGCGGCGCTGGCCGCGCTGATCGACGTGCACGCGGGCGAGGAGCAGAACGACTTCCGCATCCTGCACGAGGACTACCTCAAGGCCGGCGGCACCGAGACCGACCTCACCCGCCTGCGCCGCAACCCCGGCGGCGAGGCGCTCAACGCCTACCTGCACGGCCTGGCCGCCACGCCCAATCCGATCGGCCTGCTGGGCGCCATCTACATCATCGAAGGCACGGGCCAGCGCATCGTGCCCAGCCTGCTGCCGCTGCTGCGCGCCAGCCTGCCGCTGCCGCCCGATGCCTTCCGCTTCCTGGAATACCACGGAGCCAACGACGAACACCACCTGGAGCGCTGGCTCATAGCCGTGCAGATGGTGATGGCGCTGGACGGCACAGACGACACAGACGGCAGCGGGGGCACGGCGGCGCAGGCCATCGTGCGCACCGCGCGCCACACGGCGGCGCTGTACCTGATGCAGTTCGAGCATGTCCTGCCCGAGGAGCACTGATGCAACCACCAGACTTCATCGAACCGCCCCACGACGAGCGCGACCCCAGCCCCTGGCGCGCGCTGTACCTGGATCAGAGCACGCCGCTGCCCGACGACGTCAAGGCCGCCTGGCTGCGTGACTGCAGCAGCGGCTCGCGCCAGTACCTGCTGCCCTTCCTGCGGCCGCTGGCACGCACCAGCATCGTGCTCATCCAGATCCTCAAGGTGCTGCTGCCGCGCAACTGGGCGCACTCCAGGCTGCTGCACCGGCTGCTGGCATTCAGCATGAACCGCTTCGTCTCGCCCGAGGCCAACTGGCTGATCCTGCGCCATTTCCACCTGGGCTCGCAGATCCTGGCCTTTGTCGCGGCCAACGCGCCCACGCCCGTGTCCACCACACCGCTGGAGCCGGACAGCATCGACGACATCAAGGACGACCTGTTCCTCAGGCACGACCTGAACCTGTTCAACTTCGTCATCCGCCTTAACAACGCGCTGCGCGCCGCAGGCCAGGAACTGCAGCCCGTGGCCGAGCCCGACTTCGCCATGCTGCGCAACCCGCCCCTGCGCCTTGAGGACATGCCGCGCGGGCGCCTGAACCTGCTGGACCTGCAAAGCGCCATCGAGGTCTACACGCCCGTCTACCAGCTGCTGCTGACCGACAACGACTTCTGGCGCGCCAGCAACTCGCTGCAGCTGGACGAGACCGTGGCCATCTATGCGGCCAAGATTCTCGCCTCGCCCGAGCACCTGGTCATGCTCAACAACAAGCACCCGCTGGTGCCCCTGTCCACCCTGCGCGCCGGCCACCGCCTGGTGCTGCACGGCCTGTCCACCGAAATGCTGCACTGCCTGCTGATGAAGGTCGCCAGCGGCGACATCCCGCTGCCCGCACGCGAGTTGGCACGCATGCGCGAGGCGGCACGCGCCCACGGCAGTGGCAGCAGTGACAGCAGCGGCAGCGCCAACAACGCCGACAGCACCGCAGCCGTCTGACCCAGGTCAAGAAACAGCGGCAGATGGCCGCCATCCCGCGCGAAACGCGTTACATCGCGTTGCATTCAACGGCATAGCCCGCTAGCCTGCACGGCTTCTCCCGGGGCGCGCCGCCCGGGTCCACTGCCGGTGCCCTGGGTGGCTGTCTGCCTGCCCAGGCTGCGGCGCATCCTAGCCTGCGTGCCCCATGCCATCGTCGTCCTCCACGCCTTCAGCGGTTCGCTGCAGCGAATGCATGCGTTCGTCCCATTGCCTGCTGGGCCAATTGCCCGCGCCCGCATTCCAGCAATGGCTGCCGCACATCCGCGAACGCGGCTTGGCAAAGGGCCAGAAGCTCCAGGCGCAGGGCAGCGTCGCCCGTGAATTCCAGGTGATCAAGATCGGCTTCGTCCTGGCCATCCGCCGTGGCGGCGACGGCGTGCAGCGGCCCGTGGCGCTGTTCGGCAACGGCCACGCGCTGGGCAGCCCGGGCTGGCTGCAGCAGCCCTCGGCCATGCACTTCGAGGCACTGGGCCCGGGGCGCATCTGCTGCGTGGACATCGCCACCATCACGCGCCGCGGCCTGGTCGATGCCGCCTTCGTGCGCGCGCTGGCTACCAGCTACACCTGCAACAACGCCCTGCTGGCGGAATGGGCCCACATCGTCCGCATCCCCGGCGTGCTGCGCCAGCTGGCCGCCACCCTGATGCAACTGGCCGCACTGCAGTCAAGCCTGCTCGTGCGCCTGCCCAGCCAGGGCGCCCTGGCTGGGCAGGCGCACGAGCAGGCTTGACTGCAGTGCGGCCAGTTGCATCAGGGTGGCGGCCAGCTGGCGCAGCACGCCGGGGATGCGGACGATGTGGGCCCATTCCGCCAGCAGGGCGTTGTTGCAGGTGTAGCTGGTAGCCAGCGCGCGCACGAAGGCGGCATCGACCAGGCCGCGGCGCGTGATGGTGGCGATGTCCACGCAGCAGATGCGCCCCGGGCCCAGTGCCTCGAAGTGCATGGCCGAGGGCTGCTGCAGCCAGCCCGGGCTGCCCAGCGCGTGGCCGTTGCCGAACAGCGCCACGGGCCGCTGCACGCCGTCGCCGCCACGGCGGATGGCCAGGACGAAGCCGATCTTGATCACCTGGAATTCACGGGCGACGCTGCCCTGCGCCTGGAGCTTCTGGCCCTTTGCCAAGCCGCGTTCGCGGATGTGCGGCAGCCATTGCTGGAATGCGGGCGCGGGCAATTGGCCCAGCAGGCAATGGGACGAACGCATGCATTCGCTGCAGCGAACCGCTGAAGGCGTGGAGGACGACGATGGCATGGGGCACGCAGGCTAGGATGCGCCGCAGCCTGGGCAGGCAGACAGCCACCCAGGGCACCGGCAGTGGACCCGGGCGGCGCGCCCCGGGAGAAGCCGTGCAGGCTAGCGGGCTATGCCGTTGAATGCAACGCGATGTAACGCGTTTCGCGCGGGATGGCGGCCATCTGCCGCTGTTTCTTGACCTGGGTCAGACGGCTGCGGTGCTGTCGGCGTTGTTGGCGCTGCCGCTGCTGTCACTGCTGCCACTGCCGTGGGCGCGTGCCGCCTCGCGCATGCGTGCCAACTCGCGTGCGGGCAGCGGGATGTCGCCGCTGGCGACCTTCATCAGCAGGCAGTGCAGCATTTCGGTGGACAGGCCGTGCAGCACCAGGCGGTGGCCGGCGCGCAGGGTGGACAGGGGCACCAGCGGGTGCTTGTTGTTGAGCATGACCAGGTGCTCGGGCGAGGCGAGAATCTTGGCCGCATAGATGGCCACGGTCTCGTCCAGCTGCAGCGAGTTGCTGGCGCGCCAGAAGTCGTTGTCGGTCAGCAGCAGCTGGTAGACGGGCGTGTAGACCTCGATGGCGCTTTGCAGGTCCAGCAGGTTCAGGCGCCCGCGCGGCATGTCCTCAAGGCGCAGGGGCGGGTTGCGCAGCATGGCGAAGTCGGGCTCGGCCACGGGCTGCAGTTCCTGGCCTGCGGCGCGCAGCGCGTTGTTAAGGCGGATGACGAAGTTGAACAGGTTCAGGTCGTGCCTGAGGAACAGGTCGTCCTTGATGTCGTCGATGCTGTCCGGCTCCAGCGGTGTGGTGGACACGGGCGTGGGCGCGTTGGCCGCGACAAAGGCCAGGATCTGCGAGCCCAGGTGGAAATGGCGCAGGATCAGCCAGTTGGCCTCGGGCGAGACGAAGCGGTTCATGCTGAATGCCAGCAGCCGGTGCAGCAGCCTGGAGTGCGCCCAGTTGCGCGGCAGCAGCACCTTGAGGATCTGGATGAGCACGATGCTGGTGCGTGCCAGCGGCCGCAGGAAGGGCAGCAGGTACTGGCGCGAGCCGCTGCTGCAGTCACGCAGCCAGGCGGCCTTGACGTCGTCGGGCAGCGGCGTGCTCTGATCCAGGTACAGCGCGCGCCAGGGGCTGGGGTCGCGCTCGTCGTGGGGCGGTTCGATGAAGTCTGGTGGTTGCATCAGTGCTCCTCGGGCAGGACATGCTCGAACTGCATCAGGTACAGCGCCGCCGTGTGGCGCGCGGTGCGCACGATGGCCTGCGCCGCCGTGCCCCCGCTGCCGTCTGTGTCGTCTGTGCCGTCCAGCGCCATCACCATCTGCACGGCTATGAGCCAGCGCTCCAGGTGGTGTTCGTCGTTGGCTCCGTGGTATTCCAGGAAGCGGAAGGCATCGGGCGGCAGCGGCAGGCTGGCGCGCAGCAGCGGCAGCAGGCTGGGCACGATGCGCTGGCCCGTGCCTTCGATGATGTAGATGGCGCCCAGCAGGCCGATCGGATTGGGCGTGGCGGCCAGGCCGTGCAGGTAGGCGTTGAGCGCCTCGCCGCCGGGGTTGCGGCGCAGGCGGGTGAGGTCGGTCTCGGTGCCGCCGGCCTTGAGGTAGTCCTCGTGCAGGATGCGGAAGTCGTTCTGCTCCTCGCCCGCGTGCACGTCGATCAGCGCGGCCAGCGCCGCGTGCTCGCCGGTCAGCGAGGCAGCGCCCTCGCGCATCCACAGGCTGCCCTCGCGCACCTGGGGAACCCAGTGGCTCATCCAGCGCACGTAGTCCGCCGTCTGCAGCCTGCCTGTGCGTATGCGCTGCAGCAGCGGCGTGCGCCACACGCGCGAGCGGTAGTCCTGCCAGAGGCTGGCCAGTTCGGTCAGCAGCGGCGCCAGCGTGGCCGGGGCCTGGTTCGGGTCGTGGGGCGGGGCGATGGTGGAGACATCGGGCAGCAGGTCCGGGGCAGCGGGAGCTTCGGCGGTGGCACTGCGTGCTGTGGCCTTGGCCGGGGTGGCGGTGGGAGCCTGGGCCGCATCCTCCACTTCCAGCAGCATGTAGCCGGCCGTGAAGCGGCCCGATTCGGGAATGAAGCACAGCACGGTGTCGCCGTGCTTCAGGCGTGCCGATTGCGTGCGCAGGAACTCGGACAGCATCACGAAGATGGAGGCCGCGCCCGTGTTGCCACGCCAGGCCAGGTTGCTCCACCAGCGCTCGCGCGGGATGCCGAGCTGGGCCTTGCCCAGCAGCTCATCGACCACGGGGATGAAGCGCTCGGACGAGTAGTGGCACAGGAAATGGTCGATGCCGCGCTCGGGCACCCAGCCCGTGTGGGCCAGGTGGGCGTATTCGTGGATGCAGACATCGAACAGGTGCGGCAGCAGGCGGATGTCCTGGCGCAGCGACAGCGCGCCTGCGGCCTCGGCATCGCCCCAGGCGGCAAAGTCCAGGTGGCTGGTGGCGCGGTCGGGCGTCAGGCCCAGCTGCATGCAGACCGGGTAGTCGCCGGCAAAGCTGCGCAGGTGCGTCCAGCGCAGCTTCAGGCGCAGGCCCGGCGCCTGGGGCAGGGCCTGAGGGCCGCCCAGCAGCACGGCGCCTGCGCCATCGGACAGCATCCAGCGCAGGAAGTGGGCGTCGAAATCCGTGTTGTATCCCTGGGCCGCGAAGCGCGAGCGCTTGAACAGGCGCGAGGGCATTTCGCTGGCCACGGCCAGGGCCAGCGAGTCGGGCGCGCGGTCCACGGCCTGGGCCGCCGCCTGCAGCGCGCCCACGCTGGCGGCGCAGACGCCGTGCACGGACAGGGTCTCCATGGGCGGCGCGGCCATCTCGCCCTGGATCATGTTGGCAAAGCCGGGCATGAGCGCATCGCCGCCCGACGAGCCGCTGGCCAGGAAGCCGACATCGCCCAGCGCACGCCCGGCCTGCGCCAGGCAGTCATGGATGGCCTGGGCGGCCATGGCCGTGTTGCTGTGGACGGTGCGGCCTTCGGCGTCTATGGCGTAGTGGCGCTGGACAATGCCGTTCTCGGCCAGGATGCGGCGCTTGAGGCGCTCGGACAGGCGGTTGAGCGGCGCCACGTAGGCATCCATGCCTGCGTTGTCCACGGGTTCACCGGGCAGGAACATGCCTGCGGCATGCAGATAGACGTTGGAATAGGCGACGGGCATGGGTTCAGGGTCGTATCAGTCGTATGTTCCGGGAGGCATTTGCGCACGCGTGCGCGCCGGCGGCCAGACCGTGCCGAGCACGAAGACGCGGGCCATGTAGGGTAGCAGTCCGCCTTCGTTGAGCGCAGGGGCCACGCGCTGGCGGTAGTGTTCGCTGTGCAGGCGCGTGAGCTCGGACCAGTGGGCCTGGGGCCGCTCGTGGTGGGCCGTGTGCAGGCCGATGTTGAACAGCAGCGGATTGACCCAGCCCTCGAAATTGCGCGCGTAGTTCAGTGGCGTGGCGCTGTCCAGCCGCTGGCCGCGCGTCAGCGGCCGGCCATCGGCATGGGCGTGCTGCAGGTAGTTGGTGGCCAGCAGCCAGTGCAGGCCATGCAGCTGGGCAACGATCACCAGCAGCAAGGCCTTTTGCCAATCCAGCGACAGCAGCAGTGCCCAACTGCCCAGCCACAGCAGGTACTGGCCCATGCAGTAGCGAAAGGCGCCGGGCCAATGCCGCCGCAGCTGGCCCAGCCAGCGCAGGAACAGCGGGTACAGCACCCAGCCGGCCTGCAGCGGGTGGAGCAGGTAGCCCAGCAGATGGTTGTGGTCGCCGCCGAAGCGGTAGGTGCGTGCCATGTCGCGCGGGCCGTGGCGGAAGCGGTGGTGGTTGGCCACATGGGCGGGCCAGAACACAAAGGTCGGGTGGCCCTGCAGCAGGGTCAGCCAGTAGTCGGTGAAGCGGTTGGCCCAGCGCCCGCGCCACATGCGCAAATGCGTGTGGTTGTGATGGATGACGCCCACGCCCAGCGTGAGGAACAGCTCGATCCCGTAGAGCCACAGGTTCCAGCCATGCTGCCACTGCCACCACACGATCAGCGGCAGCGCCACCAGATAGGCCAGCGACTGCAGGTCGCGCCAGTGGCGCAGCCGGGGCAGCCGTGGCTGGACGTGGCGAGCAGGCGGTCGGCTCATTCCGTCCTGGGCCGTGCCGTGGCGGGCAGTGCCACGCGCGTGCGCATCAGCCGGTCCATGAAGGCCAGCGCAAAGCCGTAGTTGCCATTGGGCCGGGCATGGTGCAGATGGTGGCGCCGGCTGGCGGCCAGCGCATGCGTGTCGGACACCCCGGGAAAGAAGTCGTAGTTGGAGTGGCCTATGACGTTCAGCAGCAGGCTGAGTACCGGCACCGAGGCCAGCGACCAGAAACTGAAGTCATGCACCACCATGGGCAGCAGGATGACGTTGCCCAGCATCAGCGCCTCGATGGGATGGAAGCTGTAGGTGGACCACGGCGTGGTGACGATGGAGCGGTGGTGGTCACCATGAAAGCGCCCCAGCAGCCGCGTATGCAGCAGGCGGTGGTTGATCCAGAAATGCACATCGTTCCAGATCAGCAGCACCACGATTTCGACGGCAATGCGCCAGGGGCCTGCATCGGGCTCCAGCCGCGCCCAGCCCAGTTGCAGAAGGCCCCAGGGCACGATCATGCCGATGCCGAAGATCAGCACCGAATGCAGCGACTGGCGCCATTCGCGGCGCAACTGGTCGGGCTTGAGCGGGCGCGTGTCCAGCACGCGGCCCACGCCGCGCCGCTGCAGCCAGCGCGTGAGCGCCGTCATGCCCCAGCCGCCGGCCGTGTACAGCACGCCGAAGAAGAGCAGGCCCCAGGCCATGACCTGCCAGGCGTTGAGTTCGGTGAAGGCTTGGGCAGCGGTCATGGCAGTGTGATCGAGCACGTCATTGCGCGTGGATTCCCTGTTCGCGGATGATGCGGCCCAGTGCCGTCACGTCCTGGCGTATGCGCAGGGCCAGGCCCTCGGGCGAGCTGCCGACAGCCTGCCAGCCCTGGGCGGCCAGGCGTGCACGCATCTCGGGCGAGCGCACGATCTCGCTGACCGCTTCGGCCAGCTTCTGCACATGGGCGGCGGGCATGGCCTTGGGCGCGGCCACGGCGTTCCAGATCTCCAGATCGAAATCCCCCACGCCCAGCTCCTTGAGGCTGGGCAGTCCCGGCGCCAGCGGGCTGCGCGCGGCCGAGGTCACGGCCACGCCGCGCAGCTTGCCGGCCTGCACCTGGGCCATGGCCAGCGCGGGCGGCAGCATGGACAGCTGCAGGTCGCCGCCCTGGATGGCGTTGAACACCTGCGGATAGCCGGGGTAGGGAATGTGTTCGGGCCTGAGCGCGGAGCGGCTCTTGAGCAGCTCCATGCCCAGGTGGCCCACCGTGCCCACGCCAGGGGAGCCGTAGCTCCAGCGGCTGCCGGCCTGGGCCGCGGCTTCCAGGAAGGCCCGGCCCTCGGGCGCGCCGGCCGGAGCCACCAGCACCAGGGGCGCCACGCCGATCAGGCTGACGGGCTGCAGGTCCTTCACAGGGTCGTAGCGCACGGCGGGGTTGAGCAGGCGGGCAATCGTCAGGTTGCCGTTGATCATCACGCTGAAGGTATGGCCGTCGCGCGCACGGGCCACCTGCTCGCCTGCGATGTTGCCGCCTGCGCCCACCTTGTTCTCGACGATGACGGGCTGGCCCAGGCGCTTTTCCAGCGGCTCGGCCAGTGCGCGCGCCGTGAGGTCCGGGGAAGATCCTGCGGGAAAGCCGACGATCAGGTGCAGCGGCTTGCTGGGCCAGTTGTCGCCCGCCACGGCAGCGCAAGGCAGCAGGGCCGAAGCCAGGGCGGTGGCCAAGGCATTGGCGAAGAGGCGGCGTAGTGGCGAGATGGCGCTGGCGGGCATGGGGTACGTGGGGGCCGCAAAGGCTGCGGGCAATAAAAAACCCGGAGATTATCCGGGTTTGTCGTGAAGCGGCCTGTCAGCCCAGGCCGTCAGGCCATCAGGCGAACTCGGCCAGGGCCTTCTTCATCTTCTTCATGGCAGCCACCTCGATCTGGCGGATGCGCTCGGCGCTGACACCGTAGACGGCGGCCAGCTCATGCAGCGTCATGCCGCCCGAGCCGTCGTCGTTGACCTTGAGCCAGCGCTCCTCGACGATGCGGCGGCTGCGGTCGTCCAGCGAATCCAGCGCCATGGCAATGCCGTCGGTGGCCAGGTGGTCGCGCTGGCGCGACTCGATCATGGCCGTGGGTTCGTGGGCGCCATCGGCCAGGTAGGCGATGGGGCCGAAGGCCTGCTCGCCATCGTCGCTGGGCGAGGGGTCCAGCAGCACGTCGCCACCGGCCAGGCGCGTTTCCATCTCCATGACTTCTTCGCGCTTGACGTTGAGCTTCTCGGCCACGGCGTCGATCTCGCCCGAGGTCAGCGTGTCACGCAGCATGGCGCCGTCCTCGGCCATGGCGGCGTCGGACTTCAGGCCCTGCTTCATGGAACGCAGGTTGAAGAACAGCTTGCGCTGGGCCTTGGTCGTGGCGACCTTGACCATGCGCCAGTTCTTGAGGATGTACTCGTGGATCTCGGCCTTGATCCAGTGCATGGCGTAGCTCACCAGGCGCACGTTCTGATCGGGGTCGAAGCGCTTGACGGCCTTCATCAGGCCCACGTTGCCTTCCTGGATCAGGTCGCCGTGCGGCAGGCCGTAACCCAGGTACTGGCGCGAGATGGACACCACCAGGCGCAGGTGGGACATCACCAGACGCCCTGCGGCGTCCAGATCGCTGTGTTCTTTGAGCTTGCGGGCGTAGTCCTGCTCTTCCTCAAGGGTGAGCATGGGCAGGCGGTTGACCGCGGAAATGTAGGCATCCAGATTGCCCAGAGGCGGCACCAGGGCCCAGGGGTTAGCGGGTGCCAAGGTGGTCGCAATGGAGCCGGAGGCGTTTGTCATTGCAGAGTTCCTTTCTTCCATTCCTTCATATTAGCACTCGTTATGACCGAGTGCTAAAGCCAAAGTTCCGTGGGTTTTTCAGACGGTTGCACTCATTTTTGGAGTGCCAAAAGTCGTTTGTGCCTAGTCTGAGCGATTTTTGGAAACCCTGCTTGCCAGCGGTGGGCGCATATTGCTGGGAGAGCATTACAGTTTTTCCAGCAGGCTTCCAATCTGCCGGCCCAGTTGCAGCAAGGCCGGGTGCAGCTCCTGCACGATGGCCGGCAAAGGCTCCGTGGTGGAGACGCTGCAGTTCAGGACATAGATGGCATCGGGTGTCACCAGCGGCGTGGCCAGCGCAACCACTTCCGGCTGCCACGATGCGGCGCAGAAGCCTTGGCTTTTAACGGACTTGATCGCCGCCTGGATCTGCTGCTCCAGCGCAGGCCATTGGGCGCCTCTCTTGAGCCTGAAGCTGTCGAGCAAGGCCTTGCGCCTGGCCGATGGCGCCGCTGCCAGGTAGGCGCGCCCCAGCGACGTCAGTTCCATGGGAACACGCTGCCCCGAGACCACATGCCTGAGCACGATCCGGCGGTTGTAGCGGATGGATTCCAGGTAGACCATCTCGTCCCTGTCGGGACATGCCAGGCCCACGTTGATCCGGCGTGTCTCGGCGAGGGTGCGCATCAGGGGCGCCGCAATCGACAGCACCGTCGAGCCCGTGCGCATGGCGTGCGCCAGGCTCAGGACCGCCGGGGCCAGGCGAAAGGCCCGGCTTGGGTGGTCGGCCTGCAGCATGCCGCAGCCCACCAGGGTCTGCGTCAGCCGGGTGACCGTGGCCTTGGACAGGCCGGTGCGTTCCGCCAGGTCGCTGTTGCCCAGCAGTTCCGAGCCGGGCCTGAACGCACGCAGTATTTCGACGCCTCTTTCCAGGGAGCGGTTGCTCGGGGACTGTCCCGGCTTGTCATGGAGGATGGGGGATCGCCTGTTCGTCATGCTGCTGCCGCTGGTGGGGGAACGCGCTTGCCCCGGTGTCGAAAGCTGTGTTCTTCCTGCCCGGGTACGGGCGCCTGATGGAAGCCAAGTATTCCACCGAATGCAAGGGAAATGCAGCCGCAGGCTCTGGCGCGCCCGCTTTGGAATTTCACTGGTTGGAATATGGGGGGTCACAAGTGCGGTGCGTTTCCCTAAGCTTTCACAAGCCAGTCGCCAGCGTCATCGCAACGCTGGCGCAGTGACCGGACCTCTGTCCATAGAACCAGGAGACACACCATGCCCAGTTTCGCCGCCCGCCGTTGTGCAAGGGCCATTGCGTTCATTGCCGTGCTCGCGACTGTCTGCAGCGCAGCATCTGCAGCCTTCCCGGAAAAGCCCGTGCGCCTCGTCGTGCCCTTTGCGCCAGGCGGTGGAACGGACCTGATCGCCCGCACGCTGGGGGCCGAGATGGCCAAGGACCTGGGCCAGCCCGTCATCGTGGACAACAAGCCCGGTGCCGGCACGATCATCGGCACCGACAACGTTGCCAAGAGTGCGCCGGACGGATATTCCTTGGTCGTGGCTTCGTTCGCGCACGCCGTCAATCCGGCGTTGCAGGCCAAGCTGCCGTACGGGAGCAACAAGGCCTTTGCTCCGGTGATCCTGATCGGCCGCGGCCCCAACGTGCTGGTGGTGCCCTCCGCCAGCCCGTACAAGACGGTGGCGGACGTGATGGCCGCCGCCAAGGCCAGTCCCGACAAGCTGACCTATGCCTCGCAGGGCGCCGGGACTTCGGCGCATCTGGCGGGTGAGCTGTTTGCCAACCTTGCCAAGGTCAGGCTCACCCATGTGCCCTACCGCGGCGCAGGCCCGGCGCTCACCGATCTCATGGGCGGGCAGGTGGACATGATGTTCGCCACGGCGGCTGCGGTGTCCACCTTCATCGACAACGGCAAGCTGCGCGTGCTGGGGGTCACCACGGTCGAGCCGTCTGCGGCCTTCAAGAACGTGCCACCCATCGCCGTCACCGTCCCGGGCTACCGCGTCGAGAGCTGGTACGGCCTGTACGCGCCGGCAGCCACACCTGCCGCCGTGATCGACCGCCTGAACGCCGCAGCCCGCAAGGCGGCCCGCTCGCCGGACTTCGTTCGCAAGCTGGAGCACGAGGGCCTGATGGTCAATGCCGGACCTGCGGCGGAACTGGACACCTATGTGCAGGCCGAGGAAAAGCGCTGGGCGCAGATCGTCAAGCAAAACAACATCCATCCCGATTGATCGCACTGGCTGCGATCGCTTTCAAAGCACTCCATGAACTACGAACTGATCCAACTGAATGTCGCCGATGCGGTGGCAACCGTGACCCTGAACCGCCCCGACAAGCGCAACGCCATGAGTGACGACATGCGCACCGAGTTCATCGATGCCCTGGAGCGCGTGGCGGCAGACAAGGCCATCAAGGCCCTGGTGCTGACAGGCGCGGGCAAGGGATTTTGCGCAGGCGGGGACATTGCCGGAATGCAAAGGCGCATGAATGCTCCCGCGGGCGAGGTGGGCTTCAACGGCTGGCAGCGCCAGCAGCGCGTGCACCATGTCCAGGCCCTGCTGCACACCATGCCCAAGCCCGTGATCGCCGCCGTCAACGGCGCAGCGTCGGGCCTGGGGGCAGACACGGCGCTGGCCTGCGACTTCGTGATCGCCAGCGAATGGGCCAGCTTCGCGTGGAGCTATGTGCTGCGCGGCATCATCCCGGACGGCGGCGGCATGTACTTCCTGCCGCGCCGTGTGGGCCTGGCCAAGGCCAAGGAGCTGATCTTCACGGGCCGCCAGGTCAAGCTGCCGGAAGCCCTGGCCCTGGGCATCGTGGACCGCCAGGCCAGTGCCGAGACCTTGGTGGCAGACGCCCAGGCCTGGGCGCGCGAGCTGTCCTCGGCTTCTTCCACCGCGCTGGCCTTGACCAAGACCATCCTGAACCAGAGCTTCGAGCTGTCTTCGCACGATGTCTTCGCCCAGGGTAGCCAGGCCCAGGGCATCTGCTACACCAGCAGTGAACACCGCGCATCGGTGGAGGCCTTCCTGGCCAAGACGGCCGGCAAGGAGTGATGCCATGAGCGAAGCCATTGCCAAGCTGCTGTCGCCGCGCAGCGTCGCCGTCATAGGCGCCTCCGCCGACCTGAAAAAGACCACGGGCCGCCCGGTGGCCTACCTGCAAAAGCACGGGTTTGCCGGCCGCATTCTTCCCGTCAATCCGCGCGTGGAGCGCATCGGCGATCTGCCCTGCTATCCCGATGTGGCCTCGTTGCCTGAAGTGCCTGATGTGGCCGTGGTGCTGCTTGGCGCCGAGCGTGCGCACCAGGCCGTCAGGGAGCTGTCGGCGCTGGGCTGCGCGGCAGCCATCGTGCTGGCCAGCGGCTACACGGAAACGGGCGAGGACGGGGCGCACCGCCAGCGGCAGCTGATCGAGGCGGCCGGCAGCATGCGCCTGCTGGGGCCCAACACCATCGGGCTGGTCAACCTGACCGACCGGATCGTGCTGTCGCCCTCGGGCGCGCTGGAGATGGACGAGTTCCCCGTCGGAGGCATCGGCGTCGTCTCGCAAAGCGGCGGCATCCTGGGCTCGCTGCTGTCGCGTGCCGCCGCGCGTGGCATCGGCCTGTCCAAGCTCATCTCCACCAGCAACGAAGTGGATCTGGAACTGGCCGACTTCATAGACCACCTGGCCGATGACCCGGCCACCAAGGTGATCGCGCTGTATGTGGAGACGGTGCGCCATCCCGCCAGGTTCCGTGCCGCCTGCCTGAAGGCCGCGCGTGCCGGCAAGCCCGTGGTGGCCTTCAAGATCGGCCGCTCCGAGGCCGGCGCCAAGGCCGCCGTATCGCACACGGGCGCCATGGCCGGTGCGGATCGCATGTACGACGCGCTGTTCCGGCAGGTCGGCGTGATCCGTGCGCAAAGCTTTGCCGACCTGCTGGACGTGCCCGCTGCGCTGGCCACGGGCCGCAGGCTGCGTGGCAGGCGCATCGCCATCCTGACTTCCACCGGCGGTGCGGGCACCCTGGTGTCGGACGATCTGGGCGTGGCCGGATTCGACACGCCGGCCCCTGACCAGGCGACGGCCGACGCACTGCGCGCGCTGCAGACCGGCAGCGAGGCCGTGCTGGACCGCAACCCCATCGACGTGACCCTGGCGGGCCTGCGTCCCGACCTGCTGCGCGGCGCCATCCATGCCTTGCTGGCAAGCCCCAGCTACGACGCGCTGGTGATCATCGTCGGCTCCTCCAGCCTGGCCATGCCCGAGCTGCTGGCCGGTGCCATCCAGGACTGCCTGCCCCACTCCGACAAGCCGGTGCTGGCCTACGTCAGCCCGCATGCGCCGGAGATCGGCGCGCTGCTCACGCAACGCGGCGTGCCGGCCTTCGCTGCGGCGGAAAGCTGCACGGCCGCGCTGGCGGGCATGCTGCACGTCAACGGCTTCCAGGGTGCGCCTTCCGAGCCGGTCGTCGGCAAGGACACCCTGCAGGAACCGGATCTGCCCGTTGGCTGCCTCGATGAAGCGCAGGCCAAGGCCGTTTTCCGCCGTTTCGGCGTGCCGTGCGCGGCCGAGCGTGTGGTGTGCACCGCCGAAGAGGCCGAAGCCGCCGCGCGCGAACTGGGCGGCCGGGTGGTGCTCAAGATCCTTTCGTCCCGGATCACGCACAAGAGCGATGTGGGCGGTGTCGCCGTCGGCCTGACTGCGCAAACCATAGGTGCCCGGTGGGGCGCGATGGTGGACGACGTGCAGGCCAGGGCGGGCGTGCGCCCGGACCGGTTCCTGGTGCAGCAGATGGTGGCCGGCGGCATCGAGCTGATTCTTGGCCTGCACAAGGATGCGCTGGGCACCGCCGTGATGCTGGGCATGGGAGGCGTGACGGCCGAGCTGTTCCAGGACACCACGCTGCGGTTGCTGCCGGACGACGGCTCACAGCTGGGGGTACTGAGCCTGTCTGACGCGCTGGAGATGGCCAGGGAGCTCAAGACCTGGCCGCTGCTGGACGGCTTTCGCGGCCGGCCCAGGGCCGATGTCGATGCGCTGGCCCATGCCATCGTCGCGTTCTCTGCAATGGCCGCCCGGCTTGGCGACCGCGTGATCGAAGCGGAGATCAACCCGGTGTTCGTGCTGCCGCAGGGCCAGGGCGTGTGCGCTGCCGATGGTGTGCTGGTTCTGGCCTGAGGGCGCCAGGTACTGCACATTTCTTCCAAAAAAAAAGACTGCCTCATTGAGGGCCAATCCAAGGAGACCACGCATGCATGCGACCGAAGTGTTCGGGCAGTTTGCCGCTCAATACCACCGTACCGAGCTTCCCGAAGCCGTCATCCACCATGCCAAGCGTGCCGTGATCGACTGGTATGCCGCTTTGTTCCCGGGGCTGGGCGCGGCCCCTCTTGCACAGTTGGAGCAGGTGCTTGCCGAGGATCTGGACCGCGGGTCCTGCCGGCTTGGAAACGGCCGCATGACCACGGCGCGGGCGGCGGCACTGTTCAACGGTTCGGCGGCCCATGCCGCCGAGGTGGACGACAGCTTCCGCGATGCCATGTACCACCCCGGGGCCGCAACCATTGCGGCGGCGTTGGCGGCAAGCCAGCAGGCAGGGGCGAGGGGCCTGGACTTCCTGCGTGCCGTGGTGCTGGGCTATGAGGTCTCCACCCGCATTGGCGTGACCCTGGGCCGGGCCCACTACCGCTTCTGGCACAACACCGGCACCGTGGGCGTCTTCGGGGCAGCGGCGGCCGCAGGGTATGCGCTGCGGCTGGATGCGGGGCAATTCGCCCATGCACTGGCCACGGCGGCCACCTTCTCTGCCGGGTTGCAGCAGGCATTTCGCATGGATTCGATGTCCAAGCCCTTGCATGCCGGGCGCGCAGCGGAGGCCGGCCTGCTGGCCGCGCAGCTTGCGCACCAGGGGGTGACGGGATCGCTGGACGTGCTGGATGGAGAGCTGGGCCTGGGCCGCGCAGTCAGCGACGGACCCGACTGGTCAGACATCGGTGCGACGCTGGGCAGGGACTTCCACATCACCCGGCTCACCTTCAAGAACCACGTCGGCTGCGGCCATACGTTCGCCGCCATCGACGCCGCGCTGGCCTTGCGCAGCCAGCATGCCCTGCGGGCGGACGACATCTGCAGCGTGGCCGTGGCCACCTATGGCCCGGCCCTGGATATCGCCTGCTACACCGATCCTGCGACGGAAAACGAAGCCCGCTTCAGTCTTCGTTTCGTGGTGGCCACGGCCCTGGTCCATGGCAGCGTGCGGCTTTCGGCGTACACCCCGGAGCGCCTGGCCGATCCCGCCGTTCGCGCATTGCTTGGGCGTGTCCAGGTGGCCGTGGACCCGCAAATCGACCGGGCCTTTCCGGGAAAGAGATCGGCGCGCGTGGAGATCGTCAACAGGGATGGCCGCTGCCATGGCTGGTTCCAGCCGGACCGCAAGGGCGATCCCGAGCTGCCGTTGTCGGATGGGGAGCTGGAGGACAAGTTCATCGAGCTTGCCGCGCCCGTCGCTGGCGAGGGACGTGCCCGGCAACTGCTTTCCAACATCTGGGAGCTTGAACGGGCGGGCTGCCTTGCAGGCCTCGCGGCCTGACAGGGCTGCATCGCTTGTGGATTGCAGCCTGGCCTTCAGCAGGCCTGTGACAGCTGCTCCAGGATCGCCGGGTTCTCCAGGGTGGAGGTGTCCTGCACGATGGGCTCGCCGCGTGCAATGCTGCGCAGCAATCGCCGCATGATCTTGCCGCTGCGGGTCTTGGGCAGGTTGTCTCCGAACCGGATGTCCCTGGGCTTGGCGATCGGCCCGATCTCCTTGGCCACCCACTCCCGCAGCAGCCTGGCGATGTCGGCCGCCTCGGCGCCGCTGGGCCGCGAACGCTTGAGGACGACGAAGGCGCATATGGCCTCTCCCGTCGTGTCATCGGGCCGCCCCACGACGGCGGCCTCCGCCACCAGGTCGGTCATGGCCACCAGGGCGGACTCGATCTCCATCGTGCCCATGCGGTGACCGCTGACGTTGAGCACATCGTCGATGCGGCCGGTGATGGTGAAGTAGCCGGTGCGCGCATCGCGGACCGCACCGTCTCCCGCCAGGTAGTAGCGGCCCTTGAATTCTTCGGGAAAGTAGCTGGCGACAAACCGCTCGGGATGGCCCCAGATGTTCCTGATCATGGAGGGCCAGGGGCGCTTGATCACCAGGATGCCGCTGTCGCCCCAGGGCAGCTCGTTGCCGGCCTCGTCCACCACGGCGGCGGCAATGCCCGGGAAGGCCAGCGTGCAGGAGCCGGGCACCAGGTCCGTGGCTCCGGGCAGCGGCGTGATCATGTGCCCGCCCGTCTCCGTCTGCCAGAACGTATCGACGATGGGGCAGCGGCACCTGCCCACCTGCTCGTGGTACCAGTGCCAGGCGGCGGGATTGATAGGCTCGCCCACGGACCCCAGGATGCGCAGGCTGCCCAGGTCGTAGCGCGCGGGATGCACCTGCGCATCGGCGTCGGCGGCCTTGATCAGCGAGCGAATGGCCGTGGGCGCCGTGTAGAAGACCGTCACCCCATGGGCCTCGATCATTTTCCAGAAGCGTCCCGCGTCCGGGTAGGTGGGCACGCCCTCGAACACCACCTGCGTGGCGCCCAGCGCCAGCGGGCCGTAGGCGATATAGGTATGGCCGGTCACCCATCCGATGTCCGCCGTACACCAGAAGATGTCGGAGGGCTGCAGGTCGAAGGTCCAGGCGCAGGTCACGGCGGCATGCAGCAGATAGCCTCCCGTGGCGTGCTGGACGCCCTTGGGGGTTCCGGTGGAGCCCGAGGTGTACAGCAGGAACAGCGGATGCTCGGCCGGCACCCATTCCGGTTCGCAGACATCGCTCTGGGCTGCGGTGATTTCTTCAAGCCACAGGTCCCGGGGCTGGTGCATGGCGATGGCGGCGCCCGTGCGCCGTGCCACCAGCACGTGGCGGACCTGCTCGCAGCCGGACTGGGCCAGGGCCTCGTCCACGATGCTCTTGAGGGGCAATTGCCGTCCTCCCCGCACTTGCTGGTCTGCCGTGATGACGGCGCAGGCACCCGTGTCCGCAATGCGGTCGCGCAGCGCCGTGGCGGAGAAGCCGCCGAACACCACGCAGTGAATGGCACCTATGCGTGCACAGGCCTGCATGGCGGCCACGCCGTCAATCGACATGGCCATGTAGATGACGACGCGGTCGCCCTTGCCGACGCCCAGGCTGCGCAGGGCGTTGGCCAGGCGATTGACCCTGGCGAGAAGCTGCGCATAGGTCACCTGCGTCACCGCGCCGTCATCGGCTTCGAAAATGAGGGCCGTGCGCTCGCCCAACCCCCGCTGGATGTTGCGCTCCAGGCAGTTCCAGCTGGCGTTGAGCGTGCCGTCATTGAACCATTCGTAGAACGGGGCGCGGCTTTCATCGAGCACGCGCGTGAACGGGTGCTTCCACGCGACGAACTCGCGCGCGAGCCGGCCCCAGAACGCCTGGGGGTCGGCGTCCGCCTCCGCGACGAGCCGGTCATAGGCGGCGCGCCCGCTCACGCGCGCATTGCGGGCCAGCTCTGCAGATGGGGGATAGGACGGTGCAAGGGACGGTGCAAGGTCTTGGCTCATGGTGGTTGTCTCCTGGGTCTAGAAATCAAGGGGCACGAAGCCGGTGCAAAAAGCTCAGGCGCAAAGGCTGCGGCGCAAGGCTCCGGGGCTTCAGTCCCCGCAGTGCCTGCCTATCCAGCCTGCAATGGCCGCCGCGCTGCGGAAGTCGTCGCAGGAGCGGGCCGGAATGTCCGGATGGCGCTGGTTCCACAGGCGTGCCAGCGCCTGGCCGGGGCCGATTTCCAGAACGCACCGCACCTGGCGTGCGGCAATGCTGTCCATGCAGTCGTCCCAGTGCACCGTGCCCGCTATCTGCTCGGACAGGGCTGCACGGGCTCCTGCGGCATCACGCACCCGCCGGGCCGTGTTGCTGAACAGCGCCACGGCGGGCGCGTGCACGGCCACCTGGCCCAGGTCCTGTGCGAAGGCCTGTGCGGCCTGTCGCATCCACGGGGTGTGGGACGCCACCTGCACGCGCAGCCGGGTGGCATGCGCGCCCTGGCGGGCCGCCAGCGCCTGCGCCTGCTCCAGCGCCGCATGGGGGCCGCCCAGGATGAGGTTCTCTGGGCCGTTGCGTATGGCCACGGCCAGCCCGGTCGTCTCCAGCAGGGCGGCCATGCGTGCGGGCGGCAGGCCGCTGACGGCCAGCAGCCCGCCGCCGGGCATTTGCTGCGCGCAGCGGTCCATGGCCGCCGCGCGGCGCGTGGCCAGGGCAACGATGTCGCAGGCATCCAGCGCGCCCGCGGCACCGAATGCGGGCAGTTCCCCCACGCTGTAGCCCGCCACGGCCGAAGGCGCGGGCAGTTGCGGGGACAGCTGCATCCACGCGGCCATGGCCAGGCCCGCCAGCAGCGGCTGGGCCACGGCGTTGGACTCGGCCCACGGCGCATCGGCCAACCTGTCGCGCCAGTGCGAAACCTGCAGCTGTTCGCAGACTGCCTGTGTCCATGCATCGTCCGCCAGCCAGGGGAGCATGGCGGGATGCTGCGTACCCTGGCCCGAAAACAGCAGTGCAAAGCTCATGGCCGCTCGCAGACACGCAGCACCCAGCAGGCCGCCGCCAGGGTATCGGCCGCGCCGCCCGGCGAAAGGCGGCGCGCCACGAAATCGTCGCAAATGGCCTGCGCCCTGGACAGGCCTTCGGGATGCGCGCAGCCGCCCGCCTGGAGAAAGCGCCGCGCGGCATCCTGGCCATGGCGCAGCCCCTGCATGCCCGCGCGGTGGGCCAGGTTGCAGTCGTCCAGCACCGCCATGATGTGGAACAGGGCCTCCAGCCGCGCCAAGGGAGCGGGCAGCCCGCTGGCATGCGCTCTGGCCAGCGCCGGCACGGCGGTCTCGAACAGGATGGGGAAACCCAGGGCAGCCTCCTGCGAGGCGCCCCGCAGGCCGTGGCGGCGCGCGGCGATGCCGCCGGGCAGGGCGGAGGTCCGCAGGCTGCGCTGCTGCAGCGCCTCCCCCCAGTGGCGGCACAGGGCCTCGCGCAGCCATGCGGCGCCGGGAATGCAGGCCTGCTCGGCCAGCACCGCGCCGCCGGCCGCGCACAGCAGACCCAGCATGAAGACGGCGCCACGGTGGGTGTTGATGCCGCCGGTGGCGGCCAGCATGCGCTGCTCCGCCTCGATGCCCAGGCGCTCCAGCACGGGAAACGATGCGCCCTGGCTGCCTGCCTGGGCCATTTTGGGGAAGTAGCTGCGCAGCGCGAACAGGCTGCGCATGAAGCTGTGGGCATCCATGTCGTCATGGCTGCCGCGGTCCACCAGGGTCACCAGGCCGGGCTTGGGTGTCAGCGACAGCTCGTCGTAGAGGGCCAGCGTGGCCGCGCGGCCGATATGCCCGGTCGATGGCAAGGTCCGGGCCGGGTGGAGAAGGGCAGGTTTCATGCAGGAACTCCAGGCGCCGCAGCCGACGCACACCAGTCATGGTCTTCACGCAGTGCCACCCCGTGCAGGCCCTTGACCAGGACCGATCGCACCTTGCCTGCACGCCAGGCGGCCCATTCGCGCCAGACCACGGCCCAGCCGCCGGGAAACACCAGCTCGGCATCCACGCGCGGGCCTTCCTGCGGCATGGCCTGCAGCAGGCTGGCCAGCCGATCGCCCTGTTCGGCGCCATCGACCGGCACCCAGAGGTCGATGTCCGAGCCGGGCCGCAGATAGGGCAGGCCCGTGATGCACTGCCATCCGTGGCTGCCGAAGACAAAGCCCGTCGCACCGGCCGTGTGCAATCGCTGCTGCAAGGAGTCCAGCGCCTGCCGCAGGGCGCCGGACACCGCCAGGGGCGAGGCCATCAGCCCATCCAGCGAGGGAAATTCGCGGGTGCCGATGGCCGCGCCGCGCGCCACATCGAAGCCCATGCGCCGCCGCTGCCAGCGCCCGGGCGCAGGCAGGCCCAGCGCCATCAGGCCGGCGGCGGCATGGTCGGCCGACTGCCGCGCGACCACCAGCGGCAGTGCATGGTCGCGCCAGTGCGTGAGGATCTCGCGCGCCTGCGCATCCCAGGGGCGTTCCAGCAGGTCCGCCCAGGCCTGCGGGCCCAGGTCCACCAGCTGGTGGCGGTGCAGGGTGTCCAGCATGCTGCGGCCTGCCTTCATCCAGCGGCCAGGACGCGCTGCACCACCTCGGCGGCCAGCTTGCGGCCGCCGCGCTCGGCGCCGTCCAATGCGCGCATGTCCTCGCGCGGGCTGTGGGCCAGGGCGTCGCGCAGCGCCGCCTGCAGATCGCCTTGCCACAGGCCGCGCACGCCGCCCATGGCCACGTAGTTGCCCACGCCGGGTGCGAACACCGGGTTGGACTCGGACAGGGCATTGAGCAGGGATTCGGGCAGCTTGGTGATGCGCGACATGGCGGGGATGCGCATCACGCGGATCTCGGCTTCGGGCAGGGCGTAGCAGGCATCGGCGATCAGGCCCGAGGTGATGAAGCCGCCCGACAGCGCCTGGTCATAGACCAGGCCGATGACGCGGTGGCCCCGGCGCCGAGCCAGGTCGATGCAGGTGCCCAGGTGGGCCATGGCGCGGTTGATGCCCAGCAGCTCGTCATGGCGGCGCAGTTGCTGGCCCTGCGTGTCGATCAGCAGCACGATGGGGCGGCCAGGGTGCGCGCCGACCGTCTCCAGCACCACCCGGGCCTGGGCCAGGGCCAGCCGCACGCCGATGGGCGCGTGGCCCGTGGTGCCGACGATGGCGAGGGTCTGGCCATCGAACACGGCGTGGCCTTCGAGGAAATCGCCGTTGGCCTGAATCTGGTGGCCCGGGCCGAACAGGTGCTCGGCAAGTGTGTTCCATTGCATGGCGGCTACTCCTGTGAAATGCCCGTGGCGGGCGTCGTGCGCAAGGCACGCACGGCGGCGGCGTCCAGGTCGGGCACGCGCCAGGCGTCGGGCACGCCCAGGGCCTGCCACAGGCGCATGGCCTCGTCCTGCGGGCCGATGGCGCTGCCCGCCTTGAGGGCGTCCAGGGTGTCCAGCCGCGCGCGCAGCAGCGCATGCTCGTGCAGCAGCCCTTCAAGAGTCACCGGACGGGAGTGGTCCAGCGCGGCGATGGCGGCGGCGCGGAAGGCCTCGACATCGTCGGCCACCAGCGCATCGCAGTCGCCGCACAGCCAGCGGTGCTTGCCGCCGGTGGTGCGCCAGACCAGGGCGCGATCGCGCGCATCGAATTCATCGACGCCGTGCGAGGCCTCGATCACTTCCGGTCCCGACATGGCCAGGCGGCCTATGTCGCTCATCACCACCTGGTCGGCGCAGCGCGCCACGATGCCCATGCCGCCGAAGCAGCCGTTGGCCCCGCCGATGAGGACCACCACAGGGATGCCAGAGGCGCGCACGTCCAGCAGGGCGCGCATGACCTCCGACACCGCGATCAGCCCGGCATTGGCCTCATGCAGCCGAACGCCGCCCGACTCGGCCAGCAGCAGCACGGCCGCGGGCCGCTCCAGCAGGGCGCGGCGCAGCAGGCCCACGAGCTTGGCGCCATGCACCTCGCCCACGCCGCCGCCCATGAATTCGCCCTCCTGCGCGGCCACGAACACCGTGCGCCCGCCCAGCAGGCCCCGGCCGATGGCCACGCCGTCGTCAAAGGCGCTGGGCACGCCCAGCTGTGCCAGATGCGGGCTGGTCAGACGCTCGGAGGGCGGCAGCCATTCATGGAAGCTGCCGGCATCCAGCAGCTTCGCCAGGCGCTCGCGCGCCGTGCATTCCGCGTAGCTGATCATGGCTGGCCTCCCTGCAGTTCGGCCAGGGCCTGGTCCAGCCGCAGGCTGACCACGGCCGGCGTGGCCCCCATGTCGTTGATGGACACGCGCACGCCGCCCACGGGGTGGCGCTCGCGGAAATCCTCCACCACGGCCTGCCATATGGCGCCGAAGCCGTGTGCCGAGGTCTGCACCTGCACTTCGCAGCCATCGCCGCCCGTGCTCTCCAGCATCACCTCCAGGTTGCCCGAGCCGACCACGCCGACCAGGACGGGGGCAAAGCCGCCGGCCGGCCGGCCGCCTGCGAAGCAATAGCTCAGGGACTCCAGCCCTGCGGGTATCTCGCTCATATCGTCTCTCCTACCAGTTCCTGAATCGGCGGGGAGGCTGGTACAGCCCGCCCGAGGCCTGGGCCAGATCGCGCATGCTGCGCGCGGCCAGCAGATTGCGCGTGGCCTGGCGCGGGTCGATGCCCAGGTCCTGCGGACGGCGGATCACCCCGCGGTCGCGCAGGTTCTCCACCATGCGACGGTCGCGCGCCAGGCCCACGGCCGTGTAGCCGGCCACGCCGCGGATGGCCTGCTCGCGCTCTTCGTCGCTGCGGCACAGCAGCAGGTTGGCAATGCCTTCCTCCGTCAGGATGTGGGTCACGTCCTCGCCGTAGATCATGATGGGCGGCAGGTCCATGCCGGCCTGCTCCTGCAGCGTCCAGGCATCGAGCCGCTCCACGAAGGCGGGCTGCATGTGCTCGCGGAAGGTCTCCACCATCTGCACCACCAGCTTTTGCCCGCGCGGCGTGCCTGCCGCGCCGCTGCGGCCCGCCCGCGCCTCGCGCCCGGCCTTGAGCCAGGCGGCGCTGGCATGGCGCCGGCCGCGCGCGTCCGCGCCCATGTTGGGGGCGCCGCCGAAGCCGGCAATGCGCCCCAGCGTCGCGGTGGAGCTGTTGCCGTCCAGGTCGATCTGCAGCGTCGAGCCGATGAACAGGTCGCAGGCATAGTGGCCCGCCGCCTGGCAGAAGGCGCGGTTGCTGCGCAGGCTGCCGTCGGCGCCGGTGAAGAACACGTCCGAGCGCGCCCGGATGTAGTCCTCCATGCCCAGCTCGGAGCCGAACGAATGGATGGACTCCACCCAGCCGGCCTCGATGGCCGGTATCAGCGCCGGATGCGGGTTCAGCGCCCAGTGCCGCGCAATGCGGCCCTTCAGCCCCAGCGATTCGCCGTAGGTCGGCAGCAGCAGCTCGATGGCCGCCGTGTCGAAGCCGATGCCATGGTTCAGGCGCTGGACCTCGTACTCGGCGTAGATGCCCTTGATGGCCATCATGGCCATCAGCACCTGGATTTCGCTGATCTGGGCCGGGTCGCGCGTGAACAGCGGCTCGATGACGTTGGGCCGGGGCGCCTGCACGACGAAATGCACCCAGTCCGAGGGAATGTCCACGCGCGGCAGCGCCGTGGTGGTGCCATCCACCATCTCGTTGACCTGGGCGATGACGATGCCGCCCGAAAAGGCCGTGGCCTCGACGATGGCCGGCGTGTCCTCGGTGTTGGGGCCGGTGTACAGGTTGCCCTGGGCATCGGCCGCGTGGGCCGCCACCA
Organism: Delftia sp. RIT313; assembly: GCF_000632165.1. NCBI lineage: Bacteria > Pseudomonadati > Pseudomonadota > Betaproteobacteria > Burkholderiales > Comamonadaceae > Delftia > Delftia sp. RIT313. The sequence continues at coordinate 105,630 of NZ_JFYT01000079.1, read as the reverse complement.
GGGCCACCTTGGGCGTCAGGTCCACGAAGTAGCGCGCGAACAGCTCCAGGTAGGTGTGGATGGCCCCGATCTCCAGCTGCCGGGCCGAGACCAGCTTGGCCAGCCGCGCCCCTTGCGGGCCGGAGAAGCTGAAGTCCAGCCGCCGCGCGATGCCGTTTTCAAACACATCCAGGTGCTCCGGCAGCGCCAGCACCGACTGCACCATGTGCAGGTCGTGCACCTGCTGCGGATCGAGCTGGACCAGGGCGCGGGCCAGGAAGTCGGCCTGCTTCTGGTTGTTGCCTTCGAGGCAGACGCGGTCGCCGGGCGCCAGCACGGCGTGCAGCAGCTCGGTGATGGCGCCGGCATCGACGCGCTTGCCGGCCAGACGCGGCCCGAGGGCGGCCCGGGCGCGCGCCAGCCTGGCGGCGCGCTCCCCGGCTTTGAGGTTCCAGGAGGGGTCAGTCATGGGATATCAGGGGTTGGCGTGACATGGAGGGGGCAGGGGGCGTGCGTCCCGGTCGAAGTGCCTGGCTAGAGGACCACGAACAGCAGCCACACGAGCAGCGGCGCCACCAGGGTGACAAGGCCGCCGTAGACCATCAGCTGGCGGAAGAAGCGGTCGCGATCCACGCCCTTGGCATTGGCCAGGACGAGGGCGCCGTTGGTCGAGAAGGGGCTGACATCCACGATGGTCGAGGACACGGCCATGGCCGCGATGAAGCCGACGGCGCTCACATCGGAGCCGCCCTGCAGGAAGGGCACGGCCAGCGGAATCAGCGAGCCCAGCACCGCCGTCGAGGAGGCGAAGGCCGACACCACGGCGCCCACGAAGCACAGCAGCAAGGCCGCCACCAGGGGCGAGGTCAGCTGCGCCACGCTGTGGCCTACGAAGTCGATGGTGCCCATCTTGTCCATCACGCCCACATAGGTGCTGACACCCACGATGAGCATGATCTCGGGCCAGGACACCTGGCCCAGCGCGCGCTTTTGCAGGTTGGGCGCCATCAGCGTCAGCACCAGGCCGATGGTGATGGAGACAAAGCCGATGTCCTGCTTGAAGAACAGGGTGAGGACCGCGAGCGCCAGCAGGCCGACCACGGTGGCCACCTGGTAGCTGCGCGATTGCGGGGCGGCGTCCTGTTCAGGGGCGGCGCGCATCAGCGAGTCGCTGGAGCGTGCAGCCGTGTTGCGCTCCTCGGACAGGGCCTCGCCTTCGGCGTCTCCATACACCTGGGCGCCGCCCTGGGCATGCGAGACGCGCGGCGTGGCGGGCACGCTGCCATCGGCGTCGGCCTTCATGCGCATCAGCCGGGCGCCGCCCATCAGGAAGAACAGCAGCACGGCCACGGCCAGGTTGACCCCCATGCTGGCCAGCATGGTGGCCATCTCGTTGAGCGGCAGGCCCGCCTTGGCCACGATCTTGTTGGTGATGCCGCCGTAGATGCTGATGGGCGAGAAGCCGCCGCCCTGCGCGCCATGGATCACCAGCAGACCCATCATCAGCGGATTGATGCCGTACTTGGCGGCAAAGCCCAGGGCAATGGGCGCGATGATGGCCACGGCCGCAGGGCTGACGGCGCCCACCGCCGTCAGCAGGGCCGCAATGAAGAACATGATCCACGGTATGGCGGCAATGCGCCCGCGCACGGCGCGCACCGCCATGCGGACCAGCCAGTCGATGGTTCCGTTGTTCTGCGCCAGCGCGAACAGGTAGGTGATGCCCGCCAGCGTCAGAAACAGGTCGGCGGGAAAGCCGCCAATGATGGCCTTGGTCCCCATGCCGGCCACCAGGGTGCCGACCAGGAAGGCCCCGACAAAGGCCAGCAGGCCCATGTTGATGGGCAGTGCCGTCGCCAGGACGAACATGCCTATCAACGCGCCAATCGATATCCAATGGGAATTCATGCGATGTCTCCGGTTTTTTATGCGCCTGCAATACGTGTGCATGCTGGTATGCACGGTACGCGGCGGCCCGGAGCGCATCAATAAAGCGCGAGCGCCAACAATTACGCAGAGAGAAACAATGAAGGGTTAACCCGGCGAAGCGGGGCTGTCGCCCCCGGTATGGCGGGTCAGCCGAGCTGCCCGTCCGCGAGCCGGCACACGCTGAGCAGGGCCAGCAGGTTGGGGTCGCGTTCGCGGGAGCGCAAAAAGGTCAGCACGATGGTCTGGCGCATCAGGTACCTGGCCTGCAGCGGTATCAGCTGCACCTTCTGCGGCATCACGCCGCGCACCCGCCCGGGCAGCAGCGTGTAGCCGACGCCGCCGCTGACCAGGTTCATCAGCGAGAAGATGTCATCCGTCTTCATCACCACGTTGGGCGTGAAGCCGGCCACCCGGAAGGACTCGATGAAGCCGCCATAGGTCGCAAAGCCTTCGCCCAGGCTCACGAAGTTCTCGCGCGCCATGGCGCCCAGATCGACCTCGGCCAGATGCGCATAGGGCGAGCCCACGGGCGCGGCAAAGAAAATGTCGTCCTCGAACAGCAGCTGCGTCTGCATGTCGGCGGCGTTGTCCGGCATGGCCATCAGCGCCGCGTCCAGCGTTCCGTTGCGCAGCCGCTCCAGCAGGCCGGCGTTCGAGCCCAGCACCAGTTCGGTCTGCAGATCGGGGCGGCGCAGCTTCAGCGCCATCACCAGCGCCGGCACGGTGCGGTTGGTCAGGGAGTACAGCGAGCCGATGCGGATGCGGTCCGCCGAGTAGCCTGCCACCTCGCGCGTGGCGCGTATGCCCTCGGACATGGTGGCCAGCACTTCCCTGGAGACATCGGCCAGGGTCTGCGCTGCCTCGGTGGGCTTGAGGTTGCGCCCCTCGTGCCGGAACAGGGCGCAGCGCATGCCGGCCTCCAGCGCGTGCAGGGCGCGGTGCACGCTGACCGAACTGGTCTCCAGCCGTTCCGCCGTCTTGGCGAGATTGCCTGTCTCCAGGAAGGCGAGCAGCACCTCCAGTCTGCGGAAGGTTATTTCGTCATCGATTCTCAGGCTCATGGCAACGTCACGCTCTCATCGTGGGGGACGGGCGGATTGTGGCGTTGATCGCGTTGCGTGCACAGACTCCGGTCTGTCCGGGGGCGCGGCCCCGGGCGGCTCACGATGCGGATTGGCTGCGCTGGATGCTGCGGATATCGAAGGCGCCGCCGGTCTGGGCCTGGTCGCTGGTGGTGACCGCCCGCTTGCCGAGCAGGGGGAAGACCAGCTCGGCAAAGCGGATGGATTCCTCCAGGTGCGGGTAGCCCGAAAGCACGAAGCTGTCCGCACCCAACGCGGCGTACTCGCGCAGGCGCTCGGCCACGGTGGCGGCATCGCCGACCAGGGCCGTGCCGGCGCCGCCGCGCACCAGGCCCACGCCGGCCCAGAGGTTGGGCGCCACCTCCAGCCGGTCGCGCCGCCCGCCGTGCAGCGCGGCCATGCGCGACTGGCCCACGGAGTCCATGCGCGCATAGCCGGCCTGGGCGCGGGCGATGTCCTCGTCGGTGAGCTTGCTGATCAGGCGCTCGGCATCGGCCCAGGCCTCTTCGTTGGTCTCGCGCACGATGACGTGCAGCCGCACGCCCAGGCGCACCTGGCGGCCCTGCTGCGCGGCGCGGCGGCGGATGTCGGCGAACTTTTCGGCCACGGCGGCGGGGGGCTCGCCCCAGGTGAGGTAGGCGTCCACCTGGCGCGCGGCCAGGTCATGGGCGGCGTCCGAGGAGCCGCCGAAGTACAGCGGCGGATGCGGCTTTTGCACCGGGGGAAAGAAGTTGCGGCCCTGCTTGACCTTGAAGTATTTGCCGTCGAAATCCACGGCCTCGCCGGCGAGCAGGCGGCGCCAGATGGTCAGGAATTCATCGGCGTAGGCATAGCGTTCGTCGTGGGCCAGGAAGATGCCGTCGGCCTCCAGCTCGGTGGCATCGCCCCCGGGCACCACGTTGAGCAGCAGGCGCCCGCCCAGGGCCTGGTCCAGCGTGGCGGCCTGGCGCGCGCTGGACACGGGCGCGCCCAGCGAGGTGCGCAGGGCCACCAGCAGCTTGATGCGCTGCGTGACGGGCACCAGGCTGGAGGCGACCACCCAGGGGTCCAGGCAGGAACTGCCGGTGGGGATCAGCAGGCCGTCGTAGCCCAGCTCCTCTGCCGTGACGGCGATCTGGCGCATGTAGGCGTTGGTGGGGGCGCGGCCGAAGTCGGAGGTGCCGAGGTAGCGCGTGTCGCCCGAGGTGGGCAGGAACCAGAAGATGTCTGGCGATGCGTGGGGGTCTTGGCTCATGGGATCTCCGGGGACGATGGAAAAGACGGTGGCGCGGCCTCGCCCGGCACCTGGCCCAGGCGCTGCAGCCGCGCGCGCACCACGCTGCGGCTGATGCCCAGCTGGCGCGCGGTCTGCACCTGGTTGCCGCGGTTGCGCTGCCAGGCCTTGAGCAGCAGGGCGCCCAGCACGTGCTGCTCCAGGCCTTCGGCATGCACGTCGCACAGGCTGTCCAGCGCTTCGCCCAGGGCCAGTTCGGCGGCGGCGGCCTGGGCGCCGTGTTCGGCCTCGCGTGTGGGGACGGGATCGGGCTCGCCCTGGCTGCTGGCGATGTGCAGGTCGCCCGCGCCGATGTGCATGCCCTGGGTCAGCAGCAGGCTGCGGTGGATGACGTTCTCCAGCTCGCGGCTGTTGCCGGGCCAGTCGTGCTCCAGCAGCTTGCGCTGCGCGTCCTGGCTCAGTGCCATGGGCGCGTAGCGCATGCGCTGGCAGTAGCTCTCGATGAAGTGGCGCGCCAGCGGCAGGATGTCGGCCGGGCGCTGGCGCAGCGGCAGCACGGTGAGGGTGACGACATCGAGCAGGTAGTACAGGTCTTCGCGAAAGCGCCGCGCCGCCACCTTGGTGTGCAGCGGCGCGCTGCTGGCCGCGAGCACGCGCACATCGGCCGGCGTGCGCTGGCTGGCGCCGATGCGGGTGACCGCCTTGTCCTGCAGCACGCGCACCAGCTTGCTCTGGATGTGCAGGGGCAGGTCGTCGATCTCGTCCAGCAGCAGGGTGCCGCCGTGGGCGTCCTCGAAGCGGCCGGGCAGGTTGCCGAAGGCACCCGTCAGCGCACCGCTTTCGTGGCCGAAGAGCTCGGCGTTGATCAGGGCCTCGGACAGCGCGCCGCAGTTGACGGCGACAAAGGGGCCGTGGCGGCGCGGGCTCAGGCGGTGGATGTGGCGGGCCACCATTTCCTTGTCGGCGCCGCTGTCGCCCAGGATGAGGACGCCGGCCTCGCTGGCGGCCACCTGTCCCATGGTCTTGAGCAGGGCCTGCGAGGCCGGGTCTTGCAGTATCCACGGCGCGGGCGCGGCGCCGTCATCGTGCGCGGCAGAGGCTGCGGGCGCGGGCGCAGGTGTTGCCGAGGACTTGCCGGGCGGCCAGGTGGGCAGACGGGTGTTCATGGCGCGGCGTCACGAGTAGAAGCTGGGCTGCGGATGGGTTCCGTTGAGCACCCAGTCGCCCAGCTCCTGCAGCTTGTAGTGCAGCGGGTCGTGCAGCGTCTGCGTGCGCAGGTTGCGCCAGAAGCGGTCAAAGCGCAGCGCCGCGTGCGTGGCGCGCGCGCCCGTGGCCTCGAAGATGCGGCTGGACAGGTCCAGCCCCGAGCGCGTGGTGGCAATCTTGGCGGCCGTCACGGCCACGGCGACTTCGCCGCGCTGGTGGGCGGTCAGCGCCGGGCCCCGGCGCCAGGCGGCGTCAAAGCGCTGCGCGGCCTGCAGGGTCAGCAGGCGCGCGCCTTCCAGCGCGGCCCACAGCTCGCCATACAGCGCCTGGATGTGGGGGTCTGCGCTGGCTGCATCGGCAGGGGACTTGAACCAGGGCCGCGCCTCGTTCAGCGTGTAGCCGCGCGCCTGCTCCAGCGCACCCTGGGCAATGCCCAGGAACAGATGGGCCAGGATGAGCTGGGCCAGCAGCGGGCGCAGCGCGGCATGGGGAGTGGACAGCGGGCCGGGGTCGAGCAGCAGCTCGGCCGCCTCCACGCGCACGCGCTCGAACAGGGCCGAGCCGCTGTCGGTCTGGCGCTGGCCCATGTTGTCCCAGTCGCGCAGCAAGGTGATGCCCGTGCGCTCCGTGGGCACCACGCCGATCAGCAGCTGGCCGCTGTCGGCATCGATGGCCGAGGCCACCAGCATCTGCGAGTCCAGCGCGCCCGAGGTAAAGCTTTTCTTGCCCGAGAACTCCCAGTGGCCGGGCTGGCGCGTGGCCGTGGTGCGGCGGTCCAGAGGGTTCAGCGTATTGCCCCAGAACCAGCGGTGGCGTGCCGTCTGCAGCAGCCAGGGCCGCCACTGGGCGGGCTGGCCGAACAGCTGCACGGTGGCCAGGTGCAGGTGCTGGAAGCCGTAGACATGGGCCAGCGAGCCGTCTGCCGTGGCCAGGATGCGCACCGTCTCCAGCGTCTGCACCCAGTCCGCGCCCAGGCCGCCCAGCTCGCGCGGAATGCTCAGTGCCAGCAGGCCGCTGGCGCGCAGCGCATCGCGCTCGGCCTTGGGCGTGCCGCCTGCGGCATCGCGCCGGGCCGCCGTGGCGGCAAGGCGCTGCGCCAGATCCTGCGCAGTGGCTATCGGGTCCGCAGGGACAGCCTCTGCCTGGCTCACGCGGGCTGCCCGGCCAGGGCCAGGTCGGCGGCTTCGGGAACGGGCCGCTGTGCCTCGGCCTGTGCCTGGGCCTGCACCAGCTGCTGCAGCGCACCGCGCAGCACCGGGGCCGACAGCTGCACGGTCAGCTCGATGCGCTGGCGCAGCGATTCGCTGTGGACCTGGCCGTCCTGGATGTCCTCGGGCGTGGAGTACACGCCAATGGGCAGGGTGAGGGCCGAGAAAAAGCCGAACAGCGGGCGCAGCTGGTGGTCCAGGATGAGGGCGTGGCGCGGGCTGCCGCCGGTGGCGGCCAGCAGCACGGGCGTGCCCTGCAGCGCGTCCAGGTCGATGAGGTCGAACAGGTGCTTGAGCAGGCCCGGCAGGCTGGCGCGGAAGACCGGCGCGCCGACGATCAGGAAGTCGGCCTGCTCGATGGCTTCGATGGCCTGCAGCGTGGCCGGCGGCAGGTCGCTCTTGGACAGGGCCGCGCCCAGGTGGGGCTGCAGGTCCAGCAGGTCGATGACCTGTGCCTGCAGCGGCAGCTCCTGGCCCAGGCGGGCATGCAGGGCGTCCAGCAGGACACGGGTGCGGGAGGGGCGGCTCAGGCTGCCATTGACGATGACAGTCTTCAGCGATCGGCTCATGGAAACTCCTTGGCGTGGGTTCCAGGAGGCAGCGCGGCATGCGGTTTGCGAAGACTGCCAGCCCGGATGAGGTGGGATGGATGCCTTCATTACAGGGCCGAACGCCGGTATGGCGAAAGAAACTTAACGCATTTGCTTATCGGTTTGGGTGCCTTGGCAAGTGCTTGTTTCTGAAAGGAATTTTGTGGCGCATGGCATGTGCTAATGCGTTCTGGCGATATGCGCACGGCCGCTGCGCCCGTCCCTGCGCAGCGCGGCCGCGCAAGGGCCTTCAGCCCGCCACGCCCGTCACGCCCACGTGCCAGTAGTAGATGGGGTCGGCGCCGTTGAGCAGGATGTCGCCCGCCGAGCGGGCCTTGTACAGCACGGGGTTGTGCGAGGCCAGGGTGCGCGCATTGCGCCAGTGGCGGTCCAGTGCCAGGTCTTCGGACAGGGCGCTGGAGCCGCCCACCTCGAACAGCCGCGCGGCCGCCTGCAGCACGGGATCGACCACGGCCACCTGGGCCTGGGCCGTGCGCAGCTCCAGGGCATGCAGCTGCTGCAGCGGCACCTCGCGCCCGGCCTCGCGCTCGCGCGCGATGCGGCCCAGTTCGGCGGCCACGTCGGCCACGGCCAGGCCCGCGATGTAGGCCGTGCCGGCCAGCTGGCCGACGATGTGCTGCACCAGCGGATCGTCCTTGGGCAGGGTGGCGCTGCCGTGACTGAACACGCGGCGGCGCGCCTGCACATAGGCGATGGCATCGCGCTGCAAGGCCCGGGCAATGCCGGCCAGGGTGGCCAGGTGGGCCAGCTGGAAATAGGCCACCAGGGGTGTGGGCTGGGCGCGCGGGAAGCGGATCACGGCGTCGTCGGGCACGCGCACCTGGCTGAGCACGGTGGTGCCCGAGCCGGTCAGGCGCTGGCCAAAGCCGCGCCAGTCATCGAAGCGCTGCACGCCGGCCTCCGAGGTGGGCACGACGGCGTGCACGGTCTGGTCCTCCTTGCCCGGCTCCACCGCGCGCGCCACCACGGTCACCCAGTCGGCATACAGCGTGCCCGTGCTGTAGAACTTGCGCCCGTCCAGCCGCCACCAGCCGGGCTGCGTGTCGGGCACCAGGGTGGTCTGCAGCGTGCCCAGGGTGCCTGCGCCGACCTCGGTGGTGGCATTGCCGAACACGGCGCCGCGCGCGGCCAGCGGCAGCCAGCGGGCCTGGGTGGCGGCATCGCGGTCGATGAGCACGCGGTCCAGAAAGCCGAAGTGCGGGCGCAGGATCTGGGCGACGTTGGAGTCGGCCTCGGCCAGCTCGGTCCACAGCGCGAACAGCTGCTCCACGCTGGCGCCGGCCCCGCCAAGGCGGCGCGGCACGCGCAGCGCGGTGAAGCCGCTGTCACGCAGCCAGGCGATGGGTTCATGGGCCAGGCTGCGCGTGCGTTCGCGCTCGGCCGCACCCTGGGCGATGCGGTCGAACACAGGGCGAAAGCGCGCCTGCAGGGATGGCAGCGAGGGCGCGTCGGGATCGGCCGGGCCGTCTGTGGTTGGGCCGGGCGCCGCGTAGGCCGCAGGCTCGGTGGCGCAGGGGAGGGTGGTGGTCATGGCTTTGCAAATTCAAAGGCCCGCCAACCCGGCCTGCCTGCAAGGCAGAGCCGGGCCACGGGCCGGTGGGGGAGGGTGGCTAAGGACTTCAACGCCGCCAGCGCGCGGCGGCGTGGCTGGCGGGCAGGCGGTCGCCCTGGCCGAACAGGCGCTGGCGCAGCGTGGCGTCGTCGCCGTAGCTGGTGCGGTAGCGGCCCCGGTTCTGCAGCTCGGGCACGACCAGGCGGGCGAAGTCTTCCCAGGTCTCGGGCGCGACGATGCGGGTCAGGTTGAAGCCGTCGATCTCGCCCACGTCGATCCAGCGCTCCAGCTCGTCGGCCACCTGGGACGGGTCGCCCACGATGGTGGCGTAGCGGCTGCCCAGCGTGAACTGCTCCAGCAGCTTGCGCCGCGTGGTCCAGCCCTGCTTCTGCGCGGCCTGCGCCGCCGACTGGATGGCGTTGGTGTTGCCGAAGGAGATGGGGTCGTCCAGCCCGTACTGCGCAAAGTCCACGCCGGTGCTGGCGGCAAAGTGGGCCAGCCCGCTTTCCGCGCTGGCGTGGGCCAGGTAGTCGGCGTATTTCTCGCGCGCCTCGGCCTCGGTGGGGCCGGGCACCACGGCCACGCCGGCGTAGATCTTGATGTCCTCGGGGCGCCGGCCCGCGTCCACGGCGGCCTGGCGCAGCTGGCGCGAGGCCTCGCGCGCGGCCTCGGGCGTGCGCGCGCCGATGAAGATGCCCTCGGCATGCCGGCCCGCAAAGCGCAGCCCGCGCGGCGAGGTGCCGGCCTGGAACAGCACGGGCGTGCGCTGGGGCGAAGGCGCGCTCATGTGGATGGCGTTGGCGCGGTAGAACGGCCCCTCGTGCACCACCGGGTGCACCTTGTCGGGCAGGGCGTGGATGCGCCGCGCCTTGTCGGCGATCACGGCACCCTCTTCCCAACTGCCTTCCCAGAGCTTGTAGGAAAGCTCCAGGAAGTCGTCGGCCCGGTCGTAGCGGCTGTCGTGCTCGGCCAGGCCGTTCTGGCCCAGTCCGCGCGCGCCGCTGTCCACATAGCCGGTGACGATGTTCCAGCCGATGCGGCCATTGGTCAGCTGGTCCAGCGTGGTCACGTCGCGCGCGAAGGTATAGGGCTGGTGCGCGCCCACGGTGGCCGTGAGGCCGAAGCCGATGTGCCGCGTCACCGCCGCCATGGCCGAGACCAGCAGCCAGGGGTTGTTGACGGGCAGCTGTATGCCTTCGCGCAGGGTCAGGTCCACGCCGCCCTGGTAGACGTCGTAGTAGCCGACCACGTCGGCGATGAAGATGCCGTCGAACAGGCCTTCCTCCAGCACCCTGGCGATGTGGGTCCAGTAGGCCAGCGTGCCGTACTCGGTGGAGCGGTCGCGCGGATGGGTCCACAGGCCGTGGTGTATGTGGCCCACGCAGTTCATGTTGAAGGCGTTGACGTGGATGTGGCGCTTGGCTTGCGTCATGGGGCGGGTCCTGCAGTCCGTTGCGTCAGTTCTTCAACCAGGCCAGGCGGTAGAGCTTCTGGTCGTTCAGGTAGAAGGCGTGGATGGTCTTGCGCACCACGTCGGAGTTTTTGTAGATGTCCAGGAAGCGGGCGATGCGCGGGTCGGCCGCGCGGTCGCTGCGGGCCACGAACTGGATGGCCCAGGAGTCGTCCTCGTAGCTGGTGTAGGCCAGGCCCTTGCTGGCATCGAAGGCCTTGGAGGCGATGATGAAGTACGGAAAGCCCTGGGCCAGGTCCACGTCGGGCGTGGTGCGCGCCAGCTGCGGGCCTTCGATCTCCACGAACTGCAGCTTCCTGGGGTTGGAGACGATGTCCGCCTGGGTGCCCAGCAGCCCGGTGTCGGGGCGCAGCGTGATCAGGCCCGCGTGCTGAAGCAGGCGCAGGCCGCGGCCCACGTTGACGGGGTCGCTGGCAATGGCCACCTTGGCGCCCGTGGGCAGGTCGGCCAGGGATTTGTGGCGCGTGGAGTACAGGCCCAGGTAGGACAGGATGCCCGCCTGCACGCTGGTGAACTTGAAGCCCTTGCTGCGCGCTGCATTGGCCAGGTAGTTGCTGTTCTGGTAGTAGTTGAGGTCGATGTCGCCCGCGTCCAGCGCCACGTTGGGCGTGGCCCAGTCCGTGAATTCCACCACCTGCACGTCCAGGCCCTGCTTCTTGGCTTCCTTGGCGGCGGCTTCCACCGAGTCCGCGAAGATGCCCGGCACCACGCCGATCTTCAGGGGCGCGGCCAGGGCGCTGCCCGCGAGCAGGGCAGCGCCCAGGAAGGCGGCCAGCCGGGGCCAGAGTGTGGGGGAGGTCGTTGTCATCATTGCATTCCTGTGTCGTTGATAAAGGTCAGAGCGCGCCATGGCGCGGCGGGCGTATGCCGTTGAGCACGTAGTTGCCCACGGCGTGGTATTTCCAGCGCACGGGGTCGTGCAGGGTGTGGGTGCGCGCGTTGCGCCAGAAGCGGTCCAGGCCCTGTCCCGCCAGGGTGGAGGCCGTGCCCGCCAGCTCGAACAGCTTGCTGCCCGCCAGCAGGCTGGCGCTGGTGCTCAGCGCCTTGGCCTGGGCCACGGCCACCGAGGCGGCGGCCACGCTGTCGTCCGTGGGCGCGCGCTGGGCGGCGTCCACGGCCAGGGCCGCGCGGGCCACTAGGGCATCGGCGGCGCGCAGGCGCACGTGGACATTGCCCAGTTGCTGCAGCAGCAGCGGGTCCTGCGTGGCGCTGGCCACGCCCGCGTCCACCCAGGGCCGCGCATGCTCGCGGATGAAGGGCAGGGCAGCCTGCAGCGCGCCGTGGCCAATGCCCGCGTCCAGGGCGGCATGGATGATCTGGGCAAAGGGGCCGATGGTGGTGGGCCGCTCGAAGGAACTGGTGAAGGGCACCACCCATTCGGGCTCCACGCGCACGCGGTCGAACTGCACCGAGCCGCTGCCCGTCACGCGCTGGCCAAAGCCATCCCAGTCGTCGGTGACGGTGACGCCGGCCGCATCGCGCGGGATGAAGACCAGATACATGCGCTCGCCTTGCCCCGGCGCCTCTTCCTGCGCGCTGACCAGGGTGGGAATCCAGTGCGCGAACAGGGCGCCCGTGCAATAGAACTTGCGCCCCTGCACGAACCAGCCGCCGCTCTCGCGCAGCAGCCGGGTGCGGCGCTGGAAGTCGCGGTGGCCGATCTCGGCCAGCGCATTGCCCAGGCGTTCGCCGCGCAGCACACGGTCATAGAAGAAGGCCTTTTGCGCGGGCGATCCGCCCACGCGCAGCACTTCCAGCGAGTAATAGTGGTTCTGCGGAATGTGGCCGAAGTTGCCATCGGCCGCCGCAATCAGGGCAATGGCCCGCGCCAGCGTGGCCGTGGACACGCCCGCGCCGCCGTACTCCCGGGGAATGGTGATGCCCCACAGGCCGCTCTGGCTGAACTGCTCCACCTCCTGCCAGGGCAGCAGGCGGTCGCGGTCGCGCGCCAGCGCGCCGGGGCCGATGAGGGCGGCAAAGCGGCTGGCCGCTTCGAGGGCCTCGGCCTCGCTGCCGATGATGTGGGCGGGCCGGGCCGGAGGCGCTGCGGGAGCGGGCTGGCTGCCCGGTGTGGAGGCCAGGGCCTGCAGCTCTTGGGTCGATGTCTGTGTCATGGCGGTCAGTTCCACTGGTGGCGGCGCGGCAGGGCGCCGTTGAGCAGGTAGTTGCCCAGCAGGTGGTATTTCCAGCGCACGGGGTCGTGCAGCGTGTGCACGCGGGCGTTGCGCCAGTGGCGGTCCAGGCGGTGGGCAGCGCGGCTGGCCGAGGAGCCGGCCAGCGCGAACAGGTGCTCGCCGGCCTGCAGCGCGGCCTCGGTGGTGAGGATCTTGGCCTCGGCCACGGCCACCGAGGCCTGGGCGCTGGCCTGCTCGTCCACCGCGCCACCAGCCGCTGCAGCCAGCGCATCCAGCGCGCGCGCGGCCTCCAGCAGCACGGCATGGGCCGCGTCCACCTCGATCTGCAGCTGGCCGACCTCGTGGATGAGGTGAGGATCGTCGCTGGCACGCGCCACGCCCGAGTCCATCCAGGGCCGGCTCTTGTCGCGCACGAAGTCCACCGCGTCGCGCAGCGCGCCCTGGGCAATGCCCGCGTCGATGGAGGCCTGGATCAGCTGCGACACCGGGCCGGACAGCGAGGGCGTGGCCTCGAACTGCCAGGCAGGCACCACGTCCTCGGGCTGTACCTGCACCTGGTCCAGCTGCACGCTGCCGCTGGCCGTGGTGCGCTGGCCGAAGGAGTCCCAGTCGTCGAACACGGTCACGCCCGGCGCATCGCGCCGCACCCAGACCTGCACGATGCGGCCCTCCTCGTCCTGGGCGCGAAACGGCACCCAGTGCGCGAAGGCCGAGCCCGTGGAGTAAAAGCGCGTGCCGCTGACGCGCAGGCCGCCTGCGGCATCGCGCGACAGGCGCGCCGTGGCCTCCAGCACATGGGCCGCGCGGCCCTTGCGCTCCGGCCCGGCATTGCCCAGGCGGTGGCCGGCCAGCACGTCGGCGAACCAGCGGCGCTTCTGGGGCTCGCTGCCCATGTCCCGCAGGTTCTGCAGCACGGCGAAATGGTTCTGCGGAATCTGGCCCAGCGAAGGGTCGGCCGCGCACAGCGTGACGAAGACCTGGGCCAGCGTCTCGTAGGAAGCGCCCAGGCCGCCGTAGGCGCGGGGCACGGTGATGGCGCCCAGCCCGCTGGCCGTGTAGCGCTCGATTTCCTGCCAGGGCAGGCGCCGCTCGTGGTCGCGGGCCGCTGCGTTCACGCGCCATTCATCGGCCAGGGCCTGGGCGGCCTGCAGGGCCTCGGCCTCGCTGGTGATGCGGTGCGGGGTGGAGGGCGGCAGGGGCAGGCGCCGCAGCGCCCCGCCCGGGGTGTGGTGTGTGTTGCCGGGCAAGGCTGCGCCCAGGGCATCCGGTGTGGTCATTCCGTGCCTCGTTGCTGAGTCGGTGGGGAGAGGGCCGCCAGGCGGCGGCCCCGGAGGGAAAGGCGTGGTGCCTGTTTTCAGCGTCAGCGGCTGCGCAGCCGGCGCACGTAGCGGTCGCCCAGCACCTGGACCACGGTGACCAGCGCGATCAGCACGGCAATCACCAGCAGCATCACCTGGGTGTCGAAGCGCTGGTAGCCGTAGCGGATGGCCAGGTCGCCCAGGCCGCCCGCGCCCACGGCGCCGGCCATGGCCGAGGAACTGATCAGCGCCACCAGGGTGATGGTGAAGCCGCCCACGATGCCGGGCAGGGCCTCGGGCAGGTAGACGTGGCGCACGATGTCCCACTTGCGGCAGCCCATGGCCTGGGCGGCTTCGATGAGGCCGGGATCGACCTCGCGCAGGCTGACCTCGACGATGCGCGCAAAGAACGGCGTGGCGCTGATGGCCAGCGGCACGATGGCCGCCCACACGCCGATGGTGGTGCCCGTCACCAGCCGCGTGAACGGGATCAGCGCCACCAGCAGCACGATGAAGGGCGTGGCACGGAAGCCGTTGATCACGCTGCCCAGCGCGCGGTGCGTGCGCGGCGAGGCCAGGAAGCCGCCGGGCGCGGTGACGATGAGCAGCACCGCCAGCGGAATGCCCGCCGCCAGCGCGATGCCGCCCGAGACGCCGACCATCATCAGCGTGTCGGCCAGCGCGTTGCCGTAGCGCTCAATGGGAATGGACAGATTCAGCGACATATCCGAGATCCTTGATGTCATGCGCAATGGCCGCCGGGCCCTGCGTCAATGTGTGCCAGTCATGCGCGGTCGTGCCGCCGCCCAGCGCGATCAGCAGCTGCCCCTGGGCATGGCCCTGGATGCGGTCCACGCCGCCATGCAGCAGGCGAACCCGGCCGCCCAGGGCCTGGGCGATGCGCGGGAAGTCGGGCTCCAGCCCGTCCTCGCCGCGGTAGGTCAGCTGCAGGATGCGTTCGTGGCGGCCTGCGGGCGCGGTGCTCAGCAGGCGCTGGCGCAGGTCGTCGGGCAGGCCATGCTGCAGCGGTGCCAGCAGGGCGCGCGTGGCCGGGTGCTGCGGGTTGCCGAAGACCTTCCAGACCTCGCCCAGCTCGGCGATGCGGCCCTGCTCCAGCACCAGCACGCGGTCGGCGATCTCGCGGATCACGCTCATCTCGTGCGTGATCAGGATGATGGTGATGCCCAGCTTGCGGTTGATGGTGCGCAGCAGCTCCAGGATGGACTGCGTGGTCTCGGGGTCCAGGGCCGAGGTGGCCTCGTCGCACAGCAGGATCTCGGGGTCGGTGGCCAGGGCGCGGGCAATGCCCACGCGCTGCTTTTGCCCGCCAGACAGCCGGCTCGGATAGGTGTCTGCCTTCTCCTGCAGGCCCACCAGGGCCAGCAGCTCTTTCACCCGCGCATCGATGCGTGCGCGCGGCAGGCCCGCCACCTGCAGGGGCAGGGCCACGTTGTCATGCACCGTCTTGGCCGACAGCAGGTTGAAGTGCTGGAAGATCATGCCGATGCGCCGGCGCAGCTGCACCAGTTGCGATTCGTCCAGCGTGCCGATGTCCACGCCGTCGACCCGCACCTGGCCGCTGCTGGGCTGCTCCAGCCGGTTGATGGTGCGCAGCAGGCTGGACTTTCCCGCGCCGCTGCGCCCGATGATGCCGAAGATGCTGCCCGGCGCGATCTCCAGGCTGATCGCGTCCAGCGCCTGTACGGGCCCGGCCGAAGACTGGTAGGTCTTGCCCACGCCGCTGAAGGCCACGGCGCCGGGTCCACGGATGGATTCCCGCGTGGTGCCGGCCGCTGCCGATGAGCGCCTGCCCGCCTCATGGGCCGGCCTGTCCGCCTCGTGGGCCGGCCTGTCCGCCAGGGGCTGCCTGGCTGCAATGCTGGTTGACATGGCTGAAGTCCTCCCCGCGCCGCTCAGGGCTTGACCCAGGCCAGGTTGTACAGGCGCTTGTCGTTGGAGAAGGCGCGCTGGGCCTCGGCCTTCACCGCATCGGAGCTCTGGTAGATGCGGATGAACTTCTGCACCACGGGGTCCTGCGTGCGGTTGGCCTTGACCACGAACTGGATGGAAAAGCGCGCGTCCTCGATGCCCGAATACGCAAGCCCGCTGGAAGGATCGAAGGCCTTGGCCGCCACGATGAAGTGCGGGTAGCCCTGTGCGATGTCCACGTCGCCCGTGATGCGCACCAGCTGCGGCCCCTCGACCTCGACGAAGCTGAGCTTCTTCGGGTTCTCGACGATGTCGTCCAGGCTGCCCAGGTAGCCCACGCCGGGCTTGAGCTTGATCAGCCCCACCTTCTGCAGCAAGAGCAGGCCGCGGCCCTGGTTCACGGGGTCGTTGGCAATGCCCACCTTGCCGCCCTGCGGCACCTGGGCGATGGCCTTGTGCTTGAGCGAGTACAGGCCCACGTTGGCCAGGATGCCCGTGCCCGCGCTGGCCAGCTTGTAGCCGTTCTTCTGGATGGCGTTGTCCAGGAAGGGCTGGTGCTGGAAGTAGTTGATGTCCAGGTCGCCCGAGTCCACGGCCACGTTGGGCGTGGTCCAGTCGGTGAACTCCACCACCTGCACATCGATGCCCTGGGCCTTGGCCTCCTTGGCGGCCACGGCCACCGAGTCGGCGTAGGCGCCGGGCACCACGCCGATGCGCAGCTTGTCGGCAGCGTGGGCGGAGAACAGGGCCAGGGCGGCCAGCGGGGCGATCAGGGCACGGGAAAGCTTCATCGGGATCTCCGGAAAAAAAGGTTCGAAAAAGGCAGGAAGGGGCCGCGTCACGGCTTGCGCCACGGCAGGCTGTACAGCCTGTCGTTGGCGGCGAATGACTTGTGGATCTGCGCCTGCACGGCGCCCGAGGTCTGGTAGATGCGCACGAACTGCGCAATGCGCGGGTCCCGGGCGTTGTCCTGGCGCGAGACGAAGCGGATGGCGTAGTACAGGTCGTCAATGCCCGAATACAGCAGCGCATTGCCGGCCACCTGCGGCCGCCCGGCGTTGACGAAGTGGGCCGGGTAGCCCTGGGCCAGGTCCACATCGTCCAGCGCGCGCACCAGCTGCGGCCCTTCGATCTCGACAAAGCGCAGCCTGCGCGGGTTGGACACGATGTCGTCCAGCCCCGCGCGCGGGCCCTTGCCTTCGCGCAGCTGGATCAGGCCGGCCTTCTCCAGCAGCAGCAGGCCGCGCCCCTGGTTAACGGGGTCGTTGGCCACGCCCACGCGCGCTCCCTCCTTCAGGTCGGCAAAGCGCTGGGTCTTGAGCGAGTACAGGCCGATGTTGGGCAGCAGGCCCGTGGCCACGCTGGTGAAGGCATAGCCGCGCTCGCGGATGGCGTTGTCCAGGAAGGCCTGGTGCTGGAAGTAGTTGAGGTCGATGTCGCCGGCCGCCAGTGCCGTGTTGGGCGTGGTCCAGTCGGTAAACTCGATGACCTGCACGTCCAGCCCCTGGGCGCGCGCCTCCTTGGCGGCGACCTCCACGGAGTCGGCCAGCGAGCCGGGCGTGACGCCTATCTTCAGCGCGGCGGCCGCCGCAAGGCCGGGCAGCGCCAGCGTGGCGGCGAGCGACCAGAGCAATGTGTTTCTGCGCGTGGGCAAGGCGTGGTTCCTCCAGCTCGGCCAGGCCCGGCGCCGGCGCCCACATGGCGCCTGCCGGCATGGCCTCTGAAGGCATTGCAACACCCGGCCCCGGCGCGCACCACGACGGAATTCACATTTCCTTATAGCGAGCCATGTGCGGCGCAAGGCATTGATCGCAAAGGAAATTTTGCACAGGCAAGATTGAGCTTATGCCCGCGCGAAATATGGCACCGTGCCGGCTGCGCAGGCTTGCGGCAGCCAGGGCGGCATGCCGCGCTCCCAGGATCAAGCGCCCTGTTGCGCCTTCATCCTCGTCCAGGCCTTGAAGAGGATGGACTGAAGGCTGGCACGCTCGCCCTCGTCCAGGTAGTCGACCAGGGACTCGCACATGCGCCAGAAGGCCGGCAGCGCGCGGGCCAGCACCTCGCGGCCCTGGTCGGTGAGCGCCAGGTCGAAGCTGCGGCGGTCTTCCTGGCTCAGGCTGCGCGCCAGCAGCGAGCGCTTTTCCAGCCAGTCCAGCAGGCCCGTCACCGACGAGCGCGTCACGCCGACGTAGCTGGCAATATAGGACGGCGTGACCACCGTGTCGCCCAGCAGCCCGCGCTCGGCCAGGCCGAAGATCATGAGCACGTCGAGCTTGCTCTCGGACAGGCCGAACGCCTGCAGCGATGCGTTGGCGCGCTGCTCCACATCATCGGCCAGCCACAGCAGCAGCAGGCCCAGGCCGGCGGCCGGCGTGTCGGTGCCGGGCCGCGCGGTCTCGGCCATCAGGGCCAGGTGCGGGCGCAGCGCTTCGGGGGCGTTGGCGAGGGGGGTGGATTCGGGGGCCGGTGCGGCAGCGGTCTTGCGCGGACTCATGGGAGTGGATGGAAGCGGGTGAAGGCGGGTGAAACCGGGTTGAAGGCGGGAGAAGAAAGGGCGGTTGATTTTACGGCTTTCATATATTACGCTTTGTGTATAGTACGTTAAGCGTATTATTTGGCGGCACACAAATATGCAAGGACATCCCATGCCCATCAAAGTTCTGGAACTCCACCATGTCGGATTCGGCGTCAACCACGCCCAGGCCGACGCCATGCTCGACTTCTACCGCGAAGTGCTGAACCTGCCCCAGGACGCCGCGCGCTGGAAGATCCCCGGCATCTACGGCTCCTGGATCAACCTGCCCAACGGCAGCCAGTTGCACATCCTCGGCAGCGAGGGGCCGTCGCGCTATGCGCAGGGCCCGGGCAAGGACCCCGTGTCCAACCACATCGCGCTGGCCGTGGACGACATCCTCGGCGCCGAGCAGGAGCTGCTGGCGCGCGGCGTCGATTACTTCACGCTGGACAACGTGGCATCGCCCAGCCTCAAGCAACTGTTCCTGCGCGACCCGGCCGGCAACCTGGTGGAACTGCACCAGTCCAATGCGCGCGCCCCCGGCATCGCCCAGGCCGAGCAGGACGCGGCGCGCGCCGGCAACGAGTGACGCGACGCCCTCCCTTTTTCCCTTCCCCTCCCCTCCGGAATCCCATGTACTTTGAAATGCAATCGCTCAACAGCGAGCAGCGCAGCAACATCCTGCACTCCCTGGTTCTGCCCCGTCCCATCGCCTGGATCAGCTCGGTGGACGGGGACGGCACGGTCAACGTCGCGCCGTTTTCCTTCTTCAACGCCATGTCGGGCGATCCGCCGCTGCTGTGCGTGTGCATAGGCTCGCGCCAGGGCGTGCTCAAGGACACGGCGCGCAACATCGCGGCCACGGGCGAGTTCGTGGTGAACCTGGTGTCCGAGCCGCTGGCGCGCCGCATGGCGGTGACGGCCATAGAGTTCGGCGCGCAGGTGGACGAGTCGGCGCAGGCCGGCCTGGTCCTGGGTGATGCACGGCGGGTGAAGGCGCCGCGCATCGTGGACAGCCCTGCGTCCTTCGAGTGCCGCGTGCGCCAGATCATCGATATCGACGGCGTGCGCAGCCTGGTGCTGGCCGACGTGCTGGCCGCCCATGTCATGGATGCGGCCGTGGTCGATGGCGAGCTCATGTACTTCGACCCCGCGCCCATGGAGCTGATCGCGCGGCTGCAGAACCCCGGCTGGTATGGCCGCGTGGGCGATGCCTTCCAGATGCCCACGCCTTCGGTGGCGCAGTGGGATGCCATGCAGCGCCAGGGCGTGTCCGACAGCTACCTGGCCTGGGCCGACGATGGCGCCGCCGCGCGCTGAAGGGCCGCCCATGCTTGCGCAACACACCATAGACAGCCTGGCGGCCGAGCTGCACGCCAGCGAAAAAAGCCGCGTGCAGGTCCGGCACTTTTCCCGCCGCCATCCGGACATGACGGTGCAGGACGGCTACGCCATCTCGCGCGCCTGGATGCGGCTCAAGCGCGCCGAGGGCCGCACGGTCAGGGGCCACAAGATCGGCCTGACCTCGCGTGCCATGCAGCAGGCCGTGCAGATCACCGAGCCCGACTACGGCACCCTGCTGGACGACATGTTCTTCGAGCCCGGCGGCGACATTCCCTTTGCGCGCTTCATCGCTCCGCGCGTGGAGGTGGAGCTGGCCTTCGTGCTGGGCCGCATGCTCAAGGGGCCGGGCGTCACCCTGTGCGATGTGCTGGCCGCCACCGACTGGGTGGTGCCCGCCGTGGAAATCATCGACGCCCGCATCGAGCAAAAGGACCGCGATAACCAGGCCATGCGCACGGTGCGCGACACCATAGCCGACAACGCGGCCAATGCCGGCATCGTCATGGGCGGGCGGCCCGTGCGCCCCGACGCGGTGGACCTGCGCTGGGTGTCGGCGCTGCTGCAGCGCAACGGCGTGATCGAGGAGTCCGGCGTGGCGGCCGCCGTGCTCAACCATCCGGCCACGGGCGTGGCCTGGCTGGCCAACCGGCTCGCGCAATGGGATGAGCAGCTGGACGCAGGCCAGGTGGTGCTGGCCGGCTCGTTCACGCG
Organism: Delftia sp. RIT313; assembly: GCF_000632165.1. Lineage (NCBI taxonomy): Bacteria > Pseudomonadati > Pseudomonadota > Betaproteobacteria > Burkholderiales > Comamonadaceae > Delftia > Delftia sp. RIT313. The sequence goes on along the minus strand of NZ_JFYT01000079.1, from coordinate 85,447 downwards.
GCCCGTCACGGCCCAGGCCGGCGACAGCTTCCATGTGGACTACGGGCCGCTGGGCTCCATTGCCTGGCGCTTTGCCTGAGCTTCGTCCGCAGTGTGGCGATGGTGTCGCCTGCGGCACAGTCCGCAGGCCCGGCGCGTCGCCGACAATGCAGCGGCGCCGCCCGCCACCGGTGCGCGGGCGGCGGCTGCAACACATGCACTACAGGATGGACAAGCAATGGAGATGAAGAACGCAAAGACGGCCGTGGTCACGGGCGGAGGAACCGGCGTGGGCAAGGCCGTGGCGCTGGCCCTGGCGGGCGCCGGCTACCAGGTGGTGGTGGCAGGCCGCCGCCAGGCGCCGCTGGATGAGACCTGCGCCGAGGCCCAGGCAAAGTACGGCGCAGGAGAGCGCATGCTGGGCATTGCCACCGATGTCAGCGACCCGGCTGCCGTGGAGCAGCTGTTCGCGCGCACGGTGCAGCGCTTCGGTCGCGTGGACCTGCTGTTCAACAACGCGGGCCGGGGCAATCCGCCTGGCTCCTTCCTGGACTGGACGCCCGAGCAGTGGCGCGAGGTGGTCGATGTCAACCTCAACGGCATGTTCTATTGCCTGCAGCAGGCGTTTCGCACCATGCGCGACCAGTCGCCGCGCGGCGGCCGCATCATCAACAACGGCTCCATCTCCGCGCATGCGCCGCGCCCCAATTCCAGCGCCTACACGGCCACCAAGCATGCCGTCATGGGCCTGACCAAGACCGCTGCGCTTGACGGCCGTGCCTACGACATCGCCGTGGGCCAGATCGACATTGGCAATGCCATGACCGAGCTGGCATCGCGCATGGCCAAGGGCGTGCCCCAGGCCAATGGCGAGATCGCGGTGGAGCCGCTGATCGACGCGGATGTGGTGGGCCAGTCCGTGCTCTACATGGCCAGCCTGCCGCTGGAGGCCAATGTGCTGTTCCACACGGTGATGGCCACCAAGATGCCCTTCGTGGGCCGGGGCTGAAACGGCAAAGGCAGGCCCTCAGGCCTGCACGCGGCGGCTCGCCGTCTCGGACGGGAGCTCGCCGAAGCGGCTGCGGTACTGGGCCGCGAAGTGGCCCAGGTGCAGGAAGCCGTATTTCTGCGCCACGTCGCGCACGCCGGATCCGGCTGCGACGCCCGGGCCCTTGGCTGCCTGGAGTTCGGCGCGCACCCGGTCCAGCCGCAGCTGGCGCAGGAAATCCATGGGCCCCATGCCCGCGTGCTGGCGGAAGGCGGCCTGCAGCGTGCGCGCGCTGCAGCCGGCCTCGCGGCAGACATCGGCCAGCGACAGGGGCTGGTCGGCATGGGCCTGCATGTACTCCTGGGCCTTGCGCACGCCGCGCGGCAGCAAACTGCGTCGGCTGTCCCCGGCCAGTGCGCGGCTGTGGCTGTGCGTGGCCGACATCAGCAGGCTGGTCAGCAGGTATTCCTCCGCATGCTGGGCCAGTGCCTGCGTGGCCTGCAGGGCGTTGCCCGCATCCAGCGTGTGCCGCAGGCAGTCGATGAAATGCACCAGCGGTGCCAGCGCCGGCTGGTCCAGCGGCACGCCCAGATCGAACACCAGGGGCCGGCCTGCGGGCGCCTGCAGCAGCGCCTCCAGCCGCGCCACCAGGGCCGGGCGGGCCATGCGCACGATCAGGTGCGGGCTGTCGTCGGCCCAGCGCATGGACAGCGGCTCGGTCGGCGAGGGCAGGGAGGCCAGGCGCGGCGTGGCATCCACCTGCTGCGCGCCGCAGCGGATCTCGGCACTGCCGCGCAGGGGAATCTGCAGCAGGAAGAAGTCCCGCAGGTAGCCGGGCTCGATGTGCACGCCGGGACCGTACTGCACATAGTTCAGGCTGACGTTGCGGGAAAGCGGCGCGCTGTGGTGGCAGGCGTCCAGCTCGGCGCGCGGGCGCAGCATGCCCAGGCCATGCGGACAGAAGACGCGCGCCACGCTTTCGCGGGCCTCGTCCATGTCGTGGCTCTCGAAAAGCCGGTAGCGCTGCAGCGGCAGCGGTGTGTGCATGGCGTGTTCCATAGGCTGGGCAGAACGTAGCAAAAACCACCCGCTCCCACAATTCGGACCATTCCCCGGGAGCCAATTTCTGCGCGCCAGGGACAGCGCCTGCGCTTGCCGGATGCCTGCGCGGCCCGGCCCCCCGTAACGTGTGCTGCACAGGCCAGCCCGGCCTGGCATCCACACGGGAGAACAAGCGTCATGTTCAAGGGACTCGAAGGCAAAAGCGCCATCGTCACCGGCGGCTCCACCCTGATAGGCGCCGGCGTGGTGCGTGCGCTGCACGCGGCCGGCGTGAAGGTGGTCATTGCCGACATCGATGCCGACAACGGCCAGGTGCTGGCCGATGCGCTGGGCGAGGGCGCGCTTTTCGTGCGCACCGACATCACCGACGACGCGCAGGTCGCCGCCTGCGTTCAGCAGGCATGCAGCCGGCACGGCGGCGTGCACATCCTGGTCAACCTGGCCTGCTCCTATGTGGATGAGGGCATGCAGTCGCCGCGTGCCGACTGGCTGGCCTCGTTCAACGTGAACGTGGCCAGCGCCGTGGCCATGCTGCAGGCCGTGCACCCGCACATGGTGGCTGCCGGTGGCGGGGCCGTGGTGAACTTCACCAGCATCTCCTCCGAGGCCGCGCAGACGGGGCGCTGGCTCTACCCGGCCAGCAAGGCGGCCATGAAGCAGCTCACGCGCAGCATGGCCATGGACCTGGCGGCCGATGGCATCCGCGTCAACAGCGTCTGTCCGGGCTGGACCTGGTCGGCGGTGATGGACCGGCTCAGTGGCGGCGACCGCGCCAAGACCGACCGCGTGGCCGCGCCCTTTCACCTGCTGGGCCGCGTGGGTGATCCGCACGAGGTGGCGCAGGTGGTGCTGTTCCTGTGCTCGGACCATGCCAGCTTCGTGACCGGCGCCGACTACGCGGTGGACGGCGGCTACGGCGCCATGGGGCCTGAGCGCGCCGTGGCCGCCATTCCCCAATTGATGGACTAGTACGCAGTACGGACACGGAGCCGCAAGGAGACAGCCATGAAGAAAATCGCCATCGTCGGAGCCGGCCAGTCGGGCCTGCAACTGGGCCTGGGCCTGCTGGCCGCGGGCCATCAGGTCACGATACTGAGCAACCGCACGGCGCAGGACATCGCCCAGGGCCGGGTCATGTCCAGCCAGTGCATGTTCGACAGCGCGCTGCAGATAGAGCGCGGCCTGGGCCTGGACCGCTGGTCGCGCGAATGCCCGGTGGTCGAGGGCATCAGCCTGTGCGTGCCACAGCCGGCGCAGCAGGGCGGGAAATCGGTCGACAAGGCCATCGACTGGGCGGCGCGTCTGAACGCGGGCGCGCAGTCCGTGGACCAGCGCCTGAAGATCCCCGCATGGATGGACGACTTCCGCCGCCAGGGCGGCGAGCTGGTGCTCAAGGACGCGGGCATCGCCGAGCTGGAGGAATGCACGCGCAGCCATGACCTGACCCTGGTCGCCAGCGGCAAGGGCGAGATATCGAGGCTGTTCGAGCGCGATGCCCACCGCTCGCGCTTCGACCAGCCCCAGCGCGCGCTGGCGCTGACCTATGTGACGGGCATGAAGCCGCGCGAGCCGTTCTCCGCCGTGTCCTTCAACCTGCTGCCGGGCGTGGGCGAGTACTTCGTGTTCCCGGCGCTGACGACCACGGGGCCCTGCGAGATCATGGTGTTCGAGGGCGTGCCCGGCGGCCCCATGGACTGCTGGGGCGATGTGAAGACACCGGAGCAGCACCTGGAGCGCAGCCGCTGGATCCTCGACACCTTCGTGCCCTGGGAGGCCGAGCGCTGCCGCGACATTGCGCTGACCGATGACAACGGCATCCTCGCGGGCCGCTTCGCCCCCACGGTGCGCAAGCCCGTGGCCACGCTGCCGTCAGGACGCAAGGTGCTGGGCATGGGCGACGTGGTGGTGCTCAACGACCCCATCACGGGCCAGGGCTCCAACAACGCGGCCAAGTGCGCCGACACCTATCTGCGCAGCATCCTGGCGCGCAGCAATGGTGACGGCCATGGTGACGGAAATGGCGCATTCGACGCCGCCTGGATGCAGCAGACCTTCGACCGCTACTGGTTCGGCTATGCGCAATGGGTCACGCAGTGGACCAACATGCTGCTGGCGCCACCGCCACCCCATGTGCTCAAGCTGCTGGCCAGCGCGGGCACGCTGGCACCGCTGGCCAGCGCCTTTGCCAACGGCTTCGATGACCCGCGCACCTTCTTCCCCTGGTTCGCGGACGCGGGCGAGGCGGACCACTACATCGACAGCTGCGCGGCCATCGCCGCCATGGCAGCCGTCCCCGCCTAGCCGCAGAGGCCGCCATGAGCACATGCGACACCCCGGCCGCCGCCCCGGCCTGCTCCTTCGATCCGCGCGAGCTGCGCAAGGCCTTCGGCCAGTTCACCACGGGCGTGACCGTCATCACCACGCGCGCGCCGGACGGGCGGCGCGTGGGCATGACGGCCAACTCGTTCTCCTCGGTCTCGCTGGACCCGCCGCTGGTGCTGTGGAGCCTGGCGCGCCAGGCGCCCAGCGTCTGCGATTTCCAGGGCGCCAGCCACTTCGCCATCCACGTGCTGGCTGCGGGCCAGCACCTTCTGTCGCGGCGCTTTTCCACGCCGCAGCAAGACAAGTTCGGCGGCCTGGACTGCGCGGAAGGCCCGGCCGGCGTGCCCCTGATCGATGGCGTGCTGGCCCGCTTCGTTTGCCGCAACGTCCGGCAATACGATGGCGGCGACCACCTCATCTTCATCGGCCAGGTCGAGCGCTGCGAACGCTTCGATGGCGAGCCCCTGGCCTTTCACGCGGGCTACTATCAGGTGACGGTGCGGCACCCCGAATGCGTATGACGGGTCATGAAAAAAGCGGCACCGCAGCTTTCCCCACCCTTTGAAACGGAGACAGACCCATGCAGCAGAAAGAACCCCCGGCAAGCCGCCATGTGCGCATCAACGCGCTGGACGGCAGCGGCAGCTTCAACGCCTACCTGGCCGTGCCGGCCTCGGGCAGCGGCCCCGGCCTGGTGCTGGCGCAGGAGATCTTCGGCGTCAACGCCACCATGCGCGAGGTGGCCGACTACTACGCCGAAGAAGGCTACGTGGTGCTGGTGCCCGACCTGTTCTGGCGCCAGCAGCCCGATGTGGAACTGGGCTACACGCCGGCGGACTGGGAGCGCGCCTTCGGCTTCTACAAGGGATTCGACGAGGCCCTGGGCGTGCAGGACATCCAGGCCTGCCTGAACGCCTTGCGCCAGCGCCCTGAGGTCACGGACGGCAAGGCCGGCGTGCTGGGCTTTTGCCTGGGCGGCAAGCTGGCCTACCTGGCCGCCTGCCGCACCGATGCCGATGCGGTGGTCGGCTACTACGGCGTGGGCATCGAGGCGGCGCTGGACGAGGCCGAGCGCATCCGCTGCCCGCTCACCCTGCATGTGGCCGAGCTCGACGCCTTCTGCCCGCCCGAGGCGCGCCAGCGCATCGTCCAGGCGCTGGGCGGGCGTCCCGGCGTGGCCGTGCATGTCTATCCGGGCGTGGACCATGCCTTCGCGCGCAAGGGCGGCGACCATTTCCACCGCGCCTCGGCCCTGATGGCGCACGAACGCAGCATTGCCACGCTCAAGTCCGCCATCGGCCCGCACTTCGACCTGGCCGCGCTGTGGGACAAGCACTGCGAGTACGAGTTCGCCACGCGCAACGTGGACGACACCATGGCCACCATGGTGGCCGAGCCCTATGTGAACCACATCCCGACCATGACCGGCGGCGTGGGCTTCAGCAACCTGCACGCCTTCTATACGAACCACTTCGTCAACAGCAATCCGCCCGACACATCGCTGACGCCGATTTCACGCACGGTGGGGGCCTCGCAGGTGGTGGACGAGATGCTGTTCTGCTTCACGCACACCACCGAGATCCCGTGGATGCTGCCCGGCGTGCGTCCCACGGGGCGGCGCGTGGAGATCCCGCTGCTGGCCGTGGTCAAGTTCCGTGGCGACAAGCTCTACCACGAGCACATCTACTGGGACCAGGCCAGCGTGCTGGTGCAGGTGGGCCTGCTGGACCCGGCGCTGCTGCCCGTGGCGGGCGTGGAGACGGCGCGCAAGCTGCTGGACGAGACACTGCCCTCCAACGAACTGCTCAAGCGCTGAGCGCGGCGCGGGCGCATGGGTTTCACCCTGCGCCCGCTGGCGGCCTGCAGGCCGTCAGGGCTCTCAGGGTTGCCACCAATGTTGATATGTCAACATTGGTGGATCATGCGGCCATCGCAATCGCAATCGCAATCGCCGTCGCCGCCCGGTTCCCTCCGCCCAATGCCCCGCCCACGCACATCCACGATCCCTGCCGCCGATGCCGCCACCGGCCCTGCACCGGACACGCAGGTCTGCAGCCAGACGCTGGCGCTGGAGGACTTCATCACCTTCCGCCTGGGCGCGCTGTCCAATGCGCTGCAGACCCAGGTGACGCGCCACTACATCGCGCCGGCATCGCCCGTGGGGCTGACCGAGTGGCGGCTCATGGGCCAGATCCAGCGCCACGGCGAGCTGCATGCCAGCGCGCTGTCGCGCCTGAGCCTGATGGACAAGGCCCAGATCAGCCGCGCGCTGCAGCCGCTGATCGACCGGGGCTGGGTGCTGCGCCGCGCCGATCCGCAGCACGCGCGCCGCCACCTGCTGCAGCTGAGCGAAGCAGGGCAGGCGCTCTTCGACGAGGTGCTGTCCCGCGCACGCCCCTACCAGGCGGCCCTGCTCAATGCCCTGACGGCCGAGGAGCGCGCCATGCTGGACCGCATCCTGGACAAGCTGGGCCGTGCCTCCCAAGCGCTGGACCAGGGGCTGGACCAGGGGCTGGATGCCTGATTTCCCCACGACCCACCTCAGAACCCACACCATGAATTGCTCCATGCACCCTGATGAGCGGGCCGCCCGCATCGAACTGGCCGCCTGCTACCGCGTCTTCGCCATGCTGGGCTGGGACGAACTGATCTACAACCACATCACGGTGCGCCTGCCCGACAGCGTGACGGGCGGTGAAAAGCAGTTCCTGATCAACCCCTTCGGCCTGCACTACGAAGAGGTCACGGCCAGCAACCTGGTGCGCATCAATGTGCGCGGCGAGGTGCTGGACGGCTCGCGGCATCCGGTCAACCCGGCCGGCTTCGTCGTGCATGCGGCCATCCACGACGGACTGCCGGGCGCGCACTGCGTGATGCACACGCACACCACCTCGGGCATGGGCGTGGCCTGCCTGGAGCAGGGCCTGTCGCAAAGCAACTTCTACAGCGCCCAGCTGCACGGCATGGTGGCCTACCATGACTTCGAGGGCATCACCATCCATGCCGACGAAGGGCCGCGCCTGCTGGCCAGCATCGGCCACCGCAAGGCCGTGATCCTGCGCAACCATGGCCTGCTCAGCTGGGGCAGCGACCTTCCCCAGGCCTTCGTGGTGCTGTGGACGCTGCAGCGCGCCTGCGACGTGCAGATGGCCACCCTGTCCATGGGCGCGCCGCGCATGGTCTCCGACGCCATGGCCCAGCGCTGCAACGAGGACTCGCTGACCTTCAACGACAGCCACGGCGGTGCCCGCGATGTGTTCGACCACCTGGTGCGCCGCGTGAACCGGCGCGACAGCAGCTATCTCGATCTTTGAACCCGGAGCTTCCCGCGCATGACCATGGAACAGACAAGCATTTCATTCGACAAGGCCTGCATCTTCGGCGCCGGCGCCATCGGCGGCTGGATGGGCGCGGCCCTGGCCCGCGCCGGCTGCCAGCTCAGCGCCGTGGCGCGCGGCGCCGCGCTGCAGGCCCTGCGCACCCAGGGCCTGACCCTGGTGCACGGCGAGCAGCGCGAGCACTTTGCGCTGCGTGCCGAACAGGACCCGGCCGCCCTGGGCGTGCAGGACCTGGTCATCATCTCCGTCAAGGCGCCGGGCATGCCCGATGTGGCCGAGCGCATCGCCCCGCTGATCGGTCCGCAGACCGTGGTGCTCACGGCCATGAACGGCGTGCCCTGGTGGTTCCTGCACGGCGGTGTCGATGCCAGCGTGCGCGGCAAGCAGCTGAAAGCCGTGGACCCTGAAGGCCGCATTGCGCAAGCCATCCCGCTGGGTCAGGTGCTGGGCTCCGTGGTCCATGCCAGCTGCTCCAACGATGCGCCCGGCGTGGTGCGCCGGCACTTCGGCAACAGCCTGATCCTGGGCGAGCCTCTGGCCACAGGGCCCGGCCAGCCGCCCACGCCGCGCCTGGCGGCACTGGCCCAACTGCTGCAGCGTGGCGGCATCGAGGCCAAGGTCTCCGACAACATCCAGCGCGACGCCTGGTACAAGCTCTGGGGCAACATGACCGTCAACCCCGTCAGCGCGCTGACGGGTGCCACCTCGGACCGCATCCTGGGCGACGACCTGGTGCGCGGCCTGATCACGCGCGTGATGCTGGAGGCCAAGGAAATCGGCGCGCGCATCGGCCTGCCCATCAACGAATCGCCCGAAGACCGCCATGCGGTCACGCTCAAGCTGGGCGCCTTCAAGACCTCCATGCTGCAGGACGTGGAAGCGGGCAAGCCTGTGGAGCTCGACGCCCTCGTGGGCGCGGTGCGCGAAATGGGCCAGCTGTGCGGCGTGGACACGCCCTTCACCGATGCGCTGCTGGGCCTGGCGCGGTTGCAGGCACGGCAAAAGGGGCTGATGGCCTGACGCCGCAAAGGCCAGTACCGGCCTGCAGCGCGCAACCGTAGACTACGCCTCCATGACTTCCGCCAAGAACCCCGCCTCGCCCTGGTCCACGCTGTGCGTGGTGGCCACCACCGTCCCCAGCGCCGAGGAGGCCGCCCATCTGGCGCGCAGCCTGGTGCAGCAGCAGGCCGCGGCCTGCGTGCAGGTGGAGCCCATCACCTCGCACTATGTGTGGGAGGGCGAGATGCACGCCACGCCCGAGTGGCGGCTGGTCTGCAAGACCCTGCCCGACGTGCTGGAGCGCCTGGCCCGGCTGCTGCGCGCCGGCCACAGCTACAGCGTGCCGCAGATCACCATGCGCACCGAGCGCTGCATGGCCGACTATGCGCAGTGGCTGCGCTCCCAGGTCTCGACCCGGGACGTGGCGGACACTGCAGAAAGGGCCGCCGCGCCCCGCATCACTGCGGCGTGACGTTGGCGGCCTTGATCACGGGCACCCAGGTCGCTGTCTCCTTGCGGATCAGCTCGCCGAAGGCGCTGCCCGTGACCACCCACGGCTCGATCCCCTGCAGGTCCAGCTGCCTGACCACGGCCGGCGTGTTGAAGATCTCCTGAATATCCTTTTCCAGCTGCCTGAGCACGGCCGGCGGCGTCTTCTTTGGCGCCATCACGCCGTACCAGGACGAGATGGCGATGCCCGGCACGCCCGCCTGGGCCAGCGTGGGCACATCAGGCAGGTACTTGCTGCGGGCCGGGTCGGTCACGGCCAGCGCACGCAGCTTGCCCGACTGCACATGCGGCAGCAGCGCGGGCACATTGCCCACGATCATCGGCACCGTGCCGCCCAGCACATCGTTGAGGCCGGGCGCCGTGCCCTTGTAGGCCACGTGCAGGATGTCGGCGCCGGTCTGCTGCTTGAACAGCTCACCGGCCAGATGCAGGCTGGAGCCCACGCCGGGCGAGGCATAGCTGATGGTGGCCGGCCTGGCCTTGGACAGGGCCACCAGCTCCTGCACCGTTTTGGCGGGCACGCCAGGGTGCACGGCGATCACATTGGCCGCCTTGGCCAGCGAGGCCACGGGCGCGAAGTCCGCCTCCACGCTGTAGCCGGGCCTGGCCAGCAGCGTGGGATTGATGGTCAGGTTGCCCTGGGGCACGACCAGCAGCGTATGGCCGTCCGCCGCGGCACGCTTGACCATGTCGATGCCGATATTGCCGTTGGCCCCGGGCTTGTTCTCCACCACCGAGGTCTGCTTGTAGCGCTCGGCCAATCCCGTGGACAGCAGGCGGGCCAGCGCATCGACCGGGCCGCCGGGCGGAAAGGGCGCGACGATGGTGAAAGGCTTGGCGGCCAGCTGCTGCTGCGCGGCGGCATCCTGGGCCAGGGCGCTCTGGCATGCGGCTGCTGCCAGCAGGGCGGCAGCGCCGAGCAAGGTGGGGGCTTTCATGGGGAACTCCGGGGAACAAGGCAAGGCAGGTACAAGCAAAAGAAATGCCTGAGGGCTATCGATTGTTTCTTATATAAAACAACGTTCTTCTTATAAATCAATGCAAGCATAAAACCTGCGGCTTGATTCGAATCAAGGGAAAACCCTTGCCTGCATGCCTGGGCCTTCGCTGCGCTCGCATGCCCATGAAAAAAGGAGCGCAGCGCGCTCCTTCGGGTGGTGGTGTGCCGGGTGGCCTCAGGACAGCAGCGCCTGCGCGAATTCCCGGGCGTTGAAGGTTTCCAGGTCCTCGACCTTTTCGCCCACGCCGATGAAGTACACGGGGATCGGCCGTTCCTGGGCAATGGCAGCCAGCACGCCGCCTTTGGCCGTGCCGTCGAGCTTGGTGACGATCAGGCCCGTGAGCTGCAGCGCATCGTCGAAGGCGCGCACCTGGGCCAGCGCGTTCTGGCCGGTGTTGCCGTCGATGACCAGCAGCACCTCATGGGGCGCCGTGGCGTCGGCCTTGCTGACCACGCGGCGGATCTTGCGCAGCTCTTCCATCAGGTGCAGCTGGGTGGGCAGGCGTCCTGCCGTGTCCACCAGCACCACATCCTTCTTGCGCGCGCGGCCGGCGGTGACGGCGTCAAAGCTCACGGCCGCAGGATCGCCCCCTTCCTGGCTGACGATCTCCACCGTGTTGCGGTTGGCCCAGACGCCAAGCTGCTCGCGCGCGGCGGCGCGGAAGGTGTCGGCGGCGGCCAGCAGCACGCTCTGGCCTTCATCGGCCAGGTGGCGGGTCAGCTTGCCGATGGAGGTGGTCTTGCCCGCGCCGTTGACGCCAGCCACCATGATCACGGTGGGCTGGTGCTCACCGATGACCAGCGGCTTTTCCAGCGGGCGCAGCAGGTCGGCCAGGGCATCGGCCAGCAGCGCCTTGACGGCGGCGGGGTCGGTGGCCTTGGCCTCCTTGACGCGGCGGCGCAGGTCGGCGAGCAGGTGCTCGGTGGCCTTGACGCCGGTGTCGGCCATCAGCAGGGCGTCTTCCAGTTCCTCGTACAGCGCATCGTTGATCTGCGTGCCCGTGAAGACCGTGGCAATGCTGCTGCCGGTCTTGCGCAGGCCGGTCTTGAGGCGCTGCATCCAGTTCTGGCGGCTGGCACCTTCGGCCTCGGGCTTGGCCGTGGGCTCGGGCGCGGCAATGAAGTCCGCAGGCGCGATGGTGGACGCGGGTGCAGCAGCTGGGGCAGGCGGGTTTTCGGGGGGCGCGGCATCGCCCTTGCCGCCGCCAAAGGGCTTGCGCCACCAGGCACTGCCGGTGTCGGCGGCCGGCGCTGCTGGCGGGGCCGGTGGCAGGGCCGGGGGGGTGTCCTGCGGTGGGGTTGCGGGAATGCCGGCCTTTTCAGGCGCGGCGCTGCTGTCCGCCGGGGAAATCTCGGCGGCGGAGGGGGTGGGCTTTTTCTTGAAAAAACTGAACATCGGCAGGTTCTTAGAATCACAGCATTCTATGAAACATGCACTCACCCTCCTGGGCTTAATGGCCTGCATGGGCACCGGGGCTGCTTTGGCAGCCCCGGATGCATCCTCTTCCATCCCTTCATCGCTGCTGCAGACGGTGGCCAGCCAGGCCGCCGGCGGCACGCGCACCGCCACTTCGGCACAGCAATTCACCTTGAAGAACGGCATGCAGCTCATCGTGCAGCCCGACCGGCGCGCGCCCACGGCCGTGCACATGGTCTGGGTGCGCGTGGGCTCCGTGGACGAGGTCGATGGCACCTCGGGCGTGGCCCACGCGCTCGAACACATGATGTTCAAGGGCTCGCGCAAGGTGGCTCCCGGCGAGTTCTCGCGCCGCGTGGCCGCGCTGGGCGGCCAGGAGAACGCCTTCACCAGCCGCGACTACACGGGCTACTACCAGCAGATTCCGTCCAGCCGCCTGGAAGACGTGATGAAGCTCGAATCCGACCGCTTCGCCAACAACCACTGGCCCGACAGCGAGTTCAAGAAAGAGATCGAGGTCATCAAGGAAGAGCGCCGCATGCGCACCGAGGACCAGCCGCGCGCCGTGCTCATGGAGCAGTTGATGGCGGCGACCTTCGTGGCCTCGCCCTACCACCGCCCCGTGATCGGCTGGATGAGCGACCTGGACGCGCTGACGCCCGGCGACGTGCGCGACTTCCACGGCCGCTGGTATGTGCCCGGCAATGCCACCATCGTCATTGCCGGCGATGTGGACGTGGCCAAGGTCCGCGCCTGGGCCGAGAAGTACTACGGCAGCATTCCCGCACGCGCCCTGCCGGTGCGCAAGCCGCGCACCGAGCCCGCGCAGATCGGCATCCGCCGCATCGAGGTCAAGCAGCCGGCCGAGCAGGCCCTGGTGGCCCTGGCCTTCCGCGCGCCCTCGCTGACGCGCGTCAGCGACCTGCAGGCCGATGACCGGGATGCGCTGGCGCTGCTGGTTCTGTCGGCCGTGCTGGACGGCTATGACGGCGCCCGCCTGGAGCGCGCCCTGGTGCAGGGCGAAGGCCGCGTGGCCGACGGCGCGGGCAGCTCCATGTCCCTCATGGGCCGTGGCCCCGGCCTGTTCATGCTGACGGGCGTGCCCGCCACGGGCAAGACCGCCGCCGAGGTCGAGGCGGCGTTGCGCGCCGAAGTGGCCAAGGTCGCCAAGGATGGTGTGGAGCCCGCCGAGCTGGAGCGCGTGAAGACGCAGTGGATGGCCTCCAATGTCTACGAGCGCGATTCGGTCATGGGCCAGGCCCAGAGCCTGGGCAATTACTGGATACAGGGCATGCCGCTGGATGCGGAAGACCAGCTGCTGACCCAGCTGCGCACCATCACGCCCGATGACGTCAAGCGTGTGGCTGCCAAGTACTTTGGCGATGACCAGCTCACGGTGGGCACCCTGGTGCCGCAACCCCTGCCCGAAGGCGGCAAGCCCCGTCGCCCCGATGCGGGTGCCGGCATCGGCGGACCCCTGCATTGATGCCCCCGAAGCACGCTGGAGTGAAGATGAAGAACATGAAAAAAATGGTGGCCAGCACGGTGCTGGCAGGCGTGGGCCTGGGCTTTGGTGCCACGTCCGCATGGGCCCTGCTGCCCATCCAGCACTGGACCCAGCCCAGCGGGGCGCAGGTCTGGCTGGTGGACAGCCCGGGCATTCCCATGGTCGATGTGCAGATGGACTTCGATGCCGGCAGCCGGCGCGATCCCGCCAACCAGGTCGGCCTGGCCAGCGCCGTGGCGCTGATGGCCTCCAAGGGCGTGACCGCCCAGGGCGATGCGCCTGCGCTGGACGAGAACGGCCTGGGCCAGGCCTGGGCCGATCTGGGTGCCAGCTTTGGCGCCCAGGCGGGCCGCGACAGCTTCAGCTACGGGCTGCGCTCCCTGACCGAGCCTGCGCTGCTGCAGCGCGCCGTGGCGCTGGCGGCGCGCCAGATCGCCAACCCCAGCTGGCCGCAGGACGTGTGGCTGCGCGAGCGTGAGCGCTGGACTGCGGCCATCAAGGAATCGGACACGCGCCCCGGCACGGTGGCCGGCAAGGCCCTGAGCCAGGGCGTGTTCGGCACCCATCCCTACGGCGCGCGCGCCACGGGCGAGAGCCTCGCGCACATCGACCTGTCCGACATGCAGTCCTTCCACCGCCGCCTGATCGCGGCCTGCCGCGCCAAGGTCAGCATCGTCGGTGCGGTCAGCCGTGAACAGGCCGACCAGCTGGTGCAGCAACTGCTGGCTCCGCTGCAGGCGGCGCAGGGCCAGGACGCCAGTGCCTGCGCGCCTCTGCCCGACGTGCCCAAGGTGCAGGCGCTCAAGGCGCCGGTCAACGAGAACATCCCCTTCGCCTCGGCCCAGGCGCAGGTGCTGATCGCCCAGCCCGGCATTGCACGCAACAGCCCGGACTTCATGGCCGTGCTGGTGGGCAACCACATCCTGGGCGGCGGCGGCTTCACCTCGCGGCTGACCGAGGAAGTGCGCGAAAAGCGCGGCCTGAGCTACAGCGTCTACAGCGACTTCTCGCCGGGTCTGGACGCAGGCGCCTTCACGATCGCCCTGCAGACGCGTCCTGACCAGGCAGCCGAGGCCCTGAAGGTGTCGCAGGACACGCTGCGCCGCTTCGTGGCCGAAGGCCCGACCGAGAAGGAGCTCAAGGCCGCAAAGGACAATCTGATCGGCGGCTTTGCGCTGCGCATCGACAGCAACCGCAAGCTGCTGGGCAATGTGTCCAACATCGCCTGGAACGGCTTGCCGCTGGACTACCTGGAGCACTGGACCGAGCGCGTGCAGGCGCTCACCGTGCGTGATGTGCGCGAGGCCATGCAGCGCATGCTGCAGCCCGAGCGCATGGTGACCGTCGTCGTGGGAGGCAAACAATGAGCCGCAACAGCATCAAAATTCATACCCCTGCCGGCAAGCGCTGGCTGGAAAAGGCCACCGCCGAGGCCGCAGCACCCAAGGCAGCTGCCGCAGCACCGGCTGCCGCCAAGGCGAAAGCCGGACGGCCGGCGCCGGTGGGCGCGGGCGAGGTCCGCATCATCGGCGGCCAATGGCGCCGCACGCGGCTGCCCGTGGCGCAGCACCCGGGCCTGCGGCCCACGCCGGATCGCGTGCGCGAGACCCTGTTCAACTGGCTGGGCCAGGACCTGACGGGCTGGCACTGCCTGGATGCCTTCGCGGGCACGGGCGCGCTGGGCTTCGAGGCCGCATCGCGCGGCGCGACCAATGTGCTGATGAACGAGCAGGACGCCACCCTGGTCCAGCAGTTGCAGCGCCTGCGCGAGCGCCTGGACGCCCAGTCCGTGCGCGTGCTGCGCGGCGATGGCATCGGCTGCCTGCGCCAGGTGGCGCCGGGCACGCTGGACCTGGTGCTGATCGATCCGCCGTTCGACCATGCCGATCTGTTCGAGCCTGCGCTGAAGGCCGCCGCACAGGCGGTGTCCGCCACGGGCTATGTCTATCTGGAGGCGCCCCAGGCCTGGACCGAGGAGCAACTGGCCGAGGCCGGTGGCCTGCAGCTGTTCCGCCATCTGAAGGCCGGCGCCGTCCACGCCCATCTGCTGCGCAAGGCGCCGCAGGACGAGTAAAGGGCGCTGCGGCGGCCGCGTTCCCTGGCAGGAGCGCGGCTGTCGCACAGCCGACCGGCCATGCTGCAGCGCAATGCATAATGCGCCATCCGTGCCGGACAGGGCACGCGCAGCCAATGAAAGCGACCGCCATGAGCCACGACGTGATTGCCGTCTATCCCGGAACTTTCGATCCGATCACGCTGGGTCATGAAGACGTGGTGCGCCGCGCGACCCAGCTGTTCAGCCACGTCATCGTCGCCGTGGCGGCGGGCCACCACAAGAAGACCATGTTCAATCTTGAGGAGCGCATGCAGATGGTGCGCGAGGCCGTGTCCATCTATCCCCATGTCCAGGTCGAGAGCTTTCATGGCCTGCTGCGCGACTTCGTGGTCGAGCGCGGCGGCAAGGCCATGGTGCGCGGCCTGCGTGCGGTCACCGACTTCGACTACGAGTTCCAGCTTGCCGGCATGAACCGCACGCTGATGCCCGAGGTGGAGACCGTCTTCCTCACGCCCAGCGACCGCTACCAGTTCATCAGCAGCACCTTCGTGCGCGAGATCGCCACGCTGGATGGCGAGATCGACAAGTTCGTCTCTCCCAGCGTGCGTACCCGCCTTCTGCAGAAGGTGCAGGCCAATCGTGGGTCGTGATCGCACCGCCTGATCGCACGACCTGGTCGCACGCCTTGATCCCGCTTCCTGATGCCCTGACCCCCTGGCTGTCCTGAGGCCCGGCAAGGGCGGCCAGGACCCTCTCGAAGTTTCTTCTTAGAAGGCAGCCTGCCGCGTGGCGCTCGCATTCACGGCGGCGTGCACGAATTCCAGCTTGCGCCTGGCCCCGGCCGAAAGGGCGAACGGATAGGCATCGCCATGGCCCAGGCTGCGGTTGAGGCTGTTGGTCAGCAGCGTCAGCGGCACCCACTGGTCCAGCATGGTGCCGAAGTCCGGCCGTGCATGGACCGCGAAAGGGTCCTGCACGCACAGCGCGGGCTGCGTGACCGAGCCTGTACTTGTCCCTGAGCCTCCAGGCATGGTGATGCAGGTGCCATAGCTGGCCGCAGTCTCCAGCAGATCCACCATGTGCAGGTAATGGGCCCAGCTTTCGGCCCAGTCTTCCCACGGGTGGGAGGTGGCATAGGCGCTGACGAAGTTGTCGCGCCACTGCTCATCCATCGGGTCGCGCGCATAGTAGTTCTGCAGGGCCTGGCCATAGTCCTGGCGCTCGTCGCCGAACAGGCGGCGGAATTCCTCGATACGGCCCGCGCCCACCACCAGCCTGTCCCAGAAGAAGTGGCCGGATTCATGGCGCAGATGGCCCACCAGCGTCCTGTAGGGCTCGTGCAGTGCCTGGCGGCGCCGGGCACGCTCGGCATCGTCGGCCTCCACCACGTTCAGCGTGATGGTGCCGTTGGCATGGCCGGTCATCACGGGCGCCTGCCCCGGCAGGTCGGCCAGCAGCTCGAAGCGCGGCCCGTCCTCTCCAGGCCGGGGACCCAGGCCCAGGCGGGCCAGCGTGTAGAACAGCTGGCGCTTGGCGGCCTCGATCCGGGTCCAGCGCAGCGCATTGGACGGGTCTGACAGATCGGGCAGCCAGCGTGTCTGGCGGCAGGACTCGCACAGCGCATGGGGATCGTCTGCGGGCAGGGCGAAGTTGCACTGTCCCACGGGACCCCGGTGGCTGCACATCTTGTAGAGCCGGCCTGGCGGCTTGCCGCTCGTCAGCGAGGACAGGCTCTCCCACAGCACGCTGTCCCGCGTGCCGGAAACCGGGCGCAGGCAGGCCACATGCAGTCGCTCGGGCAGGAAGGCCAGGGTGGCGCCGCAGTGCACGCATTGAACGCTGTCGAAGAAGACCGGGTGGCCACAGGCATCGCAGTTGAAGACTCGCATGTCGGTCACTTTACGCCGTATGTCCGGCGCACGGTGGAAAGGGGTCGTACCTGCCGTCGGCTGCAATGGTCGGCAATCCTCGCGGCGGACCGTGCGGCAGTTGGAGCCCTGGATGAAAAAAGGCCGGAAGTCTCCGGCCTTGTACTTGGATCAGCCCCCGCAGGGGCCTGCATCAGGGACGAACCACGATGCTGTTGCGCACTTCACGCACGTTCTTGGTGGTGCGGGCGATCTCGGCGGCGCGGGCCTTTTCCGATTCGGACTTGGCAAAGCCCGACAGCTGCACCGTGCCGTTCAGGGTCTCGACGCTGATGGAAGTGGCCGAGACGCTCTTGTCCTCTGCCATCTTGGCCTTCACCGCAGTGGTGATGCCGGCGTCATCCACATACGAACCCACGGACTGCTGGTCGCGGGCCACGGAGCAGGCGGTGGTACCGAGCACGGTGGCACCGGCGACGAGAGCGAAAGCGATGGCACGGGTGTACTTTTGCATGATCAGTTCTTTCCTGGACAAGAAGATTGAGAGTAACGGTACTCGAGGGAACTCAGGGGACTCGGCGGCAGCTCACTTGCGCGAGCGGGAACTCATGAAGAACGCGGTGGCCAGGGCAGCGCCCGTAGCTGCAGCCAGCAGGATGGAGCGGCCAGGCTGTTCGATGACGTAGCGCGTGGTGGCTTCCGTGGCCGATTGCAGCTGGCGGCGGGCGCGGTCGGAGCTGTCGGCGCAGAAGTTGATGCCGCGTGTGGCCAGTTCCTGGGCACGTGCTGCGAGGTCATCGATGACGGGGTTCAGTTCACGCTCGATGGACTGCACACCTTCCTCGGCCTTGTCCAGCGCATTCGCTGCAGTGCGGCGTGTGGTGTTGACGGCTTCCTTGGCGGCATCCGCGACATCCTGGGCAACGTCCTTGGCGGTATCGGCGGCTTTGTTCACGGCTTTCTCGGCTTGGCTCATTGGTTCTATCTCCTCAAAACTGGCATGAATACGAAAGGCGGTCGGGCTGCCGGGCTGGCTGCCCGCAGGAAGCGGGCTTGGGCTGGCAGGGGGATGAAGGCGGCGCCGCCGCTACTTCTTGATCAGGCTCATCACAAAGGTGACGACAGCCATGATCACGAAAATATAGAACAGGATCTTGGCGATGCCTACAGCACCTGCCGCAATACCACCAAAACCGAATATGGCGGCTACCAGGGCGATGACGAAGAACACGATGGCGTAGTGCAGCATGTAAAACTCCTTGGGTTGTTCGTTTCCAAGAAACGGCACGGGGCGGATGGGCCAAGTGCTGTTTGCATGGGTTCGACTGTACTGAGCCGCCAAAGGTGTATCTGACGGTGGCCGGCGTGGCATGGCGTCAGGGTTAGGCGGGGGGGTGGTGTAGGAATGCTCCGGCTGCACAGGGCTTGCAGCCGCCGCTGGCTGCAACCATCCAGGAGTGCACATGAAAAAAAGCCCCTGGCGCGTGGGCGCGCAGGGGCTTTTGCATGGCGGGTGCTGCCGCTTCAGGCGGTGGCGACCGTACCGCCGCTTTTGTCCGTGGAGATCGGCGCCAGCGGGATGACGGCGGAGATTGCCGTGCCCTTGCCCAGTTCGGACGAGACGGTCAGACGGCCGCCTGCGGCCTCCACGCGGTGGCGCATGCCGGCCAGCCCGTGGGAGTTGGGGCGCATGGCCGAGGTCTCGAAGCCTTCGCCGTCGTCCTGGATCTGCACCGTCACATAGGTCGGATAGTTGTGCACGGAGACCAGGACATGGCTGGCCTTGGCATATTTGCCGATGTTGGTCAGCGACTCCTGGACGATGCGGTAGACCGTGAGTTGGGTGGATTCCGGCAGCTCCACCTGCTCCAGGTTGGCCGTGACTTCGATGCCGCTGCGCTCGCCGAACTCGCGCGCCAGGATTTCCAGCGCCGTCGTCAGGCCCAGGTTGGACAGGGAAGAGGGGCGCAGGTCCTCGATGATGCGGCGCTTGAGGGCGATGCCGCTGTTGAGCGTCTCCACCAGATGGCTGACGCGTTCGCCCACGTCCGGCGCGCTGAGGTCGATCTTGGATTTGAGGCGCGCCACGTCGAGCTTGGCCGCCGTCAGCAGCGAGCCCAGCTCGTCGTGCAGTTCGCGCGCCAGGTGTCCGCGCTCGTCCTCGCGCACCTGCTGCAAGTGGTTGGCCAGCTCCGTCAGCGTGGCCGTGCGCTCGCGCACCAGGGCTTCGAGGCGGTTGCGCTCGTCGCGCTGGATCTCCTGCTCGCGCTGGTGGGCCTGCTGCAGCGCGTGGGCCTGGCGCAGGTACATGAAGAAGCCCAGCACGCCCAGGGCCGTGACCGTGGCGATGCCTATGCGCGACAGCGACAGCGTGTGCTCGATGTCCTGCAGGTTCTTGGCCGAGCGCTGGTCTATGCCTGACAGCAGCTTGCCCGTGTAGTCGCGGATGGCGTCCATGTTCTCCATGCCCACGTCGGTGAACATGACGAAGCGCCAGGCCTCCTCGTTGCCCTGGCGGTACAGGCGCAGGCTGAGTTCCATCTCGCTCATCTTGCGTTCGACCTGGCGCGCCAGCGGCGTGAAGATCGCCAGCTCCTGCGGGTCGTAGATGAAGATCTGGCGCAGCTCGTCCATGTTGTAGTTGATGGCCGTGATCGCCTTGCTGTAGGGCTCCAGGTAGCGCTCCTCGCCCGTGAGCAGGTAGCCGCGCAGGCCGGTCTCCGCATCCAGCATCAGCCGCAGCAGCTGGCTGATCTCCGAGCGAGTGTTCTGGGTCTGGGTCATGGCCTCCAGCGCCTTGGTGGAGCGCTTGTAGCTGGCCTCGTTAATGCTCACCAGCAGCACGGCCGCGACGATGGCGAATGCCAGGCTGATCGCAATTCTTCGGAAATTTATCCAACGCATAAGCATCCTCTCACCTACAAGATCTTCGCCGATATTCTGCATAATTCGTGTTATCGGCTGCCGGGGCAGTTCCTGCGCCGGCCGTTACCATATATTGTTTGCACGACCAGCGATCCCGCTGGTCCCCCGAAAAAGAGGTATTCATGATCAGAATTGGCATTGTGGACGACCATGCAATTGTGCGCTCGGGCCTGCGTCAGTTTCTCTCGGAACACGTGGACCTGCGTGTAGTCGGTGAGGCCGCCAATGGCCGCGAGGCCATCGATCTGGTGCGTGCCCACGAGATCGACGTGCTGTTGATGGACCTGTCCATGCCGGGCCAAAGCGGTATCGACGCGCTGGCCATGCTGCGCGCCAAGGCGCCGGACATGGGCATCCTGATCCTGAGCGGCTATCCCGAGGAGCACTACGCGATCAACCTGATCCGCCAAGGCGCCAGCGGCTACCTGAACAAGGAATGCGATCCCCAGGAGATTGCCGAAGCGATCCGCACCGTGGCCCTGGGCCGCCGCTACCTGACGCCCGCCGTGGCCGACCTGCTTGCCCAGCAGCTCAACCGCAAGGATGACGCGCCAGCCCATGAACAGCTGTCAGAGCGTGAGTTCCAGGTCTTCCTCAAGCTCGCGCGTGGTGAAACCGCAGGTGATATTGCAAAGTCGCTTTCACTGAGCGTAAAGACGGTCAGCACCTATCGCACGCGACTCATGGAGAAAATGGGATTGTCGTCCAACAGCGATCTGACGTATTACGCACTGAAGAACAGGCTGATCGATTGATTTTCAGTCAATAGAAAATACGGGCTGCACGATTATCAAGTCGTGCAGCCTTTTTCTTTGATGAAAAATCAAATGCAGTGCTTTGGGTTCAGGCTGTTTTGAGTTGGTTGAGTGACGCCGCATCGATATTCATGCAATAGTCCATGAGTGCGTCGATTTCATTGGACTTGTCGAAGACAGCATCCACGCCGAGCTGGGCGCAGCGGCTGCGGATGTCGGGGGTGGCGTAGTTGCTGAGCACCACGATCTTCTGGTGCGGCTGGCGCTCGCGGCAGGCAGTAAGCACACCCAGGCCGCTGCCCTGGCGCAGGAACAGGTCGACGATGGCGAGATCCCATGCGTCGGGGTTCTGCTGAAGCCAGTCCGTCCCCGCGCTCTCCGTCTCCGCGATGCCCACGGCCTCGACATCGGCCAGTTCTTCGAGCGTGGCGATCAGGTTCTCGCGGATCGTAGGGTTGTCTTCAACAAGATAGGTGCGCAATTTCACGGCTGTATCCAATAGGGACGCGGATGGCAATCGGAGTCCGGTGGAGCCCGGCCTCCATTGTCCTGCGCGACAGCGGGCGATTGTGCCAGTGAGGGATCGGCGTGGGGGTCAGCCGATTCCTACGCCTTGTTACCGCAAACGGGACATTCCGGTACACGAGTGGTTTGCATGCTACTCCAATCCAGGCTGCGGCTGTCGAACATGGTCAGGCGGTTTGTTGCAGGCGTGCCAAATCCCGCGATCAGCTTGAGGGCTTCCGCCGCCTGCAGCGTGCCCATGACGCCCACCACGGGCGCGAAGACGCCCATGGTCGAGCACTGCACTTCCTCGAACTGCGCATCGGGCGGGAACACGCAGGCATAGCAGGCGCAGTTCTCGTCGCGCGGGTCCATGACCATGAGCTGGCCGTCCAGCCGGATGGCCGCCCCCGCCACCAGGGGCACCTTGTGTCGCACGCAGGCCGCGTTGATCATGTGGCGCGTGCGGTAATTGTCCGTGCAGTCCAGCACCAGGCTGGCCTGGGGCACGAGCTCGTCGAGCAGCGCGTCGTCGGCGCGCTGCTGGCGGCAGTCGATGCGGATGCCGGGGTTGATGGCGTGCACGGCCGTGCGTATGGATTCCACCTTGGGCTGGCCCACGCGGTCCGTGGTGTGGGCGATCTGGCGCTGCAGGTTGGTCATGTCCACCGCATCGTCGTCCACCAGGGTGATGCGGCCTATGCCGGCCGAGCCCAGGTACAGCGCGGCGGGCGCGCCCAGGCCGCCTGCGCCGATGATGAGCACATGCGCTGCCAGGATGCGCTCCTGGCCCTCGATGCCGATTTCGTCGAGAAGGATGTGGCGCGAGTAGCGCAGCAGTTGATCGTCGTTCATTCGCGTCTCCAGACGTGAAAAAGCCGGGCGCAAGGCCCGGCTTGGTGCAGGCGCGGACCCGCTCCGCGCCGCGCTGTCAGTTTTCCTTCTTCTCGGGCTCGCGCTCGGTCAGGGTCTTGCTGACCATGACGGGCTGGCCCTTGAGGCGGTTGAGCGCCTGCTGCAGCTGGAAGTCCTTTTCGGTGCCGAACTCGGGCAGGCGGCGCTCGGCCGGCGGCTTCTTGGCTTCCTCTTCCAGGCGCTTGCGGGCTTCCTCGCGGGCCTTCTCGCGCACCTCGTCCTTGACCTCGGCACCCTGTCCGCTGGACAGGTGCTTTTCCAGGTCGGCCTCGCGCATGCGCAGGGCGGCGAACAGGTCACCTTCGGGCGTCTCATCCACCATCACGTCGGGCACGATGCCCTTGGCCTGGATGGACTTGCCGCTGGGCGTGTAGTAGCGCGCCGTGGTCAGCTTCAGGCCCGTATCGGGGCCCAGGGGGCGCACGGTCTGCACGGAGCCCTTGCCGAAGGTCTGGCTGCCCATGATGATGGCGCGCTTGTGGTCCTGCAGTGCGCCGGCCACGATCTCGCTGGCCGAGGCCGAGCCTTCGTTGACCAGGACCACCAGCGGCAGCTTCTTGAGCGAGGCCGGCAGGCGCTGCAGCGGGTCTCCCATGCCGCGGCGGGCATAGAAGCTGGGCGATGCCTTGTAGGTTTCCTTGCTCTCGGCCAGTTGGCCGTTGGTGGAGACCACGGTCACATCCGGCGGCAGGAAGGCGGCCGAAATGGCGACGGCAGCGTCCAGCAGGCCACCCGGGTCGTTGCGCAGGTCCAGCACCAGGCCCTTCATGTTGGGGTCCTGCTTGTACAGTTCCTCGACCTTGCGCACGAAATCGTCCACCGTGCGTTCCTGGAACTGGCTCAGGCGGATCCAGCCGTAGCCGGGCTCGATCACCTTGCCCTTGACGGACTGCGTCTTGATTTCTTCGCGCGTGATGGTCACGGGGAAGCTGCGGCTTTCATCCTTGCGCAGGATGGTCAGCTGCACCTTGGTGTTGGGCTCGCCACGCATGCGCTTGACGGCGTCGTTGAGCGACAGGCCCTTGACGGCCGTGTCGTCGATCTTGGTGATCAGGTCGCCGGTCTTGAGGCCGGCGCGGAAGGCGGGGGAGCCTTCGATGGGCGAGACGACCTTGATCAGGCCGTCTTCCTGCGTGATCTCGATGCCCACGCCGACGAAGCGGCCCGAGGTGCCCTCGCGGAATTCCTTGTAGGACTTCTTGTCGAAGTACTGAGAATGCGGATCGAGGCTGGACACCATGCCGGAGATGGCATCGGTGATCAGCTTCTTGTCATCGACCGACTCGACATAGTCGGTCTTGATCAGGCCGAAGACGGCGGACAGCTGCTGGATTTCCTCCAGCGGCAGCGGGGTCATGGCACCGCGGGCCACGGTCTGCAAGGAAACCGTGGTCAGTGCTCCGGCGATTACGCCTACGGAAACCCAGCCGGCAATTTTGATTTTCTGGCCCATATCACCCCTTTAACCGCGTCAATATACACCCGCTTGGAAAGGCAAGCGCCCGCGTGGTTCCCTAAAAACGGCGCAGCAAGCGCAATTTCCGCAGCAGGCGCTCACCTCAAGCGGGCCCGGCTCAGGCCTTGCCCTGTGCGGCCACGGCGGCTGCAGCCTTGGCGGCAGCTTCCGCATCGCCCAGGTAATAGTGGCGAATGGGCTTGAGATTGGCATCCAGCTCATAGACCAGCGGAATGCCATTGGGCACGTTGACGCCGACGATGGCGTCATCCGAGATGCCGTCCAGGTACTTGATCAGCGCGCGGATGGAGTTGCCGTGGGCCGCGACCACGACGCGCTTGCCGGACAGGATGGCGGGCGCGATGGACTCGTTCCAGAACGGCAGCACGCGGGCCACCGTGTCCTTCAGGCATTCGGTCAGCGGCACCTGGCTGGGGTCCAGCTGGGCGTAGCGCACGTCGCTGCGCTCGCTGCGCGGGTCTTGCGGCTCCAGGGCCGGCGGCGGCGTGTCGTAGCTGCGGCGCCACACCAGCACCTGGGCGTCGCCGTATTGCTTGGCCATGTCCGCCTTGTTCAGGCCCTGCAGGCCACCGTAGTGGCGCTCGTTCAGGCGCCAGCTGTGCTGCACGGGCAGCCAGGTGCGGTCCATTTCGTCCAGCGTGTGCCACAGCGTGCGCGTGGCGCGCTTGAGCACGCTGGTGTAGGCCAGGTCGAAGTCATAGCCCTCGGCCTTGAGCAGGCGGCCGGCGTTCTTGGCCTGTTCGACGCCGGTGGCGGTCAGGTCCACATCGGTCCAGCCGGTGAAGCGGTTTTCGAGGTTCCAGGTGGATTCACCGTGGCGGATCAGCACGAGCTTGTACATGGCGGCTTTCTAAGTCTCTCGATGCGACAAAGCTGGGCTGTCGCGGGGGCAAAAGCCAGCATTCTAGAATTGACAGGTTTGCCAACCCAAGGAATGACGTGAAATTCATCATCGATAACTGGTATTTGATCCTGATCGCGCTGGCTTCCGGCGTGATGCTGCTGCTGCCCCTGGTGCGCGGCGCAGGCGGCGGCTCGCTGACGGCGGCGCAGGCCGTGCAACTGATCAACCGCCAAAAGGCCGTGGTCATCGATGTCTGCGAGCCCGAAGAGTACGCGGCCGCCCATGCCAACGGCGCCAAGAATGTGCCGCTGAGCCAGTTCGAGGAAAAGCTGCCCACCACCGTGAAGAACAAGGCGCTGCCGCTGGTGCTGATCTGCACCAAGGGCAACCGCGCCTCCCGTGCCGAAGGCATTGCGAAGAAGCTGGGCTACGAAAAGGCCCAGGCCCTGGCCGGTGGCCTGAAGGCCTGGCGCGATGCCGGCATGCCGGTTGAAAAGGCCTGAGACGCCCCCATTTGACGGCGATGGAAGCCGCTGCTCCGCGCCCCGGGCGCCAGCCGGCGGCACGCCGCAAACTCGAAGAAAGACGCACATGCAAGCCGTGAAGATGTACACCACCGCTGTCTGCCCCTATTGCATCCGGGCCAAGCAGATCCTCAAGTCCAAGGGCGTGGAGCAGATCGAAGAGATCCGCATCGACACCGATCCGGCCGCGCGCGACGTGATGATGCAGAGCACGGGCCGCCGCACGGTGCCCCAGATCTTCATCGGCGACCACCATGTGGGCGGCTGCGACGACCTGATGGCGCTGGATGCCGACGGCGGTCTGGTGCCTCTGCTGCAAAGCTGAAACACGGGCACTGCATAATGCTGGCCCAGGTGCCCGCTGCGCAAGCTCTTGGCAGCGGGCATTTTGTTGGTGATTTTTTTGATGCCCTGGTCACCGCACCAGGGTTTTTTGCCCAGAAAGACTGATTCCATGGCCGAACAGGACACTCCCGTCTTCCAGATCCAGCGCGTCTACCTCAAGGACCTGTCGCTGGAGCAGCCCAATTCGCCCGCCATCCTGCTGGAGCAGGAGCAGCCCAGCGTGGACATCCAGCTTGGCGTCGAGGCGACTCCCGTGGCCGAAGGCATCTACGAAGTGGCCGTGACCGCCACCGTGCAGACCAAGATCCAGGACAAGACCGTGTTCCTGGTCGAGGCCAAGCAGGCCGGCATCTTCGAGATCCGCAACGTGCCCGAAGACCAGATGGGTGGCGTGATCGGCATTGCCTGCCCCCAGATCATCTATCCCTACCTGCGCGGCAACGTGGCTGACGTGGTCACCCGCGCCGGCTTCCCGCCCGTGCACCTGGCCGAGATCAACTTCCAGGCCATGTACGAGCAGCAGCAGGCAGCCGCCCAGGCGGACGGCAACTCGCTGCCGCAGTAAGCCGGTCCATTCCCGGACGATGTGATTTGCGCCCAGGCGCGTCTCATCGCTGTGGTACAAGAAAAGAGGCCCGAGGGCCTCTTTTTTTCATCAACGTCGCTTCTTCAACGTCGAGCAGATATGAACATAGTGGTGATTGGCGCAGGCGCCTGGGGCACGGCGCTGGCGATGAGCGCGGCCTCGCGCGGTGACGGGCGTGTCGTGACCCTTTGGGCGCGCGACGCCGCCCAGGCGCAGGCCATGCACGGCAGCGGCGAGAACGCACGCTACCTGCCTGGCGTGGCACTGCCTGCCGCGCTGCAGGTGGTGCATGGCGAGATCGACGGCCATCTGGCGGCCGCCGACCTGATCGTGATCGGCACGCCCATGGCTGCCCTGCGCGAATGGCTGGGCCGGCTGCAGCATGTGCCCGCACCCGTGGCCTGGCTGTGCAAGGGCTTCGAGGCCGTGCCCGCAGGCGCTTCGGCTGCGGCCCATGGACTGATGGCCCACGAGGTCTGCGCCGAGGTGGCGCCCGATCTGCTGTGCGGCGTGCTCAGCGGCCCCAGCTTCGCGGCCGAGGTGGCACGCCACCAGCCCACGGCCCTGGTGGCGGCCAGCCGCCATGCCCAGGTCAATGACGCCCTGGTGGCCGCCTTCCACGGCGGCGCCATGCGCGTCTATGCCAATGCCGACATCGTGGGCGTGGAGGTGGGCGGCGCCGTGAAGAACGTGCTGGCCATTGCCACCGGCCTGTGCGACGGCCTGCAGCTGGGCCTGAACGCCCGCGCCGCGCTGATCACGCGCGGCCTGGCCGAGATGACGCGTTTGGGCCTGGCCCTGGGCGCGCGCACCGAGACCTTCATGGGCCTGTCGGGCCTGGGCGATCTGGTGCTGACGGCCACGGGCGACCTGTCGCGCAACCGCAAGGTGGGCCTGCTGCTGGCCCAGGGCCGCACGCTGGAGCAGGCCGTGGCCTCGCTGGGCCATGTGGCCGAGGGCGTGTACAGCGCACGCACCGTGCTGGCGCGCGCGCGGCTGCTGAATGTGGAGATGCCCATCACCGAAACCGTGGTCGAGCTGTTGGACGGCCGGCTGCAGGCGGCCGAGGCCGTGCAGCACCTGATGGCGCGCGATCCGCGCGGCGAGTGATTCTTCGGTGTCCATGAAAAATGGCCCACACGCTCCCCTTGCTGCGCAAGGTCTACTGCCCCCCGAGGGGGCCGCTTTTCATCTTGGGGCGGCCCGGCGATGAAAAAGCCCCGGAGCTGGAAGGCCCCGGGGCTTTTTTGCGTCAGAAATCCTGGCGCCTGGCGCGCTACATGCCCAGTTACAGGCCCAGCTCCAGACCCAGCAGTTCCTCCACCGTCTGGCGGCGGCGGATGAGGCGCGCGCTGCCGCCATCGACCAGCACCTCGGCGGCCAGCGGGCGCGTGTTGTAGTTGCTGGACATGGAGCTGCCATAGGCGCCCGTGTCATGGATGACCAGCAGGTCGCCCACCGAGGCGCCTGCCAGCGCGCGCGGCAGCACCACGCCGCCGTCGCCCTGGGTGAACACGTCGCCCGATTCGCACAGCGGGCCGGCGACCACGGCATCGCGCAGGGGCATGGCCTGGCCGTCGCGGCGCAGCACTTCCATGCCGTGCCAGCTGCCGTACATGGAGGGGCGCATCAGCTCGTTGAAGCCCGTATCGACCAGCACGAAATGGTTGCTGCCCGCGTTCTTGGTGGCGCGCACCTGGCCCAGCAGCACGCCCGACTCGGCCACCAGGAAGCGGCCGGGTTCGATCTCCAGGCCCAGCGCGTGGCCCACGATGGCCTCGGCGTCCTTGCGTGCCGCATCCCACAGGCCGTGGTAGTGGGCGGTGTCGATGGTGGCGTCGCCATCGCGGTAGGGAATGGACAGGCCGCCGCCGGCCGAGATGGCCTGCAGGTCATGGCCTGCCTGGCGGGTGGCGCGCACCAGCTCGACCATGGCGCCGCAGACCTGCTGCAGGTGGCCGTAGTCCACGCCCGAGCCGATGTGCATGTGCAGGCCGGCCAGCTTCAGGCCGCCGTCGCGGATGGCCTGCAGCGCCGCCAGCAGGTCGCTGTGCCAGATGCCGTGCTTGCTGTGCTCGCCACCCGTGTTGGTCTTGTTGCTGTGGCCGTGGCCGAAGCCGGGGTTGATGCGCAGCCACACGGGATGGCCGGGCGAGGCCTGGGCCAGCTGGTGCAGCATGTCGATGGAGCCGGCGTTCACGGGCACCTTGTGCTCGGCCACGCAGGCCAGCGTGGCCTCGTCCATCACGTCGGCGGTGAACACGATGTCGCTGTGCAGGTCGTCGCCATGGCCGGCCGCGTAGCCGGCGGCCAGCGCGCGCAAGATTTCGCCGCGCGATACCGCATCCACCTTCACGCCCTGCTCGCGCATCAGCCGCAGGATGTGGATGTTGGAGCAGGCCTTCTGCGCAAAGCGGATGGTGTCGAAGGCCTTGAGCTGGGCGATGCGCGAGCGGATGGTGGCGGCGTCATAGACCCACAGCGGCGTGCCGTGCTGGTCGGCCAGAGCCCAGAGCTGGGCGGGCGAGAAGGGATTGGACATGGTGTCTCTTTCAGGGGAACTGCCGCGCATGATGGCGGATGGGAGTCATTCAGTCCAATGCTTGTTCTTATGGTGTCTATTTGATTTGGATATGCTTTGGCCATGCAAGACCCCGCGCTGCCGCACACGTCTCCCGAACCCCGCATCTCCCACCGCCACCTGGAGGTGTTTCGCGCGCTCATGCTCAGTGGCAGCGCCACGGCGGCGGCGCAGATGCTGTTCAGCTCCCAGCCCACCGTCAGCCGCGAATTGGCGCGGATGGAGAGCCTGCTGGGCTATGCGCTGTTCGAGCGCGCCCAGGGCCGGCTGCGGCCCACGGCACGCGCCCTCTCGCTGTGGGCCGAAGTGCAGCGCAGCTGGCAGGGGCTGGATCGGGTGGTGGAGCATGCGCTGGCCCTGGCGCGGCCGCACCAGGCGCGCATCAACGTGCTGTGCCTGCCCGCGCTCAGCCATGCGCTGCTGCCCGCAGCGCTGGCGCGGCTGCATGCGGAGCATGGCCCCGTGGCCGTCAGCGTGGCCACGCAGGAGGCGCCGCTGCTGCAGGAGTGGATGGCCGCCCAGCGCTACGACCTGGGCCTGGCCGAGCTGGCCGAGGCGCCTCCGGGCACGCGTGCCCTTGCGCTGCCCGCCATGGACGAGGTGGCCGTGCTGCCCGCAGGCCATGCGCTGGCCGCAAGGCCGGTGCTGGAGGTGGCTGACTTTGCCGGGGAAAGCTTTGTCAGCCTGGCGCGCGACGATCCCTATCGCCAGCAGATCGATGCCGTGTTCGAGCAGGCCGGCGTGCAGCGCCAGCTGCACCTGGAGACCCACAGCGCCGTGGCGGTCTGCGCCATGGTCCAGCACGGTCTGGGCGTGGCCATCGTCAATCCGCTGACGGCGCGTGCCTGCGCCGGGCCGCAGCTGGTGGTGCGGCCGCTGGCGTTCTCCATTCCCTTCCAGGTCCATGCGCTGCTGCCGCTGCACCGGCCAGCCGTGGCCGAGGTGCAGTGGCTGGTGGACGCGCTCGCCGCCGAGGTGGCCGCGGTCGGCTGAAGGCGGCAGTGCCTAGGCCGAAGGGGTGCGCACCATGTCGGCGGGAACGATGGCCTGGGCGCTGCGCTCCAGGCGCTGGCGCAGCCACCGGTGGGCGCTGTCCTCATGGCTGCGCGCATGCCAGACCAGCTCCACGGGGAAGGACGGAAAGGCAAACGGCAGCGGGCTGATGGCCAGGCCGAACAGCGGCGCATAGTGGAGTGCCACGATGGCCGGCACCGTGGTCAGCAACGGTGCGCGTGCCACGGTGGCAAACAGCGTGAGGAAGTTGGATGCCGCAAGCACCGGGTTGATGGCCACACCTGCCGCCTCCAGCGCATCTTCCAGGTAGCCGTACAGGCTGTCCTTGGCCGAGATCATGGCGTGGCGGCCGGCCTGGTACTGCGCCAGGCTCAGCGGCGTGGCAAACGGCAGCAGGGCCGGGTGGTAGCAGCAGACCACACCCAGGTCGAACAGCATCTGCCGGCGGTGCCAGCCGCTGCCGCCGGGCAGGTAGCCGATGGCCAGGTCGATCTGCTCGGCATCCAGCGCGTCGAAGGCCCGCTCGCGGCTGGTGGGGCTGAGCAGCAGCTTCACGCGCGGTGCGGACACGGCCAGGTCGGCAAACAGCTCGGAGACCAGCAGCGATTCGGACTGGATGGAGATGCCGATGCGGAAGGTGTGTTCATCGGTGGCCGGATCGAAGCTGCGACGCGACAGCAGCAGCCTCTGCGAGGCCTCCAGCAGCTCGCGCACCGGGGCGTGCAGTTCGCGGGCCATCAGCGTGGGCTCCATGTGGTAGCCCACGCGCACGAACAGTTCGTCGTCCATCAGCAGGCGCAGCGTGGACAGCGCATGGCTCATGGCCGGTTGCTTGATGCGCAGGCAGGCGGCGGCGCGCGTCACGCTGCGCTCCTGCATCAGCGCGTCGAAAGCCAGCAGCAGGTTCAGGTCGAAGGAGCGCAGATTGAAATGATCGATGCGAGACATCATTCATATCGATTTGTTGAATCAAGACCCGAAACCTACACTGAATTTCAATTTCACGCGGCCAGTCAGGCACAGGGCGGCCCGGTCCGGAAAGACGCCATTCAAGAGCCATACGAGGAAACATGATCGTGATACACCCCCGCCTCATCCTGCCGGCCCTGGGCTGCGCGCTGGCCACCGCCGCAGGCGCGCAGGAGCCGCGCTTTACCATGCAGCCCATACAGATCATCGTCGGCTTCACGCCGGGCGGCTCGGCCGACACCACGGCCCGCCTGGTCGGCGACGGGCTGGGCCGCGAGCTGGGCCAGGCCGTCATCGTGGTGAACAAGCCGGGGGCCGGCACCAACATCGCGGCGCAGTTCGTCGCCAAGGCGCCTGCCGATGGCCATACGCTGCTGTTCGGCGGGACCTCGCTGGTCTACAGCCCGGGCTTGCTGTACCCCTCGATGAAGGCCAATCTGGCCAGGGACTTCGCGCCCGTGGGCGGCCTGGTCAAGGTGCCCAACATCCTGGTCGTTCGGCAGGATTCGCCGCTGCGCGATGTCCGCCAGCTCGTGGCGCAGGCCAAGTCCCGGCCCGGCGGGGTCAACTACGGGTCCACGGGCGCCGGCGTGAGCCCGCAGATCGCCATGGAGATGCTCAGTGCCCGCGCAGGCATGCGCATGACCCATGTGCCGTACAAGGGCACGGCCCCCATGCTCACGGGCATCCTGGCCGGGGATGTGGATGTGGCCTTCGACATCGCCTCGTCCTCGGGCCCCATGATCCAGGCCGGCAAGATGCGCGGCCTGGCCGTCTCGGGGGCCACGCGGCTCAAGAACCTGCCCCAGATCCCGACGATCGCCGAATCCGGCTACCCGGGCTTCGACGTCACTTCCTGGTACGGACTGGTCGCGCCCCAGGGAACGCCCGAGGCCGTCATCCACAAACTCAATGCTGCCCTGCAAAAAGTGCTGGCGCAGCCGGACATCCAGACCACGCTGGCGGCCACCGGCAACGAAGTCATGCCGGGAACGCCCGCCGATTTCCAGGCCTTCCTGGCGGCCGAGCACCGCAAATGGAACGATGCCGTCAGGCAGCTGGACCTGCGCCCCGAGTGAGCCCAAACATGAACCAGACCGCAAGACACCAGAAACTGGCCGAGCTGGCCGGGGACATGCCCGAGATCCGGGCCATCCGCCACCGCATCCACAGCCATCCCGAGATCGCATTCGAGGAGCGCAGCACGGCTGCGCTGGTCGCCGAAAAGCTGGCCGAATGGGGCTTTGAGGTGGCCACCGGCGTGGGTACCACGGGCGTGGTCGGCACGCTGAGCGCGGGCACGGGCGGCCGCCGCATCGGCCTGCGCGCCGACATGGACGCCCTGTCCATGCAGGAAAAGACCGGCCTGCCCTATGCGAGCCGCATCGAGGGCAAGATGCACGCCTGCGGCCACGATGGCCACACCGCCATGCTGCTGGGCGCTGCCCGGTACCTGGCCAGGACGCGCAATTTCTCGGGCACGCTGCACCTGTACTTCCAGCCGGCCGAGGAGCGCGGCCATGACAGCGGGGCCGAGCGCATGATCGCCGACGGCCTGTTCGAGCGCTTTCCCTGCGATGCTGTGTTCGGCATGCACAACCATCCGGGCGCGGAGCAGGGGCACTTCATGATGCGCAAGGGTGCCTTTCAGCCGGCGACGGACAAGATCGCCATCCGCGTCATCGGCAAGGGCGGGCATGTGGCGCGCCCCCATCTCACGGTGGACCCGTCCGTGGTCTCGGCCAGCATCGTGATGGCGCTGCAAAGCATCGTCTCGCGCAATGTCGATCCCATGCAGACAGCGGTGCTGTCCGTGTGCTCGCTGCAATCGGGGGGCTTCTACGGCGTCATTCCCGACGAGGCGCGCATCGAGCTGAGCGTGCGCTGCTTCGATCCCGGCGTGAGGGTGCAACTGCGCGAGCGCATCGAGGCCATTGCCCAGGGGCAGGCGCAAAGCTATGGCGCCAGCGTGCAGATCGAGCACCAGCAGGGCTATCCGGTGCTGGTGAACACCGGGCGCGAGGTGGATTTCGCCGTGGAGGTCGCGCGCGAGCTGGTGGGGCCGCAGCGCGTGGACCCGGACTTCGGCCCGATCACGCCGGGCGAGGATTTCGCCTTCATGCTGGAGCGCCGGCCGGGCTGCTACCTGCGCCTGGGCAATGGCCTGTTCAGCGAGCACTGCCACCCCGTACACCACCCGCGCTACGACTTCAACGACGACAACCTGCTGACCGGTGCCGCGTACTGGAGCCTGCTGGTGGAGCGCTATCTGGTGGACTGAGGCCGGGGTTCGGCGGCGGGCTCGGGGGCCAGGCACGGGCCCGGGCCCCACTCCATCCAGTCGTCGCCAAAGATCTCCACCGGGTGCTGTGTGCGGTCCGATCCGTTGCCGCAGGCCAGCTCGTCGCGGGCGCAGTAGCGGTCACAACCCCAGCAGGTGCGCTCGGGATGGGCGGGGTGGATGGGGAATTTCTTGGCCATGGCATCCAGCTTGGACCGCCATGGCCGCCAGGGTTTTGCGCTGGATCAGAACTCCAGGTTGTCGATCAGGCGCGTCTTGCCCAGGCGCGCAGCGCCCAGGGCCACCAGTGGTGCACCGGCCAGTTGCGCGCCCTCGGCGGGGGGCTGCAGGTCACGGCGCAGGCGCACGGTCAGGTAGTCGGGCTCCCAACCCTGGGCGGCCAGGGATTGCATGGCCCAGGCTTCCAGTTCGGCCAGCGGCGCCTGGCCCGCACGCGCGGCATCGGCCAGTTGCTTGAGCGCCAGCGACAGCGCCATGGCCTGCTGCCGCTCGTCGTCGCTCAGGTAGCCGTTGCGCGAACTCAGCGCCAGGCCGTCGTCGGCGCGCGCAGTGTCTCCGGCCACGATGTTCACGGGCAGGGCGAACTGCTCGACCATGCGGCGGATCACCATCAACTGCTGGTAGTCCTTTTTGCCGAACACGGCCGTTCCGCCGCCGCTGGCGAAGAATACGGCCGAGAACAGCTTCATCACCACGGTGCACACGCCCGTGAAGAAGCCGGGGCGGAAATGGCCTTCGAGGATGTCGGCCAGCTGCGCGTCGGGCTGGATCTTGAAGGTCTGCGGCTCGGGGTAGAGATCGGCTTCGCGCGGGGCGAACAGCAGGTCGCAGCCTTCGGCCTCCAGCTTGGCGCAGTCGGCCTCCCAGGTGCGCGGATAGCTGTCGAAATCCTCGTGCGGCAGGAACTGCAGGCGGTTCACGAAGATGCTGGCCACGGCAATGTCGCCGTGCTGGCGCGCGGCGCGCACCAGGGACAGGTGGCCGTCGTGCAGATTGCCCATGGTGGGCACGAAGGCGGGGCGGCCCTTGCTCGACAGGATGGCGCGCAGGTCGGCGATGGAGTGGACGATTTGCATGGGAAAACGGGAAAACGGGGGAACGGGAAGCGGGAAGCGGGAAGCGGAAAAACGGATCGTGCAGCCTGCCGGACTACCAGGCGTGCTTGCTGTCGTCGGGGAAGCTGCCGTTCTTCACGGCATGCACATAGGCCTCGAATGCGCCCTTGACGCTGCCCGCATCGGCCATGAAGTTGTGCACGAAGCGGGCCATCTTGCCCAGGTTCACGCCCAGCATGTCGTGCAGCACGAGGACCTGGCCGGCCGTGCCGCTGCCCGCGCCGATGCCGATGGTGTGGCAGTGCGGCAGCTCGGCCGTGAGTTCGCGCGACAGCTGTGCCGGCACCATCTCCAGCACCAGCATGGAGGCGCCTGCATCCTGCAGCTCCAGCGCATGGCGGCGCAGCGTGGCCGCGCCCTCGTCGCTCTTGCCCTGGACGCGGTAGCCGCCCAGCGCATGCACGGTCTGCGGCGTCAGGCCCAGGTGGGCGCAGACGGGCACGCCGCGCTCGACCAGGAACTGCACGGTGGGCGCGGTCCAGCCGCCGCCTTCGAGCTTGACCATATGGGCGCCGGCCTGCATCAGCTCGCAGGCGCTGCGCATGGCCTGCTCGCGGCTTTCGGCGTAGCTGCCATAGGGCATGTCGGCGATCAGCCAGGCCGTGCCCTGCACGCGGTGCAGGCCGCGCGCCACGCTGGCGGTGTGATAGCACATGTCCTGCAGCGACACGCCCACGGTGCTGTGCAGGCCCTGGCAGACCATGCCCAGTGAATCGCCCACCAAAATGCACTCCACGCCGGCCGCATCGGCCACGGCCGCGAAGGTGGCGTCATAGGCTGTGACCATGGTGATCTTCTCGCCGGCCTCGCGCATCTGCGCCAGGCGCGGAAGGCTCACGGGGCGGCGCTGGGGCAGCGGCGAGGCGGGAGGGATGGTGCCGTAGGGCGTGCCGGCGGTGACGGGTGCTTGGGTCATGGGGCGCTCGGAGGGGGATGGAATTGCCGCGAGTCTATGCGATGCGCGCGGGGGGCACCTGTCCCTGAGCTGTCCTTTGCTTTTCCGTCACCTTTCGGGCAGGCCACGCCATCGGCGCCACAGCGGAGACAGCAGGGCCACGAGCATGGCCGTGCTGGCTGCCACGGCAGGCGCGCCCATCAGCAGGTCCAGCCAGTGCTGGGTATCCGTCCAAGGGTCTGCGCTGCCGGCGGGTTGGGGCAACAGCAGTGCGGACCACTTGGACCAGGCGGCGGCGAGCCATATCAGGGCCAGCGACATGCCCAGGGCCAGCAGCACCGCGCCGGCCCAGGGGCGCTTGAGCACACTGATGCGCAGCCAGGCGACCGATATCAGCGCGGCTGGAAACAGCCCCAGCACATAGAGGTTGGTGATTCCCAGCATCCCGGCCAGAACGCTGCCAAGCAAGGTCAGGACCAGGCATGCGCCCCAGGCCACCAGCTGCATGGCAGGCATCAGGCGCACCAGCACCAGGGCCAAGGCGAGGAAAAAGCCAGCGCTGGCGGTCGCCAGCAACTGGGACATCCTTGGCCATTCGTCGTCGCGGGACCTGTCAGCGCGCCGCAGATGGCTTTCCTGGTAGGCCGGCAGGGCGAGGCCGTAGCGCGCGTGCTTCCATTGCACATGCTGCAGCGGGCTCCACCGGCTGCCGAACATCTCCAGCAGCATGAGCCACTCACGGTTGCTCTGGGCCAGATAGGTACCGAAGCATTTGCGCGGATCCGGCTCCAGATCCAAAGGCCTGCTGCGACCCAGGGCTGGTTTGCAGTTGGAGTTCTGCGCTCTGGATACCTTCTCGCCAGTCTCTGATGGTGGGCTGGCGGCCAGGTAGGCGCGCCATTCCTCGGCCAGGGGGGATTGCAGCGCGCTGCGGTAGCTGGCCAGCAGGTGCTCCGCCTCGTCCCGGGCGGAGCTGGCAGACTGGCGCACATAGCCTCTGGCCTGCAATGGCTGGCCGTAGCGCTCCAGCGTCGCGGCAATCGCGGCCTGGTCTCCGCGCATCAACCAGACCAGGGCCTGGATGCTCGGGTACTTCGCCGGATCGACCTCTTCCTCGCGCAGCACACGTATCCATTCCACGAGCATGGCCGCCTGGCGTGGCGCGACAAGCGCCTCCAGGGCGGCGACTTGCTCGACAGTCTGGATCTGTGCACTGACATCCGTGTCCGACCATTGGCGCTGAATCCGCATTTCATAGATGGGCGAAAAGGCGATCGCAGGTGCGAACAATAGCGATAGGAAGAAGGCTCCCCACAGGTACTCCCACCACAGGCCCCAGCGGCCCACGGGGGCGTGTTCACGCCAGCGGTTGTGGATGCGCACGCGCAGCAACCACCACAGCGCCAGGCCGATCGCCACGATCCAGGCCACGACGAAGCCGATGTCCAGTGCCAATTGCTCGGGCGTTTGCCGGGCCGTGGACGCAACGCCGGGCAGGGAGCCCATCCAGCGCGCGGGTTCGGCCATCCATTGCATCCAAACGCCCAGCACCAGCACGCACCACAGCAGCGCCAGCGGCAGATACCAGTGCAGGCGCAGCTGCCACAGCAGGGGGCAGCGCATCAGCGCCCATTGGTCCCAGCGGTTCGTCATATCGGAAAAACGTGGCATGGCTCAGTCCCTCACGAACAGGCGGCGGGTGGATGCGGTGATGTCGCGGAAATAGCGCACGGGCATCTGTGCCTGCACGGCCTGTGCCAGGAACTGCGCTGCCGTGAACGGCACGTGAAAGCTCACGATGTGGGTCTGGCCGCTGAGCTGGTGCGTATGGGATGGCAGCCGGTCCAGCCAGGGTTTCAGTTGCGCCATGGCCCAGCCGGTCTCGAATTCGATGGCGCAGCCTTCCATGGCGGCAAAGCTCTGCTGGACGCTGCGCGGCTGGCCTTGTTCCAGGAACAGCACCTGGTCGGCCACCTTTTCCACCTCGTACAGCTGCTGTGAACTCAGCACCAGGGCCATGGGTTGCCAGGGCGAGCGCGCCAGCGACTGCAGATCGGTCAGCAGGGTCTGCTGGGCGTTGATGTCCAGGTTGGCCAGGGGCTCGTCCAGCAGCAGCACGCGCGTCCGGCACAGCAGGGCGCGCGCCAGCTCGAAGCGCATCTTGTAGCCCGAGGACAGCTGTTTCCACTGGTGGCCCCGGAAGGCGCGCAGCCCCAGCTGCGCGATGACCAGCTGTACCAGGCAGATGTTGCGTGGGCCCACGGCGCCATGGCTGCGCGCGGCGAATTGCAGATGGTCCATCAGGCGCCCGCCCCAGACGGCCGGGCGCTGGGGGATATAGGCGAGCTGGGTGCGCAGCAGGTAGGCATCAGTGGCGGGAACACCCCAGTCCAGCTGCCCTGCGTCGGGCGCCAGATCGGCGGCCAGCAGGCGCAGCAAAGTGGTCTTGCCGTTGCCGTTCTCGCCCACCAGTCCCAGGATGGTGCCGGGCTCCACGGCCACATCCACCGGCCCCAGCGCAAAGCCGCCGCGCCGGTAGCGCTTGACCAGTTGCCGACCCTGTACACGGTACGCGCGGTGCGCGCGGTGCGCGCGGGGAGGTGCGGAGTTGGCCTGCAGCGCCTGGCCCGGGGCATGGGCGGCATGCAGGGCATCGAATGCCTGCTGCACCAGCGCGCGGCGTGGCTCTGCGCCGGAATCGGCCGCAAGGCCATCCCAGGCATCCAGCGCAGTCAGCAGGCTCTGCTGCACGGCGGTTTCGGCCGGCAGGGCGGCGTCTATGAGTGCACGCCACGCGCCATGCCATTGCTGGCTGGCGATCGCCTGTTCCACGGATTGCGCCCAGGCCGCCACGGTGGCCTGCGGGCGCGCGGGTAGTCGTGCCGATTCGATGCTCGATTCCATGAAGCCCTCCCTTTTTTCTGTGCTGCGCGGTGCGGCCATCCGGGGAGCCGGACAGTGCGATTCCCGGCGCGCGACGAGTCTATGCGATCCCGCTATGCTGTACTTCCCGCGACGGACGACAGGGCCCGCACAGGCCCTGCGGATGCGCTTCAACGGTGTTGCACCATGTCCGGTTCCCTACAGACATCTCCGCTCCTTCCCGCCGTGGCCTGGCAGGGCCTGCGCCAGGTCCATGTGCTGCAAAGCCTGACCGACGAGCGCCTGGCCGAACTGGCCGCGCAGTGCCGCTGGCAGCATCTGGCGCTGCACCAGACGCTGGAGGGCGCGTACACCGATCAGCGTCTCTACATGCTCGTGCAGGGCGGCTTGCGCGTCAGCAGCTATGCCCCCAACGGGCGCGGGCTCACGCTGGGCGAGATTGCCCAGGGCGTGTTCTTCGGCGGTCTGCCGCAGCAGCAGGTGGGCTGCACGGCCATGCCCCTGGTGGTGGAGGCGGGAGTGCCCAGCCTGATTGCCTCGCTGGCCCATGAGGATGTGGAAGCCCTGCTCATGAACGAGCCCCAGGTCCTGCGCGCCTTCATCGGCCGGCTCAGCGATCTGGCCGTGGCGCTGGCGCGCCGCATGGTGGATCTGGGAACGCTGTCGGTGCGCAGCCGCCTGCATACCCAGTTGCTGGAACGTGCCGAGCGCGCGGGCATCGACCAGGGGCAGGCCCTGCTGGCGCCCGCACCCCGGCAGACCGACCTGGCCCTGATGCTGGGCTCCAGCCGCGAGGAAGTGGCGCGCGAGATGTCGCGCCTGGTGCGCCTGGGCCTGCTGCGGCGCGAAGGCCGCAACCTGCGCATCTGCCATGTCGAAGGCCTGCGCGTGCTGCTCGAGGAAGCGCGCTGAGCCTTGTCTGCCGCGGCTGTTTCAAGCCGCGAAAAACACTGTTTCAGGAACGCGTGAATTCGCCTTCTGTCGAGGGGAGCACGGGTGAAAAGGCAGCGGGCCG
The DNA here is from genome assembly GCF_000632165.1 of Delftia sp. RIT313. Classification (NCBI taxonomy): domain Bacteria; kingdom Pseudomonadati; phylum Pseudomonadota; class Betaproteobacteria; order Burkholderiales; family Comamonadaceae; genus Delftia; species Delftia sp. RIT313. The sequence goes on along the minus strand of NZ_JFYT01000079.1, from coordinate 46,752 downwards.
CCCGGGCCGGATGCGAAAACACGTGAGAAAACGCACAGACGAAGAATGCTGCAGCGCCGCATAGTACGTCCATGCCGTGAGGAAATGAATGCCGAGCGGCCTTTTGAAAGGATCTGACATGCGTACCCTCTCCGCTGCACTGGCCGCCCTGACCCTGGGCCTCGCCGGCACTGCAATGGCCCAAGAAGCCGTTTCCCCCTCGTCCTCCGCCACCGCAGGCCTGAGCCGCGCCGAAGTGCTGGCCGACCTCGAAATGTGGCACCAGGCGGGCATGACCTACCTGCCCTCGCCTTCGGCAGACCGCGACATCAGCTACAACTCGGCCGAATACCAGCGCGGCCTGGCCCGTTACCAGCAACTGCGCAGCGGCCCTGCCTACCGTGAGGCCGTGGCCCGCCTGGAAGGCCAGCACACCGTCACGCAGAAGTGATGTGAATGGATATGGGTCCGGCATGGTGCCGGGCCTGTTGGTGGAAAGCGTCCTTTCGGGACGCTTGGTTTGGCGCCCTTCGGGGCGCTTTTTTGTTTCCCTCGCTCTACACTGGGCGGCCCCGTGTCAGTGGCTGCTATCGATAGCGAAGCTGCTGATGCAAGTACAGCATGCGTTGACGGCCGTTTTGTGAAGTTTCTGATCGATTTTCCCAACCCCCATGACGGTTCGGCCGCCCGGCTGCGCCATGGCTTCGGGCCGCCGCTGCGCAGCCTGGCCGCCCATGCGCCCGAGCAGGTGCGCGGTGTGCTTGACGCCGTGCAGCAGGCCGCCCAGGCCGGCCTGTGGTGCCTGGGCTGGGTACGCTACGAGGCGGCGGCGGCCTTTGACGCGGCCTACGCGGGCGCCTTGCATGCCACGCCGCCAGGCGAGCCGCTGGCCTGGTTTGCCGTCTTCGACGGCCCCCGGCCCTGGCCTGAAGACGCGGATGCAGTCGATGCCGGCCCTCAGGTGCAAGCTCAGGCGCAATCTCAGGTGCAATGGCAGCCCGGCCTGGAGCGTGCCGATTTCGATGCCGCCATCGCGCGCATCCACGAGGCGATTGCGGCCGGTGACTGCTATCAGATCAATTACACGGCCCAGTTCATGGGCCGGCTGCTGGGCGACATTCCATCGCTGTTCGCCGCGCTGCGCCGTGCCCAGCCCGGCGGCTACGTGGCCTGCATGGACAGCGGCGACGAGCAGGTGCTGTCCGTCTCGCCCGAGCTGTTCTTCGACTGGGATGGCGAGCGCATCCTCACGCGCCCCATGAAGGGCACGGCGCCCCGTGGCGCCACGCCTGCACAAGACGAGGCGAACGTCCAGGCCATGCGGTCCTCGCCCAAGGAGCGGGCCGAGAACGTGATGATCGTGGACCTGCTGCGCAACGATGTCTCGCGCATTGCCGAGCCTTTCAGCGTCCAGGTGCCGCGCCTGTTCCATGCCGAACCCCTGCCCACCGTGTGGCAGATGACGTCCGACGTGCAGGCGCGCACGCGGCCCGGCACGGGCCTGGCGGACGTGTTTGCGGCACTGTTTCCCTGCGGCTCCATCACGGGTGCGCCCAAGCGCCAGGCCATGCGGCTCATCCACGAGCTGGAATCGGGTCCGCGCGGCGTGTACTGCGGCGCCGTGGGCGTGGTGCGGCCCGGCATCGCCGCGGGGCGCGTGCACGCCACCTTCAATGTGCCCATACGCACGGTGGTGGCGCGTGGCACGGAACTGCGCTGCGGCATCGGCAGCGGCATCACCTCGGGCGCCGAGGCGCCTGCCGAATGGCAGGAATGGCGCCACAAGAGGGCTTTTCTGGACAAGGTGTGAAAGGGCGTGCAGCCATGGCGGATACGGACTTGGATTTCGACATTCTGGAAACCCTGGCCCTGCGGGATGGCGGTTTCATCCACCTGCAGCGCCATGTGACGCGCATGCAGGACGCGGCGCGGCATTTCGGCCGTCCCTGCACGGATGACGTGCTGGAGCAGGCACTGCAGCAGCTGCGCCAGGCGCATGCCAGCGGCCACTGGCGCGTGCGCCTGGCGCTGGATGCCACGGGGCGGATACAGACCCAGGCGGCGCCGCTGCCGCCTTCCGCCACGCCTGTTCGGCTGGCGCTGGCCGACCGGCCCATCGCCAATGCGGTGGCGCATGGCGACTGGGTGCGTTTCAAGACCTCGCGCCGCGCGCACTACGACAGCCTGCAGCCCACCGATGCCTCGGTGTTCGACACCGTGCTCCACAACGAGGACGGCGAGATCACCGAGGGCACGCGCGGCAACATCGCCGTGCTGCTGGCGGGCCGCTGGGTGACCCCGCCGCTGTCCAGCGGCCTGCTGCCCGGCGTGGGCCGCGCGGTGGCGCTGGACGAGGGCCGCGTGGTGGAGCACCCGGTGCGGCTGGACGATCTGCCGCGCGTGCAGGGCTGGGCCTTCGTCAACAGCCTGCGCGGCTGGCTGCCGGCAGTTCTGCGCTGAGCTGCAGGCCAGGGGTGGAACTCATGGTTTTCAGGGATGGATTCCACAAGGCAATGTCAGACAATCGGTGAATATTGTTGAGCAATATCATTTTGATTGTTGGCTTATGCCTGTCTCCCCTGAGATCGATCCATGCATGAATTCCGTTTTTCCCGCCGCGCGCTGATCAGCGCCGCGGCTGTCCTGGCGGCGGGCCCGCTGTGCGCCCAGACCACCTATCCCAACAAGCCCATTCGCGTCGTCGTCGGCTACGCGGCAGGCGGCTCGGTCGACCTGGTGGGGCGCGTGGTGGGTGACATCCTGGCCAAGCACCTCAATGCGACCGTCGTGGTCGACAACGTGCCCGGTGCCGCCGGCGTGGTGGGCGCGCAGCGCGTGGTCGGTGCCAAGGCCGACGGCTATACCCTGCTCGCAGGCTCCAGCAACGAATTGGCGGGCACGAAGTTCGTCAACGCCGCGCAGAAGTACGACCCGGCCACGGACCTGACCGGCATCGCGCTGACCGGCGTGCTGCCCAACCTGTGGGTGGCCGGCACCAAGATGCCGGCCAAGACCATCGACGAGTTCATCGCCCTGGCCAAGGCCCATCCCGGCAAGTACAGCTACGGCAGCCCGGGCATCGGGTCCACGCCGCATTTCTCGGGCGAGCTGATCAAGAAGATTGCCGGGGTGGACATCGTCCATGTGCCCTACAAGGGATCGGCCGCGATGACCAGCGACCTGGCGGGCGGCAACCTGGATTTCGCCATCGTCTCTCCCTCGGTGGCGGCTCCGTTCATCCAGAGCGGCAAGATCAAGGCCCTGGGCGTGACCACGGCCCACCGCATCGCCATGATGAAGGACGTGCCCGCGCTGGGCGAGAACGCGGCGCTCAAGGGCTATGCGCTGAGCGGCTGGTTCGGGCTGGTGGGGCCCAAGGACCTGCCTGCCGAGGTGGTGGCCAGCCTGCAGAAGGCCTTGAAGGCGGGCCTGGCCGATCCGGCGATGCGCGCGCGCCTGGAAGGGGCGGGCATCATTGCAGCCACGGGCGACGAAAACCTGTCCCAGATCATCCGTACCGACATGGGCAAGTACGCCGAACTGGTCAAGTTCGCCAAGATCACGCCGGAAAACTGAAGCAGGGCCGGCCGCCATGAAAAACGCCTCGTTCCCCGAGGCGTTTTTTCATTCGGGCCTGTGCAGGGCATGCAGGGACAGCAGCCCCTCGAACGCATCGCGCAGCGGCTGCAGCGACGGGCCGGCAGGCGCCAGCCGTTGCAGCGCGCAGGCCGCTGCCTCCAGCGTGGACAGCTGGCCCGGCGCATGGGCCTTGCGCAGGGCGCCGTAGCGCGAGGCGGGCAGGTCGCCCTGCAGTGCCAGGCGCGGCAGGGCCTGCAGGCCGGGGTTGAGGTAGAGCATCTTGCGGCTCTTGCGCCAGGTGGCGTCCAGCACCACCAGGCGCAGGTCCTCGGGGCATGGCGCGGGCTGCGGCCAGGGCGCTTGCCTGGCCAGGCCCAGCTGATCGCCGTGCGGCGTTTCCGGATAGAGCAGTACAGCCTGCCGCGGGGCGTCGCCGGCCTGCCAGGGCGCGTGCAGCAGTGCCTGCAACTGCGCTGGCTCGAAGGCCTCGCCCACCGCCAGGCGGCTGGCGGGCAGGCACAGGTGCAGCAGCCGGCCCGTGCCCTTGGCCTGCAGTTCTTCCTCGGGATGCTGGAGCACCAGCAGCTGCACCGCATGCGGCACCGGCTGCACCAGGGGGCACAGGCAGGTGCGCTCAGGGCGCAGGCATTGTGCGCAGCGTGCGCGGGTGCTCACGGCGGACAAGGCCCGGCGCCTGCCTTACAGGCGACCCTTGTAGTAGCTGGGCTTGTCCATGTCGGCGATTTCCACGCTGAGCTGGACCATCATGCCGGCCGGCTGGGGCGTGAGGCGGCGCAGCACCGCGGCAATGCCTTCGGACAGTTCCTTCTTGGCCGTGTCGGTACGGCCCGCCAGCAGGCGCAGCTGCACGTGGACGAAGCCGCGGTTGGCCGGTGCCGAGCCGATCTCGAACTGGCTGACCGGCAGCAGGCGGGCCTTGACGTCGGCCTCGTCCAGGATGCTGGGGTGGCCGCAGACGAAGGCATTGAGTTCGGTCAGCAGTTGCTGGCCGGGCAGGCCGGCGAGGTTGTCGGTGTATTCGACGTAGAGATGGGGCATGGATGTCTCCGTTCCGGTGGTGAAGAGGGATTCAGGGGAGGGGTGGGGCCAGGCGCGAGACCTCGTCCAGCGCCGTCAGCAGCAGCTGCACGTCGATGCGCGTGTGGGAGGCCGACAGCGCGATGCGCAGCCGCGCCGTGCCTTCGGGCACGGTGGGCGGGCGGATGGCGGGCACCCACAGGCCGCGCTCGCGCAGGCCTTCCATCACGGCCAGGGCCGTGGCGTTGGAGCCTATGACCAGGGCCTGCACGGCGGTGCGCGAAGGCAGCAGCTGCCAGCCCGTGCGCGCCAGCAGTGGCGTGAGGCCGGCGCGCAGCTCGGCAATGCGTTCGGCCAGGGCCTCGCGGCGCTCGTCCTCGGCCTCGATCAGGGCCACGCTGGCCTGCAGCGCGCTGGCCAGCATGGGCGGCGCGGCGGTTGCGAAGATGTAGCTGCGCGTCTTTTGCAGCAGCCATTCGACCAGCATGTCGCTGCCCGCGACAAAGGCACCGGCCACGCCAGCGGCCTTGCCCAGCGTGGCCATGTAGAGCACGCGCGGCGAGGCGTTTGCACCCGTCAGTCCCGCCTCGGCCAGGCTGCCCCGGCCTTGTGGGCCCAGCACGCCGAAGCCATGCGCGTCGTCGAGCAGCAGCAGTGCGTCGTACTGCTCGCACAGCGCCAGCAGTCCGCGGATGTCGGCCACATTGCCGTCCATGCTGAACACGGCATCGCTGATGACCAGCTTGCGCCGGGCCGTGCTGGCGGCCAGTTGCGCGGCCAGATCGCCCAGGTCGGCATGGGCATAGCGGTGGACCTGGGCGCGCGACAGGCGGGCGCCGTCGATCAGGCAGGCGTGGTTGAGCGCATCGGAGAACAGGGCATCGCCCGCGCCCACCAGGGCCGGCACGATGCCGGCATTGGTGGCGTAGCCCGCATAGAAGTAGAGCGCGCGCGGCAGTTGCACGAAGTGCGCCAGCTGCTCCTCCAGCGCGGCGTTGGCCGTGCTGTGGCCGCTGACCAGGGGCGAGCCGCCCGAGCCCACGCCAAAGGCCTGGGCGCCCGCGCAGGCGGCGCGCACCAGGGTGGGGTGGCCGGCCAGGCCCAGGTAGTCGTTGCTGCAAAAGGCCAGCATGGGGTGGCCGTCCACCTCCATGTGGGCGCCGCTGGCGGCGCCCTGCAGCGGCGCCGTGGCGCGGCGGCGGCGGCGCAGGTGGGCCGCGTCGAGCTCGGCGATGCGCGCGGGGATGTCGTCCAGCCAGGAGCCGCTCATTGCCATTGCTCCGGCAGGGTGTAGGTGGTGGCGCGCGGGTCGGGGTGCTGCTGGAAGGGGATATCGGCCAGCAGCGGCGCCTGCAGTTGCCGGTCCAGGTGCTGGCGCAGCCAGGCCATGTTTTCCTCGGGCACCAGCATGGCGGGGTCCACGCGGCTGGCAATCCAGCCGGCCAGGCGCAGTCCGCGCGCGCGAATGGCCTCGGCCGTGAGGGCAGCGTGGTTCAGGCAGCCCAGCCGCAGGCCCACGACCATGACCACGGGCAGGTCCAGCGCGCAGGCCAGGTCGGCGCCCGAGAGCTGGTCGGACAGCGGCACGAGAAAGCCGCCCGCGCCTTCCACCACCACGGCGTCGGCCTGTTCGGCCAGGCGCCGGTAGCTGTCCACGATGTGTGCGATCTCTATGGAGCGGCCCGCGCGCTGCGCGGCGATGTGCGGCGACATGGGATCGGGCAGCAGCACGGGGTTGTCCAGTTCGGGCGGCACGGCCAGGGTGGAGGCGGCGCGCAACGCCAGCGTGTCCTCATTGGCCCAGCCGCCGTGGCCGTCGGGCTCGGCGCCTGCGGCCACGGCCTTCATGCCCACCACGCGGGCATGGTGGCGGGCCAGCGCATGCAGCAGCCCGCAGGAGGCCAGGGTCTTGCCCACGCCCGTGTCGGTGCCGGTGACAAAGCAGCCAATGGTGCGGTGGGCGTTCACGAATGGTTCTCCTGGGCCAGGGTGTCTTCAAGGGCGGCCAGCGCGCTGGCCGCCAGGTGCTGCACGGCTTCTTCGTCCAGCAAATAGGGAGGCATGGCGTAGAGGGTGTTGCTGATAGGGCGCAGCAGCAGCCCGCGCTCCAGTGCGGCTGCGCTGTAGCGGCGCGAGAAATCGGGCAGGGAGGTCTGCACATCCCAGGCCCAGATCATTCCCTGGCGCCGTGCGTGGCGCACGCGGGCGTGCTGGTTCAAAGGGGTGAAGGCGCCGTCAAGCCTTTGCGCCAGCGCGAGGTTGGCGTTGATGGCATCGGTCTGCTCGAACAGCTCCAGCGTGGCCAGGGCCGCGCGGCAGGCCAGCGGGTTGCCGGTGTACGAGTGCGAGTGCAGAAAGCCGCGCGCCACGGAATCGTCGTAGAAGGCGGCGTAGACGGTCTCGGTGGTCAGCACGGCCGACAGGGCCAGCGTGCCGCCCGTCAGGCCCTTGGACAGGCAGATGAAGTCCGGCCGTATGCCGGCCTGCTGGTGAGCGAACATGCTGCCCGTGCGGCCGAAGCCCACGGCGATCTCGTCCACCACCAGGTGCACCTCGTAGCGGTCGCACAGGGCGCGCGCCAGGCGCAGGTATTCGGGGTCGTGCATGGCCATGCCGGCCGCGCACTGCACCAGCGGCTCGACGATGAGGGCGGCCGTGGTCTCGTGGTGCTGCTCCAGCCACTGGCGCAGGCCTTCGGCGGCGCGCCGTGCCACATCGGCCGGGCTTTCGCCGCCTTGCGCGCCGCGTGCATCGGGGCTGGGCACGGTGTCGGCCAGGCGCACCAGGGGGGCATAGGCTTCGCGGAAGATGGGAATATCGGTCACGGCCAGCGCGCCCACGGTTTCGCCGTGGTAGCCGCCGGCCAGGCCGGCAAAGCGGCTCTTGGCGGGGCGGCCCAGGTTGCGCCAGTAATGGGCGCTCATCTTGAGGGCGATCTCGGTGGCCGATGCGCCGTCGCTGCCGTAGAAGGCGTGGCCCAGGCCGGTGAGCGTGGCCAGCCGTTCGGACAGCTCGACCACGGGCGCGTGCGTGAAGCCGGCCAGCATCACATGGTCAAGTCGGGCGAGCTGGTCGGTGAGCGCGGCCTGGATGTGCGGATGGCTGTGGCCGAAGAGGTTGACCCACCAGGAGCTGACGCCATCCAGGTAGCGGCGTCCTTCGGTGTCGTGGAGCCAGGGCCCCTGGGCGCGCGCGATGGCGATGGGGGGCGCGGCCTCGTGCCGCTTCATCTGGGTGCAGGGGTGCCACACAGCCGCAAGGCTGCGGGCGGCAAGCGATTGAGTCATCGCGCGATTGTCACACCGCAGCGCAGCTCACAGCTGCTGCGTGGGAACGTGGTGGCGCAGTTCGACCTGGCGGTTGGCATCGTCCACGAAGACCAGCTGCGGCTGGTGCGTGGCCACGTCGGTCTCATGCACCTGGGCGAAGGACGCAATGATCAGCAGGTCGCCCACGGCAGCGCGGCGCGCGGCCGAGCCGTTGACCGAGATCATGCCGCTGCCGCGCTGGCCCTTGATGGCATAGGTGACGAAGCGCTCGCCGTTGTCGATGTTCCAGATGTGCACCTGCTCGTTCTCGACGATGTTGGCGGCGTCCAGCAGATCCTCGTCGATGGCGCAGGAGCCTTCATAGTGCAGCTCGCATTGCGTGGTCTTGACGCGGTGGATCTTGGATTTGAGCAGGGTGCGGAACATGTTTTGTCTCTCGAGGGGCGCTTTGCGCGGTCTTGATGGGGCCTGGGCTGGCAAAAAAAGCCACCAAGTCTATATGCGAAGGAGAAATCCCATGAAGGCCGTGAAGTTGTTCAACGGCAGCGGCGCCGCTGTGGGGCCTGGCTTCAGTTCAGGTCGAGCACGCAGCCATCGCCGATGCTGTCGCGCCATACGCGGATGCGGCTGGGAGCGGGCTGCAGGTCGGCCAGGGAATCGGCAATGAACAGGCACAGGTTTTCCAGCGTGGGCTTGCCCAGGCCGGGGATTTCGTCGAGAAAGCGGTGGTCCAGCGCGTCGCCCAGGGTCTTCAGGCGCGAGCGCAGGTAGCCCAGGTCGATCACCATGCCGTTGTCCGGGTTGCGCGGGCCGGTGACGCTGACTTCGGCATAGTAGGTGTGGCCGTGGATGCGGCGGCTGCTCTCGGTTTCGATGGCGCGCTCCAGCGTGTGGGCGGCATCGAAGAAAAAGCGCTGGTGTACGGTGAACTGCATGGCAAAAATCAGCGGATGCCGGTGAGCTTGTGGGTCTGCAGGCTCAGGCGCCAGGCCGGGCGCTGCAGGCATTGCGCTATGCAGGCGGCCGTGTTGTCGGCCTGCAGGACGTTGTCCATGGGCTGCAGGAAATAGCGGTCGAAACGGGTGCCGGCCTCGATGGCCTGCAGATCGAAGCCGGGCTGCGGCCAGACCAGCTTGAGCTCCTGGCCGCTGCGCTGCACCCAGTCGGCGCCCGCCTTGGGGCTGATGCACAGCCAGTCGATGCCCTCGGGCGCGGCCACGGTGCCATTGCTTTCCACGGAAATGCGAAAGCCGCGCGCATGCAGGGCGGCGATCAGGGGCTCGTCCACCTGCAGCAGGGGCTCTCCCCCGGTCAGCACCACCATGCGGTGCTGGCTGTCGCCGGCCGGCCATTGGGACAGAATGCGTTCGGCCAGGGCGTCGGCCGTGGCGAACTTGCCGCCCAGCGTGCCGTCGGTGCCCACGAAGTCGGTGTCGCAGAACTGGCAGATGGCGCTGGCGCGGTCCTGCTCGCGGCCGGTCCAGAGGTTGCAGCCCGCAAAGCGGCAGAAGATGGCCGGCGTGCCGGCCTGGCCGCCCTCGCCCTGCAGGGTGTAGAAGATTTCTTTGACGCTGTAAGTCATGGTGCATGGAGGCCGGTGGAGCCGGCCTGTCGGTGTGCGCGTGCCTGTGTCCGTGCCCGCTAGACGGGCGTATAGGCCAGGCGCACGTAGATGGGCGCAAAGGCTTCGGCCTGGGTGATCTCGATCAGCGTTTCCTTGGCCAGCTCCAGCAGGGCGATGAAGGTCACGACCAGCACGGTCGAGCCTTTCTCGGGCTGGAACAGGGTCTCGAACTCGACGAAGCGCCGGCCCTGCAGGGCCTTGAGCACCTGGCTCATGTACTCGCGCACCGAGAGTTCCTCGCGCGTGATCTTGTGGCTTTGCACGAGCTTGGCGCGCTTGAGAATGTCGCGCCAGGCCGATTGCAGCTCGGCCACATCCACATCGGGAAAGCGCGGCTGCAGGTTCTGCTCGATGTGGATCTGGGCCCGGAGGAAGTCACGCCCGTAGTGCGGCACCTGGCCGAGCTGGTGGGCAGCGAGCTTGATCTGCTCGTACTCGAGCAGCCGGCGCACCAGCTCGGCGCGCGGGTCCTCGGCCTCTTCGCCGCCTTCCTGCTTCTTGGGCGGCAGCAGCATGCGCGACTTGATCTCGATGAGCATGGCCGCCATCAGCAGGTACTCGGCCGCCAGCTCGAGGTTGCGGCTGCGGATCTCGTCGACATAGCGCATGTACTGGCGCGTCACGTCCAGCATGGGAATGTCGAGGATGTTGAAGTTCTGCTTGCGGATCAGGTACAGCAACAGGTCCAGCGGCCCTTCGAAGGCTTCGAGGAAGACCTCCAGCGCATCGGGCGGGATGTACAGGTCCTGCGGCAGGGCGAACAGCGGCTCGCCGTACAGGCGCGCCAAAGCCACCTGGTCGATCACGACCGGGGTGCCGTCGCCAGGAGGGGGGGATGTGGCGGAGGCGCCCGCAGGCGCCAGCGCGGATTCAGCCTCGGCCATGCCTTGCTGCCTGGGCGAATGCCGCATGCGCAGGGTGCACGGTGGGAACAGGCTGATTTTTCATCGCATGGGCAATCAGGAGTTCGTCTGGTAGACGTAGGGCTTCTGGTCCACGCGGCCGGCGCGCAGGTCTTCCCAGACTTCGTGGTTCACGTCCTTGTCCCACAGCAGCGAGCGGCCGGCCAGCTGTTGGCTGGGCAGCTCGGGCTTTTGCTTCTTCAGGTCGTTGATGAAGTTGGTGGCGTCGGAGCGATAGTCGGGGCGGCGAAAGAATGACATAGTCTGATAACCTCTTGAATCGCGTGATTTTACCGGGACACCGCCGATGAACCTAGTCTCCCGTCTTCTGGGGGTTGCCGTGGCCGTGATGGGCATGCTCTCGCTGCCCGGCTGCGATCCCCAAAACATCAAGGAACTCGAAGAAGGCCTGTCCACCGAGGCCGACGTCCGCGCCCGCTTTGGCGAGCCCGAACGCATCTGGACCGAGCCCGACGGCTCGCGCACCTTCGAGTACAACCGCCAGCCCGCCGGCAGCCGCAACTACATGATCACCATCGGCACCGATGGCCGCATGAGCGCGCTGCGCCAGGTGCTGGCGCCGCACAACTTCGAGAAGATCCGCCCCGGCATGGACGAGGAGCAGGTGCGCCGCATGCTGGGCAAGCCCGCCAAGATCACGCCCTACCAGCTCAAGCAGGAAACCGACTGGGACTGGAACTACATCGATCCCCCCACGCGCGACATGGAGTTCACCGTGACCTTCGGGCCTGACGGCCGCGTGCTGCGCAGCGCGGGCCGCGAGAAACTGCACGGCGGCGCCTGACAGCAGGCCCTTGCAAGTTCCTGCAAGCATCCTGCGATGCGCTGTACCCTGCACGCCACAGCGCGCCGGGGCAACAATCTCTAGAATCCGGGTTTGTACCTATGACACCCCATGGGTACGGTGAAGGCCCCGAACCGGGGCCTTTGCGACGATAGATCTGTCATCACCCCGACAATGTCCACGCCTTCCCTACCCGCTGCCGCGCCTGCTGCGCCTGTCCCGGCCACCGCTTCGCTGCGCCATGGCCTCTTCGAGGATGTCCAGGCCCTCTTCACCGGAACCCTGTTCGTGGGCATCGCCATGATGATGTTCGCCCAGGCGGGGCTTTTGACGGGAAGCACGGCGGGCCTGGCCTTCGTGCTGCACTACGCCACGGGCTGGCCGTTCGGCCTCATCTTCTTCGCGATCAACATCCCGTTCTACTGGTTTGCCTGGACGCGCGTGGGCCGCACCTTCACGGTCAAGACCTTCATCTGCGTGGGCGCGTTGTCGCTGATCACCGAAATGGGGCCGCGCCTCATCCACATCGACTACCTGCACCCGGCCTTTGCCGCCATTGCGGGCGGCCTGCTCATGGGCTCGGGCCTGCTGTTCCTGGCGCGCCACCGTTCCAGCCTGGGCGGCGCCACCATTGCCTCGCTCTACCTGCAGGACCGCTACGGCATCCGCGCCGGCAAGGTGCAGATGGCCATCGACTGTTGCGTGGTGCTGCTGGCGCTGTGGGTCGTGCCCTTCGAGCGCGTGGCCTGGTCGGTGCTGGCGGCCGTGATCATGGGCGTGTTCCTGGCCGTGAGCCACCGGCCCGGGCGCTACGCCGGGCAGTAGCCTCAGGGCGTCAAAGGCTGCCCATCGGGCGTGCGGTAGCGGACCGTGATGCCGCTGTTGTCTGCGGCTGCCCCGTCATCGCTCATCGCATCGACGGCCTTGCCCACTCCCTTGCCGACGATTTTTACCGTGCCCACGGCCGCATCCGCGGCCAGCCCCACGGCCGAGGCCGTGACGCTGACCGCCGTGGCCGTTACGGCCACCACGGTGCAGCCGGACAGCAGGGCCGCGGCGCACAGGCAAAGAAAAGCCCCCAGGGCCGGGGACCGTGAGGGCTTGCGGGACTTTGCAGACTTCATGATTGTCGTCCAACACACTGTGCGCAATCTTTGAAACCGGCAGAGCCTAAGTCAGGGACGCCGAGGAAGGGCCTACGCCGGCCGCGCCGCCCCGCACCGAGGGTGTCGCCGGGTGCCCGTATGCCCCCCTTCAGGGGGAAGGCGCGAAGCGACTCAGGGGGCATTTCAATGTATACGCATGCCGGGTGTGGCGCCTGGGAAGGGCTCCAGCACGTAGATGCCGGGGTTGGCCTTCTCATCGGCGTGGCTGGCGGCCAGCACCATGCCTTCGGAGATGCCGAACTTCATCTTGCGCGGCGCCAGGTTGGCCACCATCACGGTGAGCTTGCCCTGCAACTGCTCGGGCTGGTACATGCTGGAGATGCCGGAGAACACGTTGCGTGTCTTGCCTTCGCCCACGTCCAGCGTGAGCTGCAGCAGCTTGGTCGAGCCTTCCACGGGCTTGCATTCCACGATCTTGGCAATGCGCAGGTCCACCTTGGCAAAGTCGTCGATGCCGATGGTTTCGGCAATCTCCTCGCCGCCGGGCAGGACCTTCTCGACCACGGGCTCGGGGGCCTCGAACAGGGCCTCCAGCTGCTTGACGTCCACGCGCTGCATCAGGTGCTTGTACAGGCCGATGGCATGGCCGGCGCCCAGCAGGTTCTGTGCGTCGGCGAACTGCAGCGGCGCCACGTTGAGGAAGCCTTCCACCTGTTCGGCCACGGCCGGCAGGATGGGCTTCAGGTAGATGGTCAGCAGGCGGAAGGCCTCGATGCAGGTGGTGCACACGTCCTGCAGGCGGGCGTCCATGCCTTCCTGCTTGGCCAGCTCCCAGGGCTTGTTGGCATCCACGTATTCGTTGACGCGGTCGCACAGCTGCATGATCTCGCGCACGGCGCGGGCCGTGTCGCGGTTCTCGAAGGCCTGGACAACGGCCTCGCTCTGGCCGCGCAGCTGGGCCAGCAGGGCCTGGCCGTCTTCGCTGACCGTGCCCAGCTTGCCGCCGAAGCGCTTGGCGATGAAGCCGGCCGCGCGCGAGGCGATGTTCACGTACTTGCCGATCAGGTCGGAGTTGACGCGGGCCATGAAGTCATCGGGGTTGAAGTCGATGTCTTCATTCTTGCCGTTGAGCTTGGCGCCCAGGTAGTAGCGCAGCCACTCGGGGTTCATCTGCAGGCCCAGGTACTTGAGCGGGTCCAGTCCGGTGCCGCGGCTCTTGCTCATCTTCTCGCCGTTGTTCACGGTCATGAAGCCGTGCACGCAGATCTTGGTGGGCGTCTTGCGGCCGCTGAACTTGAGCATGGCGGGCCAGAACAGCGTGTGGAAGGTGATGATGTCCTTGCCGATGAAGTGGTACTGCTCCAGCGTGGGGTCGGCCATGTAGGCCTCGTAGTCCTCGCCACGGCGGTCCAGCAGGTTCTTGAGCGAGGCCAGGTAGCCCACGGGCGCGTCCAGCCAGACGTAGAAGTACTTGCCCGGCGCATCGGGGATCTCGATGCCGAAGTAGGGCGCGTCGCGCGATATGTCCCAGTCGCCCAGGCCCTCGCTGGTCGTGCCGTCCGGGTTGGTGCGCACGCCGAACCATTCCTTGATCTTGTTGGCCACCTCGGGCTGCACATGCTGGCCGTCCTGGGTCCACTCGGTCAGGAACTCCACGCAGCGCGGGTCCGACAGCTTGAAGAAGAAATGCTCCGAGCTCTTGAGCACGGGCTTGGCGCCGGACAGCGCCGAGTAGGGGTTGATCAGGTCGGTGGGCGCGTAGACGGCGCTGCAGACCTCGCAGTTGTCGCCGTACTGGTCCTTGGCGTGGCAGCGCGGGCATTCGCCCTTGATGAAGCGGTCGGGCAGGAACATGTTCTTCTCGGTGTCGAAGAACTGCTCGATGGTGCGCGTCTCGATGAAGCCGGCAGCCTTCAGGTCCCTGTAGATCTGCTGGGCCAGCACATGGTTTTCGGGCGCGTCGGTGTTGTGCCAGTTGTCGAAGGCGATGTGGAAGCCGTCCAGGTACTGCTTGCGGCCTGCGGCGATGTCGGCCACGAACTGCTGGGGCGTCTTGCCGGCCTTCTCGGCCGCAATCATGATGGGCGCGCCGTGGGCGTCATCGGCACCCACGAAGTTGACCGCGTTGCCCTGCATTCGCTGCGCACGCACCCAGGTGTCGGCCTGGATGTATTCCATGATGTGGCCGATGTGGAAGTTGCCGTTGGCGTACGGCAGGGCGGTGGTGACGAAGAGTTTGCGTGCGGTCATGGATGGCGGCTTTCTCGGGGGAACCTGACATTCTAGAAGGGCTGGGCGGTTGTGGGGCGGCGATGGCTTTTCCGTGCAGGCCGACATACCAGGGAGTTGTTGCGGGCCTTCGCTGCGCTAGGCCTGTTGGCTGCAGGCCGTCAGTTGGCGACCAGCGGCCGTTGCCAGCCCAGGAACTGCTCTATGTCGCTGCGCCGCGCCAGCGCGTCGCGCCGGCCCAGGGCCATGAGTTCGCGGGTGAAGCTGCGCTCGAACAGCAGGTAGCTGGCCAGGGCGGCGCCGCGCGGGTCGCTGGCGTCCTGGCGCACGCCCAGGGCGCCCAGCAGGGTGCGCATGGGCAGCGGCAGCTGGCCCACGTGGCGCGCGGCGATGGCGTCTATACGCTCGGAGGGCGAGATGACCAGCAACTGCAGCGGGCGCAGCCGGCTGCGTTCGCGGTCGGCGGGCGGGATCAGAGCCAGGGTCTGGTTGATGCGCTCGGCGCGCTCCACGTCCAGGGACAGGGCGTCCAGGAAGATGCTCGACAGCGTGTGGCCCGCGATGTGGGCCAGCGACGGGTAGCTTGCGCCTTCTGGCGGCGGCCTGGCCGGCGGCTCGGTGCGCCGGCCCGCGCCCACTACGAGGATGCGCTCGGCGCCCAGGTGGATGGCGGGCGCCAGCGGCGCGGTCTGGCGCATGGAGCCGTCGCCGAAGTATTCGGTGGCGCCGTCCAGCGGCAGCGGCGTGGCCGGAAAGATGAAGGGGATGGCCGAGGAGGCCAGCAGGTGCGCGTGCGTGATCTGGGCGGCCGCGGCCTTGCGCTGGTTGCGCACCCAGGGCTGGAGCTGGTCCTGCGCCTGGCAGAAGGTCACGTGCTCGCTGGTGGTGTAGCTGGAGGCGGACACCGCCAGCGCGCGCAGGTGGCCATCCGCGATCAATTGCGGCAGGCGCTCCAGCGGAACCAGGCCGCGCGACAGCAGCCGGCCCAGCGGCTGGTTGTCCAGCAGCGAACGCGGGCGCATGCGGCCCCAGCGCGCCAGGGCCCAGCCCAGCGACAGCAGGGTCAGCCAGCGCGCGCCGCTGCGCAGCACGCTCAGCGAGTCGGACAGGTAGATGTCCTCGGGCCGCAGGTTGCGCCAGATGCGCGACATGCGGCGCACGGCCCGGTCGAAATGGTCGCTGCCACAGGCCAGGGCGGCCGCGTTGATGGCGCCGGCCGAGGTGCCGACCAGGATGGGGAAGGGATTGGGGCCATGCTGCTGGCCGCAGGCGCGGCGTATTTCGGCAATGGCCTCCAGCACGCCGGCCTGGTAGGCGGCGCGTGCGCCGCCGCCGCTGAGCAGCAGTCCGGTGCTGGGGGGAGGGAGGCTGGAGTCGGGTGAGGGCGCGGCATCGGGCATGCCTGGAGTGTGCCGCGCGCCGGCCGTCCTCAGATCAGGGGATGACCCCGAAGGGATCAGGCCTTGGCCAGCAGGGAGCCCAGGTCCTTGCCGGAGATCAGGGCGATGCCCTGCTGCTTGGCCCAGGCGGCTGCATTCTCGGCCGGCGGCTGCAGCGACAGGTAGCAGACCGTGGCCGCATCGCGCGCCTGGCCTGCGGCCAGCAGGGCGCGCAGCGGCTCCATGCCGTGCACGCCGGCCTTCCAGCGCTTGGCGCTGGCCACGGTGGTGCGGCCTTCGCGTTCCAGCACGAAGTCGGCGCCCTCCTTGTCGGACAGGCGGGTCACGGTGTAGCCCTCGGCCTGCCAGGCGCGATCGAGCCGATCGGCGAACTCGCGCCAGCTTTGCTGGGCGGCGATCTCCAGGGCCTGCTCCACCTTGGCGGGGCTGGGCGCGCGCAGCTGGCGCCAGGCGGCAACGCAGCCTATGCCGAAGAAGGGCAGGGCGGTGATGGCGGCGAACGGCGCGATGTCCTTGGGCAGCAGCGCCGTGGACACCAGGGTCACCAGCGCGGCCAGCGCGATGCTGATCCACCAGCGCGAGCGCAGCAGGATCGCGAACAGGGAGTTGTGGGCCATCTTGAATTTCACGGGGCGGATCTTTCGCGGAAAAAGGCGGGAACAGGGGCCGCAAAGGCAGCAAGGCCCGCATTGTCTCGCGTGAGCGAGGGGATGGTGCCTTGGATAGACTATCCGGCTCTAGGAGTAATCAAAGCAATGGCAGTCACAGAACAAGCGCTCTTGGCCGCGCTCTCCAGCGTGCTCGACCCCCACACCGGCAAGGACTATGTGAGCACCCGCGCCCTGCGCAACCTGCAGGTCACGGGGGCCGACGTGGCCTTCGACGTGGAGATGGGCTATCCGGCGCAAAGCCTGGTGCCGGCGCTGCGCGGCCAGTTCGTCGCGGCGGCCAAGACCGTCGAGGGCGTGGGCAATGTCTCGGTCAACATCACGTCCAAGGTCGCCGCGCATGCGGTGCAGCGCGGCGTGCAGTTGCTGCCGGGCGTCAAGAACATCATCGCCATCTCGTCCGGCAAGGGCGGCGTGGGCAAGAGCACGACCACGGCCAACCTGGCGCTGGCGCTGGCCGCCGAGGGCGCGCGCGTGGGCATCCTGGACGCCGACATCTACGGCCCCAGCCAGCCCATGATGATGGGCATCTCCGGCCGCCCCGAAAGCCCCGACGGCAAGACCATGGAGCCCATGGAAAGCCATGGCGTGCAGGTCATGTCCATCGGTTTCCTGGTCAACAACGACCAGGCCATGATCTGGCGCGGCCCCATGGCCACGCAGGCGCTGGAGCAGATGCTGCGCCAGACCAACTGGAAGGATCTGGACTACCTGCTGGTGGACATGCCGCCCGGCACCGGCGACATCCAGCTGACGCTGGCCCAGCGCGTGCCCATGACGGGCGCCGTGGTCGTCACCACGCCGCAGGACATCGCGCTGATCGACGCCAAGAAGGGCGTGAAGATGTTCGAGAAGGTGGGCGTGCCCATCCTGGGCCTGGTGGAGAACATGGCGGCCCACGTCTGCACCAACTGCGGCCATGTGGAGCACATCTTCGGCGCCGAGGGCGGCAAGCAGATGGCGGCCGAGTACGGCATCGACTACCTGGGCGCCCTGCCCCTGTCGCTGCAGATCCGCCTGCAGGCCGACAGCGGCAAGCCCACCGTGGTGGCCGAGCCCGACAGCGAAGCCGCGCAGATCTACAAGAAGGTGGCGCGCGACCTGGCCGTGAAGGTGGCGCTCAAGGCACGCGATTTCACGAGCAAGTTCCCCACCATCACGGTGAGCCAGGGAACCTGACCCTTCTGGCGCTGCCGGCATGAACCTGCTGACCTCGATGCGGTATCTGGCGGCGCTCAACGAGCACCGCCATTTCGGCCGCGCGGCGCTGGCATGCCACATCACCCAGCCGGCGCTGTCCAATGCGCTTCGCGCGCTGGAGGAGGAGTTCGGCACGGTCATCGTGCGCCGGGGCCGCTCGTTCGCGGGCTTCACGCCCGAGGGCGATCAGGTGCTGGCCACGGCCCTGGCCATGCTGCGGGCCGAGGAAGGCCTGCGCCAGGAACTGAGCGCCGCCGCCGGCGCGCTGCGCGGGCAGCTGCGCATGGCGGCCGTGCCCACGGCCATGCCCATGCTCACGCGCTTTGCGGCCCTGCTGCGCGAGCACCATCCGGGCATCACGCCCGTGGTGCTGTCCATGAGCTCGGCCGAGATCGAGAGCGGGCTCGAAGACCTGTCGCTGGACCTGGCCCTGGGCTACAGCGCGCGCATGCCGCCGCGCGGCCCGCGCCTGCAGTCCTGGCCCCAGTACGAGGAGCATTACTACCTGCTGTGCCGCGAGTGCCGCGATGGGCAGGGCGAGGGTCGGCCCTTTGCCTTTGGCGCCGACATCGCCTGGCGCGAAGTGGCCGGCATGCCGCTGTGCCTGCTCACGCCCGACATGCACAACCGCACGGTGATCGACGAGGCCTTCGCCGCCGTGGACATGGCCGTGCAGCCCGCCATGGAAACCAACTCCGTGCTGACCCTGGTGATGGCCGTGGCGCAAGGAACGGATGGCATGACCACCGTGCTGCCCGGCGCCATGGTGGCCACGGTGCGCCACATGCCGGGCCTGGTGGCCCGGCCGCTGCGCTCGCCCGAACTGGTCACGCCCATAGGCTTCATGGCCCAGCAGGGCGTGGCGCCCACGCGCGCGCTGCAGGCGGCGCTGCAACTGCAGGACGACGCCGGTTGGCGTGCGCAGTGCCTGCGGCATGCGGGGGCGCTGAAAGACTAGGCGGGCTGTGCAGTCTCTGGCGTGGCGTTCGGCGCGGCATTCAGTGCGGCGCGCACCACGTCGGGCGTGAACGGCGCGGCATAGAAGCGCCGGCCGGTGGCGTCGAACAGCGCATTGGCCAGCGCGGCCGGGCCGGGGACCGAGGCTGATTCGCCTGCGCCCATGGGGGGCTCATCCTGGCGCGGCATCAGCACCACTTCGATGGGGGGCAGGTCGCGGAATCCGATGATGGGGTAGCTGCCCCATTCGCGGCTGGCCACGCCTTGCGCATTGAAGGCGACCTTCTCCATCAGGCTGCGGCTCAGGGTCTGGATGACGTTGCCGTGGATCTGGTGGCGCACGCCGTCGGGGTTGACCATCATTCCCGTGTCCTGGCCCACGACCAGGCGCCGCACGGTGATGCGGCCGCTGGCGGGGTCCACGTCGATGTCGATGACCCAGGCGGCCCAGGCCGCGCCGAAGCCGGGAAATCGGCTGTGGATGTAGCGCGCATAGGCCACGCCGCGCCCGTGCAGCAGGCCGTCGGCGCCGGGGCGGCCCCGGCTTCCCGGCTGGTTTTGCTGCCAGTCCGCGTGGCGTGCCGTGGCCTCGATCAGCTCGACGGCGCGCGGGTCATCGAGGTGGCGAACACGGTAGTCCACGGGGTCGGCACCGGCCGCATGGGCCAGCTCGTCGATCATGCAATCGTGGGCAAAGGAATTGGGCAGGGCCGAGACGCCGCGCAGCCAGGACGAGCGAACGATGGGCGCCATGTCATGGCAGGTGATGCGCTGGCTGGCATAGCGGTAGGGCGGCACGGCCGTGCGGTCGCCCATCTCCAGCGTGCGCGGCTCGCCCGGGATGCGGCCCGTGAGCAGCAGGGCCAGCAGCGGCGCGTCGTTGGAGGGGTAGCGCACGGCAAAGTCGTAGGCCAGCAGTTCGCCCCGGGCATCGATGGCCGCGCTCACGTCCATGAGCTGGGCCGTGCCCTTGGGCTCCCACTGGTGTTCCTGCTCGCGCGTGAGCTGTACGCGCACGGGCGCGCCCACGGCCATGGACAGCAGGGCGGCGTCGGCGCAGACATCGTCGGCGCAGTTGCGGCCGTAGCAGCCGGCCGCCTCCAGGCGCACGATCTCGATGCGGTCTTCCCCCAATTGCAGCAGGCGGTCCAGGTCGGTGCGCAGCATGTGGGGGTTCTGCGTGCCGGCCCAGAGCTTGAGACGGCCCTCGCTGAAATCGGCCACGGCGCAGGACGGGCCGATGGAGGCATGCATCTGGTAGGGCCAGACGTAGCTGCGGCGCAGTTCGGTGGCCGCACCCGTGTCGACGCCCGCGAAGGCGTCGTCCACAGTGCCCTGGTCCACCAGCGCACGGTGTTGGGCCGGATTGGCGCGGATGGCTGCGGCCAAGTCAGACAGATCGGGCGCCGGCGGCACGGAGTGCCATTGCACGCGCAGCGCGCGCATGGCGGCAATGGCCTGTTCCTCGCGGTCGGCGACCACGCCGACGAAGTCGCCCTCGGTGACTACCTGCACGTTGCCGGGCAGGTGGGCCACGGAGTCGCGCTCCACGGCCACCAGGCAGCGGCCGATGAAATCGCCGCCGTCACGGCCCGGGTGCGGAGGGCGGATGACGCGACCATGGCGCATGCCGGGCACGCGCACATCGTGCACAAAGCTCAGTTCGCCCGTGGCCTTGGCAGGGATGTCCACGCGCGCCGCGCCACGGCCGACCAGCCGGTATTCGCTGGCGGGCTTGAGCTTCACTTCCTGATCGGGCGGGGCCAGCGTCAGCTGCAATTGCTGGCCGCGCAGCAGATCGCCATAGCCGAGTTCGCGGGCATCGCTGCCATCGGCAAAGCGCACCGCACCTTCGCGCGCCTGGAGCCGGTCCGCCGCCACGCTCCATTGCTGCGCGGCCAGTGCCAGCAGCTGCTCGCGCGCCTGGGCGGCGGCGCGGCGCAGCGGCACGGCCGAGATCTGGATGCTGGCGCTGGCAATGGTCGGGCCCTGGTTGGGCGCGGCGGCCGTGTGGCCCAGCACCATGTCCAGGCGCGCCAAAGGCACTTCGAGTTCTTCCGCCACGATCTGCGCCAGGGCCGTGCGTATGCCCGTGCCCAGGTCCACATGGCCGTTGAAGGCCAGGGCGCGCCAGCCCTGGGGCGCGGCTTCGTCGGCCAGCACGGCCACGAAGACCTCGGGCGTGGATTGCACATAGTCGGTGGCCGTGCCGGGCTGGCCGGGCGCAGGGCGCGGCGGCGCCACGGGCTGGCGCACCACGAGCAGGGTGTCGGCGCGCGTGAGCAGCTGTGCGTGCAGGGCTTGGGGCTGGGGCAGGTTCATGGGGCGGTGTTCTTCGCGGGCGCGCTTTCAGGCGTGCCCTGTGCATGTTATGCACTCCGGGGCCGGCTGCGCAGGGCCGGCCCCATAGGCGCGTTGGCGCGGTGGGATCAACCTGCGGCGAGGGCGTCGGTGTCGGCGATGGCCTGGCTCAGCGGCATCACGGCCGCGTACTTCTGGGCCATGTCGAACAGATTGGCTTCGTGCGGGCCCAGGGCGCGGTCGCCGCAGCAGTCGGCCACCACCAGCGGGCGAAAGCCCGACTGCATGGCATCGACCACGCTGGCGCGTACGCAGCCGCTGGTCACGCAGCCGGCCACCAGCAGGGTCTGCACGCCGCGCTGGGCCAGCCAGGGTGCGAGCATGGTGCCGAAGAAGGCCGAAGGCGTGCTCTTGCGCACCACGTATTCGCCAGCGGCCGGGGCCAGCTGGGGCACGATGGCGCTGTTGGGGCTGTCTTCCTTCAGGGTCAGCATGCCGGGCACCTTCAGGCAGAAGATGTTGTGGTCGGCATCGTCGTCCGAGAACACGATGCGGCTGTGCGCCACGGGCCAGCCGCGCTCGCGTGCATGGGCCAGCAGGTGCTGCGTCTGCGCGATGGCTTCGGGGATGTTGCCGCCGCCGAAGACGGCCGGGTCGGCAAAGCCGTTGACGAAGTCGATGATGAGCAGGCCGAACGGGGCCTTGAGCGGCAGCGGCGTGCCGAAGCCCTGGCGCGCGTAGGCAGAGATGTCGCCCTGCACGCCCTCGGTGGGAACGCTCTGCGCGCCGGGGGCCTGGCCGGTGGTTGTCGTGGTCATGCGATGTCCTTTCCTTGCTTGGACCTTTTGGCGGCGCGCGCCAGTCCTTCCTCGTCCTGCACCACGCCGTCAATGACCGTGGGCTTGCCGTCCAGCGCCACCGAGCAGTGGCGCATGGGGATGTCGATGTGGCAGGCCGTGGTGCGGCTGCCCCCGGCCTCGTTGTTGGGGCCCATGGACCACAGGAAGTTGCCCTCGAAGGCGCGGGCGTCCATGCCGATGTGGGTTTCCTTGTTGTAGTGGGCCAGCATGGACCAGTGGGCGCGCGGCTGCAGCCCCCAGCCGATGTGGGAGACGGCGTAGGCCTCGGGGTCCTCGTAGGAGGCCATGTACTCCTTGAGGATGTCGGCCTGCAGGCCGCCGCTGATGCGCGTGACGTAGCCCTTTTCGATGACGAGTTCGATGGGCTCGGTCACGTAGTCCTTCATGGGCAGCAGGATGTCGCCCCGGTCCAGCACCACGCGGCCGTTGCTCTCGCCCTCGTCGGGCCAGGTCAGCACGAAGCCGCTGGGCCAGTGGTCCCAGCGGCCGGGCTGGTCCACGAAGCCGTATTCGCAGATGGCCGGGAAGCTGCCCAGGCGGCAGCGCAGGTCGGTGCCCGCGGCCGAGGTGATGTGCATCTGCCCGGCCGCCTCGATCAGCTTGGATGCGGCCTGCACGCGCGCGCGGTCGCCCTCGGTGGGCACCAGGCGGCACAGCACCTCGGGCGGCTCCACGGCCAGCAGGATCTTGGTGCCGGTCTGCAGGATCTCGTGCTGCTCGGGCGAGAACAGCAGCGTCATCAGGTCCAGCACCAGGTCGCTGGCCTTGAGCGCGGCGATGGCGGCGGGGTTGCCGGTCAGCGGCGTCGTGCCAAGGTAGGCCAGCGAGTCGCGGCTCAGCGATTTTTCGGCGTTGACGGGCGGCAGGTCCAGGCGGTTGACGCGTGCACCCATTTCGCTGGAGGCGGCAATGGCGCAGCGCAGCGTCTGCGGGTGCGTGTCGGCGCCCGTGAGCACGGTGACGGTCTGGCCGGCTTCGAGCCGGGACAGCGTGAGCACCTGCTTCCAGGCGTGGATCAGATCGATATCGCTGACGGACATGGTCGGCTCCTTGGTGTCGCGATGGATGGGAGTGGGCTGCGGTTGGACATTCAGTCCACCCGCGCGCCGAGGAAATCGCCCAGGGCCGAATAGAAGCCGGCCTCGTTGTCCCAGGGAATCATGTGGCCGGCATTGGGCACGCGCACATGCTCGGTCTGGGGTGCCAGGCCTTGCCACTCGGCCACGTCCTCGCTGCGCACCACGTCGCCGCGCTCGGCCGTGACCAGCAGCAGCGGGTGCTGGATGCGGGGCAGGTCGGCATGGATGTCGTCACGGCCGAAGTCCTCGAAGCTCTGCACGATGGCCGGCTTGTGGCAGGTGTGCAGCCACTGGGCGCGCAGCTGGCGCTGCTCTTCGGTCCAGGTGGGGCAGAAGGCGCGCATGGCCTCGGCATCCATGCCCAGCGTGGCCTGGCGGATGGAGTCCACATACCAGGGCAGGGCGGCCGGGTAGGCGCGGCGGCCGGGGCCGGAGACCGGCGGATCGACGATGACCAGGCGCGTGAGCCCCACCGGCTGGCTGCGTGCGGCGCGCACGGCGATGCGCCCGCCCATGGAGTGGCCGACCAGCGCCCAGCGCTGCAGGCCCAGGGCCTGGGCGAAGGCGGCCACGTCGGCGGCCTGGGCATCGAGGCTGTAGTCCAGGCCCGGGCCCGAGGACGACAGGCCGCGCCCGCGCACATCGAGCACATAGGTGTCGAACTGGCGACCCAGGTGCTCGGCCACGAAGCCCCAGGTCACGGCCGGGCTGGTGATGCCGGGGATCAGGATGACGGCGTCGCGCTGCGCGCGTTCGCCCTCGGCGCCGCCGTAGCGCAGGTAGTGCTGGCGGATGCCGTTGGCGTGGACGTTGCCGCCGTAGCGGAATGTGCTGGGGGTGGGGGAGCTGGAGTGGCTGGTCATGCGTGTGTTCCTCAGGCCTTGGCTGCGCTGTTGCCGGTGTCGTAGGGATAGGCGCCCGACAGCAGCGCGCCCGCGCCCGGCACCACGGGGTCCAGCCCCAGTTCCTTGAGGATGGCATAGGTGGTGGCGATGGAGGCGGTCAGCACGGGCTTGCCGGTCTGGGCCTCGACCTGGGCCACGGCCGGCAGCGAGGGCATCTGCACGCAGGCCGACAGCACGATCACGTCGGCGTCGGCGTAGTTCATGCCGGCCACGATGCCGGGCAGCTTGGCGGGGTCGTGGCGGCCCACGTCCAGGTTGTCGGGGATCTCCAGCGCGCGCCAGTCCACGATCTCGAAGCCTTCGGCGGCCACGTAGTCCATGACCAGCTGGGTCAGCGGAATCATGTAGGGCGCCACCAGGGCGATCTTCTTGGCGCCCATCACCTTGAGCGCTTCCACCAGCGCGCCGGCGCTGGTGATCACCGGGGCGGTGGCGCCATTGCTGGCCGTGCGCTCGGTCAGGCGCTGCTGCGAGACGCGGTGGTAGCCCTTGCCCATGGCCATGATGGCCACCAGGCAGGCATAGCCCAGCACGTCCACGCGCGCGTCGCTCAGCTCCAGCGCGCAGCGGTCGCTTTCGGCGTCCATGGCGGCCAGCTCCTCCTTTTGCACCTTCTTCATGCGCATGCGGCTGGAGTGGAAGGTGAAGCGGTCCTGCGGGCGCAGCGTGGAGTGGGCCTGCAGCATGGCCGGCACCTCGGTCTCCATGGTGGTGTTGGAGCTGGGGACGATCTGGCCGATGCGGAACGTTTTGGTCATGGACTTGCCTTTGCGAAGTTTCGAGGGTTTCTGATCAGAATCAACTGAGTGTGTACGCTTTATTCTTGCAAAAGACGTGCCGCCTTGCAAATGAGAATTTTCTCGGGGTTTGTACTGATTTGGTGCAGAAATTGCACCAAAAATGGCGAACTTCAATTTATTCTGCCGCCCTATGGTGCATGCGTCGATTTGAAAAATTCAAGCGCATACACCTGAATTAAGTGTTTTGTTGCCTGGCACGCTTCCTGCTCTACACCCTGCAAGGACGCGCCGAAGCAACGGTTGCCCCGTCTGGCTTTCAACATTCCTGCAAGGAGAAAACTGTGTCTCAATCCCCTCGAATCGCCGTTGTCGGCGCCGGTCTCGGCGGGGCTGCAGCTGCCAAGCTGCTGCTCCAGGAAGGCTTCAATGTCCGCGTCTATGAGCAGGCGCCCAGCTTCTCGCGCCTGGGAGCCGGCATCCACGTCGGGCCCAATGTGATGAAGATCCTGCGCCGCATCGGCATCGAGGACGCGCTCAACGAGCAGGGCTCGCATCCCGACTACTGGTACAGCCGCCACTGGCAGACGGGCGATGTGCTGGCCCAGATCCCGCTGGGCGACTACGCCGTCAAGGAATACGGCGCCAGCTACCTGACCGTGCACCGTGGCGACTTCCATGCGCTGCTGGTCGAGGCCCTGCCCGACAGCGTGATGGCCTACGGCAAGTTCCTGACCAAGGTGGAGGACCGGGGCAACGTGGTGGTCATGCACTTCGCGGACGGCACGACCGAGGAGGCGGACATCGTCATCGGCGCCGATGGCGTGAACTCCCGCATCCGCGAGGAACTCCTGGGCCCGGAGCTGCCCAAGTACGCGGGCTACCTGGCCCACCGCGCCGTGTTCCCCACGCCCGAAGTCAAGGCCGGCATGCTGCCCTTCGATGCCTGCGTGAAGTGGTGGAGCGATGACCGCCACATGATGACCTACTTCGTCACCGGCAAGGCCGACGAGCTGTACTACGTGACCGGCGTGCCCGTCGAGAAGTGGGATCTCAACGACCGCTGGCTGGAAAGCAGCAAGGAAGAGATGCGCGAGGCCTTCTCGGGCTGGCATCCCACCGTGCAGGCACTGATCGATGCCACCGTGGAAGTGACCAAGTGGTCGCTGCTCGAACGCGATCCGCTGCCGCTGTGGAGCCGTGGCCGCCTGGTGCTGCTGGGCGATGCCTGCCACCCCATGAAGCCCCACATGGCCCAGGGTGCGGCCATGGCCATCGAGGACGGCGCCATGCTGGCGCGCTGCCTCAAGGAAGTCGGCGCGCACAACCATGAGCTGGCCTTCGCCCTGTACGAAGCCAACCGTGCCGAGCGCGCCAGCAAGGTGCAGCGCATCTCGCACGACAACACCTGGCTGCGCACCAACGAAGATCCGTCCTGGTGCTTCGGCTACGACGTGTTCAACGTGCCCCTGGTCGAGCCCAAGGTCAAGGCAGCGGCCTGATACTCGCTGCCTTGCCGGACGAGGGGAGGGGAGGGAATCCCCCCCTCCTGTCCGGCCGCAGAACGCCGACATCCTGAACCGCAGCCAAGTTGCAAGAGCCTCGTCCCATGGGAACCCCAGTCCATCCAAGCAGTACACCCAGCCCCATCCGCCTGCAGGTCAATGCACGCGCATGCGAGGTGCCGGCAGCGCCCGGGACGGCGCTGCTGCATGTGCTGCGCAATGACCTGGAGCTGAACGGGCCCAAGTACGGCTGCGGCCTGGGCGAATGCGGCGCCTGCACGGTGCTGATCGATGGCGTGGCCGCGCGTTCCTGCGTGATCCCCGTGCGGGCGGCCGTGGGCCGCGAGGTCACCACGCTGGAAGGCCTGGGCTCGCGCCAGTGCCCCGGCCCCACGCAGCAGGCCTTCATCGACTGCCAGGCGGCCCAGTGCGGCTACTGCCTCAACGGCATGATCATGACCGTGGAGGCCCTGCTGCGCCGCAACCCCAATCCCACCGAGCAGGAGCTGCGCAACGAGCTGCACCACAACCTGTGCCGCTGCGGCACGCATGTGGAAATCATGCAGGCCGCCCTGCGCGCCGTGCAGCTGCGTGCGCAACGCGCCGCGCTGCAGGCGCCCTCCGGTTTTCCATCTTCCAGCGCGGGCGAGGTCCAGCCATGAGCCCGGCCGGCCACACCCCCGCCCTGCCTTCCGACCTGCTGCACGGCCTGGCGCTGCGCCCGCCCGTCGCGGCCTGGGACGGTCTGCGCTACCGGGGCAGCGTGCCCCTGCATGCACGGCTGCAGGACGCCCAGGCCATGGCCGGCGTGGTGGCTGCGGTGCAGCGCGGGCATTTTCTGGGCGTGGTGGCCGTGGCGCCTGTCCATGCCCGGCAGGCCGCTGCCAGCCTGGCCCCTGCCTGGGACGACCGGCAGGAAGCCAGGGCCGCCAGCGCCCCCCGTGCTGCCGACAGAGCCGACAAGGCTGACAAGGCCGACCTGCCCGATGCCGGCCGCTATGTCTGGCGCATGGCGGCGCCCGTTTCTTGCGAGGGTGCCGCACGCGCAGCCGTGTGGTGCCTGGACGGCCATGCCAGCGTCTGGCTACCGCCCTGCGACGCCGATGCGCGGCAGATGATCGGCCGTGAACTGGCCGCATTGCTGCAATGCCCCGAGTCCGCGCTGCGGCTGTTCAGCCTGCCGGCCACGGCGGCCGGCACCCCGCATGTGATGGATCTCATGGACGCAGCGGCCGATGCGGCCCTGCTGTCCCAGGCCGTGGGCCGGCCTGTCAGCGTGACCTGCGAGGCCTGGACTGCTGCGGGCAGCGCAGACAGCCGGGAGCTGGTGCTGCGCGTGGATGCGCAGCCTTCGCAAGGGCTTGAAGCCGACACGGTGGTGCAGCCTCAACCGGGCAATGCATCGCCGCAGCCAGACCTGCTGCTGTCCGACACGCCCTGGGCCGTGCGCCCCAGCATGGCGCGCCTGCTGAGCCAGCCCGAGCTGGCGCGCGCCGCGGCCCTGGCCACCGTGCTCGATGCCGGCGAAGTGCATGAACGCAGGCTGGCCGCCAGCCTGCGGCATGCCGGCGTCGATGATCTGAATGCCGCCCAGGTCTTTGCCCGCGAAAGCCACTGGCATGAGCAGGCGCTGGACCAGGGCCGTGATCCGCTGCAATGGCGGCTGCAGCACCTGCCCGAAGGCCCGGTGCGCGATCTGGCCCGGCAGGTGGCCGAGCGTGCGCAGGCATCGCAGCAGGCACCATCCCACCAGGGCGCCGACGGCCGCCTGCTGGGCCGGGGCTTTGCCACCGCCCAGCTGCAGACCCTGGATGCGCAGGGCGCCGATCTCCATGCCTGGAGCGCCTGGGTGGCCGAGGTGGCCGTGCACCCGCAAACGGGCGAGATCGAAGTGACCCGCGTCGTGGCCGGCCATGACAGCCGCAGCCTGCAAGCGGCGCAGGCCGCCAGCACGCGGCCCGAGATCGTCCAGCAGGACCCGCAATTGCTGGCCGACGCGCGCCGGCTGCTGGGCGCGGCCCCGGCTTTTGACGACTGGGCAGGGTCCACAGCTTCCGCTGCTTCTTTCGACGTGATCGCCAAGCCCGGCTCCGACCTGGCGCAGCATGCGCCCGGCGATGTCGCGGTCATCCGCCACGGCGATCTGGCGCTCGACGGCGTGGCCACGCTGCCCGCCGCCGCCGCCATTGCCAACGCCATTCACCATGCGACAGGCGTGCGCCTGCGCGAAGTGCCCTTCCAGCCAGAGCAACTGCGCCTGGCCCTGGCGGGCGAGGGCGCCGGCAAGCCCGGTGCGGCGCGGGCCGGCCGTGGCTGGGGCTGGCTGGCCGCAGGCGCCGCAGGCCTTGCCGGCATGGCGGCCATGGCCTGGCCGCTGAAGCCAGCCCTGCCGCTGACCGACGGACCCGATGTTTCCGTGTACTCGCCGCAGGCCCTGGAGCGCGGCCGCCTGGTGGCGGCTGCGGGCGACTGCGTGGTTTGCCACACGGCCCCGGGCGGCGCGGCCAATGCCGGCGGCTTCGGGCTGGAGACGCCGTTCGGCACCATCTACTCCACCAACATCACGCCCGACAACGAAACCGGCATCGGCCGCTGGTCCTACGCGGCCTTCGAGCGCGCCATGCGCCACGGCATCCACCAGGACGGGCGCCAGCTGTATCCGGCCTTCCCGTACACGGCCTTCGCCAAGCTCAGCGATGGCGACCTGCAGGCCCTCTACGGCTACCTGATGTCCCAGCCCGCCGTGAAGGCCAAGGCGCCCGAGACGCAGCTGGCCTTCCCCTACAACCTGCGCCAGGCCATGGCGGGCTGGAACCTGCTGTTCCACGACGCCACGCCCTTCAAGGCCGACCCTGCGCGCAGCGCCGAATGGAACCGGGGCGCCTACCTGGTCGAAGGCGCGGGCCACTGCGCGGCCTGCCACTCGCCCCGCAATGCGCTGGGTGCGGAAAAGACCGGCATCCACTACCTGGGCGGCGGCGAGGCCGAAGGCTGGACGGCGCCCGCGCTCAATCAACTGGCCGGGGGCAAGCTGCCCTGGAGCCGCGAAGAGCTGTACCAGTACCTGCGCACCGGCTTCTCGGCCCGCCACGGCGTGGCAGCCGGCCCCATGGCGCCCGTCATCCACGGCCTGGCCCAGTTGCCCGAAGCCGATGTGCGCGCCATGGCCACCTATCTGATGGAACTGCCGGGCCAGGCCCCACAGGCCGCCCAGGCCGCCCCGGCCATGCCGCCACCGGCGCCGGCCGCCGTGCAGGCGGCGGCGCCTGCGGTCGCACAACATGCCAGGGCCCTGGACCACCACGCCAATGGCGAGCGCATCTACCAGAACGCCTGCGCGGTCTGCCATGAGGCGGGCAGCGGTCCCACATTGTTCGGCGTCAAGCCGCAGCTGGCCCTGAACACCAACCTGCATGCGGCCAGCCCCGACAACCTGGTCCAGGTGATCCTGAACGGCATACAGGCGCCGGCCGACGATGCGCTGGGCTACATGCCCGGCTTCGGGGACAGCCTGGATGACAGGCAGATCGCGGACCTGCTCGGATATTTGCGCGAACGATTTGCACCGGAGGAAAAAGCTTGGCCAGACGACACGAAGACGATTAACCGGCTGCGCATGCAGGCACAGGCGCATGCGCACTGAGGGCGGCAATGGGCAGCAATGGGCGGCGGCATGGGCGATGCCGCGGATATGGACACCTTGCCCTGGAATCTCTCCAGGGTCTGGGTCCTGACATCTGATGCTGGGGACGGGTGATGGGCAACAACGGACGGCGCTGTCGATGTGCAGCCTGTCCGCAATGCGCCCATCGCCCGGATGCAGAGACCGACATCCGGAAATTTTTCATCGGGCCATGGAGATGGCGCCGAGGGAGCGGTTCGCTCCGGATGTGTGAAGGGTGGAAGGCACGGCAGGAGACGGCAACACAAGCTGAACGGCCTTGCCTGGGAAAAGACAGATTCAACAATTGCGATGGCTAGAAAAGGAGTCCCTGCATGTCATCTACATACATTTCGGTGGAAAAAGGCATCCAGACAGCGGGTGTCGGCAAGTTCCAATATCGGCTGTTCGTCATCTTCGGGCTGGTCTGGCTGGCCGATGCCATGCAGGTGCTGTCCATCGGCTTCAGCGCGCCGTCCATTGCCAAGACCTTCGGCAAGACCGTGCCCGAGGCGCTGCAGACCGGCACCTTCTTCTTCATCGGCATGCTGATCGGCGCCTTCGTCTTCGGCCGCCTGGCCGACCGCATCGGGCGTCGCCCGGTGCTGATGATGGCCGTGGTGATCGACGCCTTTGCGGGCGTGGCCTCGGCCTTTGCGCCCGAGTTCGCCTGGCTGCTGGTGCTGCGCTTCATCACCGGCATCGGCGTGGGCGGCACGCTGCCCGTGGACTACACCATGATGGCCGAGTTCCTGCCCAGCGACCGCCGCGGCCGCTGGCTGGTGCTGCTGGAATCGTTCTGGGCCGTGGGCACCATCTTCCTGGCCATCCTGGCGCTGGTGGCCGTGTCCTGGGGTGACGATGCCTGGCGCGTGATCTTCTTCGTGACCGGACTGCCGGCGCTGATCGGCGTGGTGCTGCGCTTCTACATCCCCGAGTCGCCCATGTTCCTCAACCGCAACGGCAAGTCCGAAGAGGCGCGCAAAGTGCTGCAGCGGGTGGCCAAGGTCAACGGCACCACCGCGGAAATCCCCGCCCTGCAGCCTGAAAAGCAGGAGCGCAAATCCATCCTCGCGCTGTTCAACGGCGACCTGCGCCGCCGCAGCCTCTCGCTGTTCCTGGCCTGGGCGCTGATCTCCATCGCCTACTACGGTGTCTTCGTCTACCTGCCCGTCAAGCTCAGCAGCGAGGGCTTCGCCTTCATGCGCGGCCAGGTCTTCCTGGTGGTGCTGGCCCTGGTGCAACTGCCCGGCTTCGCACTGTCGGCCTATGGCGTGGAGCGCTGGGGCCGCAAGCCCACGCTGATCGGCTTTTTGCTGCTCAGCGCCGTCGGCTGCATGTTCTACAGCCTGGGCTCGTCGCCCTTCGTGGTCATCGGCTCCACCCTGCTGATGAGCTTCTCGCTGCTGGGCACCTGGGGCGCGCTGTATGCCTTCACCCCCGAGGTCTACCCCACCGACCTGCGTGCCAGCGGCATGGGCATGGCCGGCGCCGTGGCGCGCTTCGGCGGCCTGTTCGCCCCGGCCATCATTGCGCCCATCATGGCCACCCACTTCACCCTGGCCCTGGCCGTGCTGTCCGCCATGCTGGTGGGCGGCGCCCTGTCGATCTGGGCCGTGGATGTGGAATCGCGCAACCGGGCGCTGGATTGATGACGGCCTGAGCTGACTGAAAGGTCGGCTCAGCAAAAAGGCCAGAAGGATTTTTCCTTCTGGCCTTTGTTTTTTTGGGGAGGCTGCAACGGCTCAGTCGGCCTCGCCACTTTCCAGCATCTTCTTGAGCAGAAAATCCAGCGCCAGGCGCTCGGCCGGATTGAGCTTGCCGTAGGTGCTTTCGGTGATCTGCTTGGCGAAGGGCTCCATGTCGCGCACCAGGTCCTGGCCGGCCTCGGTGAGGTTGATGACGACCTTGCGGCGGTCGATGCGGTCATGGTCCACCTGCACCAGTTCGCGCTGCTTGAGCCGGTCCACCACGCCGCGGATGGTGGCCTGGTCGATCACGGTGGCCTTGACGATGTCGGCCAGCGAGCTGCCGCTGTTGTCGCGCACGGAGCACAGCACCACGAATTGCGCGGCCGTGAGCTGCGAGTCGGGAATGTATTGCTGGAAGAGTGCAGTGTGGCGCTGATAGACACGCCGCAGCAGGTGGCCGATCTGGTCTGAAAAATGATAGCCATCCTGTGGCGTCATGGCTGATGGCGGGTGGTTCATGGTGCGCGTGAGCTTATCAAAATTCACACCAAATACCGTGTGATTTGCGACAAGCCGGGCGCATTTGCCAAGTGGCGCAAACCCGCGCTGGCTGCGGCATCCGCAAGACCTGGGGCAGCAGGCGCAGCACTGCCCGGCGGCTCATTTGCCGATTGAATGGCGCAATCATCCGTTTGAATTTGACGGCTTGCCCGGCAGGCCTTGAAATGGCATGAGAGACAAAGCGCCAGCGGACCGGACCGCGCCGCTCCCCACAACGAAAGCCAGCAGGGACACCCATGCCAGCCACACAAGGGAAGATCATTCCTATCGCCGTCCTCAATGCCGCTGTTGCCGGCAGCGCACTCGGCGCCCATGAGCGCGAGGCCGTCGAGCACGCCATTGCCGTCCACGCCCGGCGCCCCGGCCCCCTGATCGAGTTGCTGCACGCCGTGCAGGACATGCTGGGCCATATCCCCGAAGCCGCCGTGCCGCGCATCGCCGATGCGCTGAACCTCTCGCGTGCCGAGGTGCATGGCGTCATCTCCTACTACCCCCATTTCCGCAGCACGCCAGCGGGCCGCCATGTGCTGCAGGTCTGCCGCGCCGAGGCCTGCCAGTCGAGCGGTGCGGATGCGCTGCTGGCCCACGCAGGCCAGGCGCTGGGCTGCGGATCGAGTGGGCACGGGCATGGGCATGCAACCAGTGCCGATGGCGCCGTCACGCTGGAGCCGGTCTACTGCCTGGGCCTGTGCGCGTCATCGCCTGCCGTGATGCTCGATGGCCAGCCCCATGCGCATGTCTCGGCCAACGGACTGGATGCACTCATCGCGCAATGCCGCCAGCCGGAGCAGGCCGGCGAGCCGGTGGCGCAGCCTGCGCATGCAGGGACAGGGGCAGGGGCAGGCTCCGGCGTGCGCGTCTACGTGCCCCGCGATGCCGCCGCGCTGGCCGTGGGCGCTGACGCCGTGGCCGGCGCCCTGCAGCGCGAGTGCGCGGCGCGCGGCCTTCAGGTGCAGATCGTGCGCAACGGCTCGCGCGGCCTGCTGTGGCTGGAGACCCTGGTGGAGGTCGAGACGCCCGAAGGCCGCGTGGCCTACGGCCCGGTCACGGCCGATGCGGTGCCGGGCCTGATCGATGCCGGAATGCTGCAGGGCGGCAGCCATGCGCTGTGCCATGGACTGACCGAGGCCATTGCCTACCTGGCGCGCCAGGAGCGCCTGACCTTTGCGCGCGTGGGCGTCATCGATCCGCTGAACCTGTCCGACTATGCGGCCCATGGCGGTTGGCAGGGGCTGGAGCGCGCGGCGCGCATGGAGCCCGCGGCCATCGTGCAGGAGGTGCTGGATTCGGGCCTGCGCGGCCGTGGCGGTGCGGCGTTTCCGGCCGGCATCAAGTGGAAGACCGTGGCCGCCGCAGCGGGGCCGCAAAAGTACATTGCCTGCAACGCCGACGAGGGCGACTCGGGCACCTTCGCCGACCGGCTGCTGATGGAGGGCGATCCCTACACGCTGATCGAAGGCATGGCCATCGCGGGCCTGGCCGTGGGCGCCACGCAGGGCCTGGTCTATGTGCGCAGCGAGTATCCGCATGCCATCGCCACCCTGCGCGAAGCCATTGCGCGCGCCGAGGCCGCAGGCTGGCTGGGCCGCGACGTGGCCGGCAGCGGGCGGGCCTTCCACATGGAGGTGCGCAAGGGCGCGGGCAGCTATGTCTGCGGCGAGGAAACGGCCATGCTGGAGAGCATCGAGGGCCGGCGCGGCATTGTGCGCGCCAAGCCGCCGCTGCCGGCCATCGAGGGGCTGTGGGGCCGGCCCACGGTGATCAACAACGTGATCACGCTGGCCACGGTGCCGCTGATCCTGGCGCGCGGCGCGGCCTTCTACCAGGGCTTCGGCATGGGCCGCTCGCGCGGCACCCTGCCGTTTCAGCTGGCCGGCAACATCGCGCGCGGCGGCCTGGTGGAAAAGGCCTTCGGCCTGAGCCTGCGCGAACTGGTGGAAGACTTTGGCGGCGGCACGGCCACCGGCCGCACCGTCAAGGCCGTGCAGGTGGGCGGCCCGCTGGGCAGCTATGTGGCGCCAGCCGACTGGGATGTGCCGCTGGACTACGAGGCCTATGCCGCCAAGGGCAACGTGGTGGGGCACGGCGGCATCGTCGTGCACGACGACACGGCCGACATGGCGCAGCTGGCGCGCTATGCCATGGAGTTCTGCGCCATCGAGTCCTGCGGCAAGTGCACACCCTGCCGCATCGGCTCCACGCGCGGCGTGGAGGTCATCGACCGCATCGTGCGCGCCGGCACCGACCCTGCCGCCCACGCCGGCCAGGTGGCCCTGCTGGAGAACCTGTGCGACACCATGCAGCATGGCTCCATGTGCGCCATGGGCGGGATGACGCCGTATCCCGTGCGCTCTGCGCTGAACCACTACCCCCAGGACTTCGGCATCGAGTCCACCACGGCCGCAGCGGCTGCCTGAACGGAGAACACCATGCTCGACCATTTGAAGCAAGCCGACTGGGGCACGCCCGCCAGCCCGTCCGAACGCCTGATCACCCTGGAGATCGACGGCCGCGAGGTCTGCGTTCCCGAGGGCACCTCGCTGATGCGCGCGGCCATGGAAGGCGGCGTCAGCGTGCCCAAGCTGTGCGCCACCGACAGCCTGGAGCCCTTCGGCTCCTGCCGCCTGTGCCTGGTGCAGATTGAAG
This sequence comes from Delftia sp. RIT313, assembly GCF_000632165.1. Classification (NCBI taxonomy): domain Bacteria; kingdom Pseudomonadati; phylum Pseudomonadota; class Betaproteobacteria; order Burkholderiales; family Comamonadaceae; genus Delftia; species Delftia sp. RIT313. Next base: position 12,050 of record NZ_JFYT01000079.1, on the reverse strand, counting down.
GCCGCAAGGGCTTTCCGGCCTCGTGCACCACGCCGGCCGAGCCGGGCATGAAGGTGCGCACGCAAAGCCCGCAACTGCAGGAGCTGCGCCGTGGCGTGATGGAGCTGTACATCTCCGACCATCCGCTGGACTGCCTGACCTGCAGCGCCAACGGCGACTGCGAACTGCAGGACATGGCCGGCACCGTGGGCCTGCGCGAGGTGCGCTACGGCTTCGACGGCGCCAACCATTTCAAGGGCCAGGCGCGCGCCGAGGTCGATGACTCCAACCCGTACTTCAGCTACGACCCCAGCAAGTGCATCGTCTGCAACCGCTGCGTGCGCGCCTGCGAGGAGACGCAGGGCACCTTTGCGCTGACCATCTCGGGCCGGGGGTTCGAATCGCGCGTCACGGCGGGGCAGGGCGGCAGCTTCATGGAGAGCGACTGCGTCAGCTGCGGCGCCTGCGTGCAGGCCTGCCCCACGGCCACGCTGCAGGAAAAGACCGTGACCGAGCTGGGCCAGGCCGGGCACAGCGCCATCACCACCTGCGCCTACTGCGGCGTGGGTTGCGGCTTCAAGGCCGAGATGAAGGGCGAGCAGGTCGTGCGCATGGTGCCCTGGAAGGACGGCCAGGCCAACGAGGGCCATGCCTGCGTCAAGGGCCGCTTTGCCTGGGGCTATGCCACGCACAAGGACCGCATCACCCGGCCCATGGTCCGCGCGAAGATCACCGACCCCTGGCGCGAGGTCAGCTGGGAAGAGGCCATTGCCCACACGGCAAGCGAGTTCCGCCGCATCCAGGCGAAGCACGGCAAGGATTCCATTGGCGGCATCACCTCCTCGCGCTGCACCAACGAAGAGGCCTACCTGGTGCAAAAGCTGGTGCGCACGGCCTTCGGCAACAACAACGTCGATACCTGCGCGCGCGTGTGCCATTCGCCCACGGGCTATGGCCTGGGCCAGACCTATGGCACCTCGGCCGGCACGCAGACCTTCAAGTCCATCGAGCACACGGACGTGGTCATGGTCATCGGCGCCAACCCCACGGCCGCGCACCCGGTGTTCGGCTCGCGCATGAAAAAGCGCCTGCGCGGCGACGGCCGGCGTGCGGGCGCCAAGCTCATCGTCATCGACCCGCGCGAGATCGAGCTCGTCAAGTCGCCCCACATCCGCGCCGACTACCACCTGCAACTGCGGCCCGGCACCAACGTGGCCATGATCACCTCGCTGGCCCATGTCATCGTCACCGAAGGCTGGCTGGCCGAGGACTACATCGCCGAGCGCTGCGATGCCAAGTCCTTCGCGCAGTGGAAGGAATTCGTGGCCCGGCCCGAGAACTCGCCCGAGGCCATGGCCGAGGTCACCGGGGTCGCTCCCGAACTCGTGCGCGGCGCCGCGCGCCTGTATGCGCTGGGTGCCGAGGACCACGCGGCGGGCACTCCCGTCAACGCGGCCATCTACTACGGCCTGGGCGTGACCGAGCATGCGCAGGGCTCGACCATGGTCATGGGCATTGCCAACCTGGCCATGGCCACGGGCAACGTGGGCCGCGAAGGCGTGGGCGTGAACCCGCTGCGTGGCCAGAACAATGTGCAGGGCTCCTGCGACATGGGTTCCTTCCCGCATGAGCTGCCCGGCTACCGCCACATCTCGGACAGCACGGTGCGCGCCGAGTTCGAGGACGCCTGGGGCGTGGCGCTCAGCCCCGAGCCCGGGCTGCGCATTCCCAACATGTTCGAGGCGGCCCTGGCCGGCAGCTTCATGGGCCTGTACTGCGAGGGCGAGGACATCGTGCAGTCCGACCCCAACACCCAGCATGTGACGGCCGCGCTCTCGGCCATGGAATGCGTGGTGGTGCAGGACATCTTCCTCAACGAAACCGCCAAGTACGCCCATGTCTTCCTGCCAGGCGCTTCCTTCCTCGAAAAGGATGGCACCTTCACCAATGCCGAGCGCCGCATCTCGCGCGTGCGCAAGGTCATGGCGCCGCTGGCCGGCTATGCCGATTGGGAGGTCACCCAGCTGCTGGCCAATGCGCTGGGCTATGCCATGCACTACACGCACCCGAGCGAGATCATGGCCGAGATCGCCGCGCTCACGCCCAGCTTTGCGGGCGTGAACTACGACAAGATCGACCGGCTGGGCAGCGTGCAATGGCCCTGCAATGACAGCACCGAAGAGGCCGGCACTTCCATCATGCACAGGGATCGCTTCGTGCGCGGCAAGGGCCGCTTCATCATCACCCAGTACGTGGCCACCGACGAGAAGGTCACCCAGCGCTTTCCGCTGCTGCTGACCACGGGCCGCATCCTGTCGCAATACAACGTGGGTGCCCAGACCCGGCGCACGCACAACAGCCACTGGCACAGCGAGGACCGGCTGGAAATCCATCCGCATGACGCCGAGGACCGCGGCATACGCGACGGAGACTGGGTCGGCATCGCCAGCCGCGCGGGCGAGACCGTGCTGCGCGCCACCGTCACCGAGCGCATACAGCCCGGCGTGGTCTACACCACCTTCCACTTTCCCGAATCGGGCGCCAACGTCATCACCACCGACAGCTCCGACTGGGCCACCAACTGCCCCGAATACAAGGTCACGGCCGTGCAGGTGCTGCCCGTCCCCCAGCACGCCCAGCCGTCCGACTGGCAGCGCGGCTTTGCGCGCATGCATGAAGAGCAGATCGGCCTGTTGCAAGCCGCGCAGGCCGGCAGCATGGCCGTGGCGGGAGGCAAGTGATGGACAGCGCGAACCTGGTCCGCATGGCCAACCGCATCGGCGAGTTCTTCGAGGCCATGCCCGAGCGCGACGAGGCCCTGCAGGGCATTGCCGAACACATCCGCAAATTCTGGGAGCCCCGCATGCGCGCCGAACTGGCCCGCGTGCTGGCCAGCCCCGACGAGGCGCAGGCGCTCAAGCCCATCGTGCGCGAGGCGCTGGTGCTGCATCCGCTGACCTTGCCGTCGGCGGCGCAGGCTTAGCCAAACCGCTTCTTCTTCGCCATCTCCCGCGCCAGCTCCACAAAGCCGGCAGCGGCCGGTGACAGCCGTTCCATGCTGCGCACGGCCAGGCCGGTGACGCGGCGCTGGCGGGGCGCGAGGCTGCGGTAGACCATGCCTTCGGGCGCCTGCTCGGGCACGGCCAGGCGCGCGGCAATGGCAATGGCGTGGCCCTGGGCCACGAAGCCCTGCATGGAGGACATCTGCTCGAAGTGGTAGATGGCCGCAGGCTGGGCGCCGGCCTCGGCCAGGAAGCGGTCGATGTGCGCGCCCGACCCGGCCGAGGTGCGCACAAAGGCCTCGCCCTGCAGGTCGGCGGCGCGGATGCTGCGCTGGGCCGCCAGCCGGTGCGATGCGGGCAGCAGCGCCACCAGTTCGTCTTCCACCAGGGGCACGGTCTCGAAGCGCTCATCGGGCAGCACGACGAAGCCGATCTCCACCCGCCGCTCCAGCAGCCACTTGACCACGGTGTCGTCGTTTTGCTCGTCGATCTGCACCAGCACGGCGGGCTGGCGGCGCCGGTATTCGGTGATCAGCGGTGGCAGCAGACGCAGCGAAGAGGTGGCGCCGAACGAGGCCACGCGCAGCGTGCCGCGCGCCATGCCGCGTTCGGCATCGGCCTCCTGCCGCAAGGCCTCCTTTTGCTGGAGGATGTCGTTGGCGCGCTGCAGCAGCCGCGTGCCTGCGTCGGTCAGTGGGGAGTGGGGGCCTTCGCGCCGCACCAACTGCACCTGCAGCTCGCCTTCCAGCGCGCGCAGGGCATGGCTGACGGCGCTCTGGGTAATGCCCAGCAGCGCGGCTGCGCGCGAGAAACTGCCGGCGCGGGCCAGCGCCGCGAACACTTCGAGCTGGGTGAAGGTCATGGGATCACGGTGTCCAGGTCATGAGCATTCGCTCATTTGTCTATGAATCGATATGAGCACATAGTACGCGCCATGAATTTTCAACGCTTCTTCGGTCCCCACCTGCGGCTTGTCGGCATGGCCCTGCTGTGGGGCGCTTCCTGGCCTGCGGGCCGCGTGGTGGCACAGAACATGCCGCCGCTGGCAGCCGCCAGCCTGCGCTTCCTGCTGGCCGCCGCCGTGCTGCTGCCCTGGCTGTACTGGGCCGGCGGCATGGCCGGTCTCAGGCACTGGAGCGCCAAACGCTGGCTGGGCATGGCGGCCGCTGGCGCCACGGGCGTGTTCGGCTATGCGGCCTTTTTCCTCATGGGGCTGCAGCATGTGCCGGCCGGCAAGGCGGCCCTGGTGATCACGCTCAACCCCGTGCTCACGCTGGCGCTGGCGGTCTGGCTGTTCGGCGAGCGGCTCAACCGCACCATTGCCCTGGGCATGGCGCTGGCGGCCTGCGGCGCCGTGGTGGTGATCTCGCATGGCCAGCCGCTGGCGCTGCTGCAGGGATCGGTGGGCGCCGGAGAGCTGCTGATCCTGGGCTGCGTGGTCTGCTGGGTGAGCTACACCCTGATCGGCCGCTGGCTGCTCACGGGCGTGGATGCGCTGTCGGCCACGGCCGTGACCTCGACCATGGGCGCGGCCATGCTGCTGGTGGCCAGCCTGGTGGTCGAGGGGCCGGCAGGCCTGCAGGCTGCCGTGCTTGGCAACGCAACCGCCTGGAGCGCGCTGGCCTTCCTGGCCTTCGGCGCCACGGCGCTTGCCTATGCCTGGTACTTCGACGGCGTCAAGGCGCTGGGTGCGGGTGCGGCCTCGGGCTACATCACGCTGGTGCCCGTGATCGGTGTGGCGCTGTCGGCGCTGTGGCTGGGCGAGAGCATCGATGCCAGCATCGTGCTGGGCGGCGGCATGGCCGTGGCCGGCACGGCGCTGATGAACTGGGGGCGCAGGCCTGCGGCTGCGGTGCAGGTGGTTGCCAAGCGCACCGCAGTCCAGAGCTGAACGGACTCCGTCCGGTTCAATCCAGCGAGGCGCCCGAGGTGCGCACGCGCTCGCCCTGCACCTGGTAGTCGCGCGCCAGGAAGTCGCGGTATTCGGCGGGGCTGGAGGCCACGGCCACGTAAGAGAACGCGTCCACCTGGGTCTTGCGGAATTCGGGCTCCAGCAGCACGCGGCGCACATCGGCGGCGATCTTCTCCACCAGGGGCGCCGGCGTTCCAGCCGGTGCCAGCAGGCCGATGTTGAAGACAGCCTGGATGTCGCGCACGCCCGCTTCCTTGAAGGTGGGCACATCCGGCAGGGCGATGCTGCGTGTCTCCGAGGACACTGCCAGGGCCTTGAGCTTGCCCGACTTGATGTGCTGCTCGATCACCGACACGCCCAGCACCGCTGCGTCGATCTGGCCGGCGATGACTTCGGGGATCAGCGGTGCGGCGCCCTTGTAGGGCACGTGCACCATCTCCAGCCCTTCCTGCTTGGCGAACATGGCCAGCGGCAGGTGCACGATGCCGCCCGCGCCCGATGAGCCATAGGTCAGCGGTTTGGTCTTGCCTGCCTGGCGTGCCTGAGCGATGAACTCCTGCAGCGTGCCGGCCTTGGAGCTCTGGGGCACGAAGAAGACCATGGGCACGCTGATCAGGCGGGAGATGGGGGCGAAGTCCTTTTGCGGGTTGTAGGGAAGCTTCCTGTACAGGTGCGGGTTCATGGTCAGCGACGCTTCGGTCGCGGCGAACAGCGTGTAGCCGTCGGGTGCGCTCTTGGCCACGTACTCGGCCCCGATGATCTCGTTGGCGCCTGTGCGGTTGAGGATGACCACGGGTTGCGACCAGACCTTGTTCAGGCGCGTGGCCAGCGCGCGTGCCAGGTTGTCCACGGGGCCGCCGGCCGCGTAGGGCACGACGATGTTCACCGGCTTGGAAGGAAAGGCTGCCGGAGCCTGGGCGTGTCCCAGGGCGGGCACGAGGGCCACGGTGGCGGTCAGCAGGGTTGCGGCGATGCGATGCAGGCTGGACATGGTGTGGGAAGCGGGTACGGTGAAGCAGGCCGCACTCCAAGGGGCGGCCTGCTGTGGAACGGAAGAATCGAAAAAATGGCAGGCCGGAAGGCACCGGAAGGTGGCGGAGCCTCAGGCGCGCACGCGCTCCATGCGTGTCAGCGGCAAGGACTCGCCTTCGCTGACTGCGGGCTGCAGCACGAAGTCGAAGCGCGTGCGGACGAAAGGCGCGTTCACGCCCAGCGACTCATAGCCGGCCGGCGCCACGCCGCGCTCCAGCTCGACGATCAGGCCGTCACGCGTGGCGAAGGCGAAGTCGTCGTCCAGGTAGGTATCGCCGGGCAGGTTGACCTGGGTGGTCAGCGTGCGCATGCCGGATGCAACCACGAGAAAGTGGATGTGGGCGGGACGATGGCCGTGGCGTCCCAGCGCGTCGAACAGTTCCGAGGTGGGGCTGTTCGGCGGTATGGAGTAGCCGGGCGGCACATAGCTGCGAAAGCGGTAGCGGCCCTGGTCGTCGGTTTCTATGCGGCGGCGCAGCTCGTAGGGCTTCATGCCCGGGAAGAAGTGCGAGTAGCCGCCCTGGACATTGGCATGCCAGACATCGATGAGCGCATGCGGCAAAGGCCGGCCGTCAAGATCCAGCACCCGTCCTTCCATCACGAAGACCTCGCCCTGGGGCTCGCCTTCGTCCAGGCGCACTTCGGCTTGCGACAGCGGTGCACCGGCCACGAACAGCGGGCCTTCGATGGCGCGCGGCGTGCCGCCCGCACGGCCGGCACGCGCATCGGCCTCGTCGCTGCGGATGTCCAGCAGCCGGTCGAAGCCCAGGCCTGCCGTGATCAGGCCCAGCTGGCCGCTGCTCCCAAGGCGGCCCAGCCAGTCCACGGCGGCCCAGAACTCGTCGGGCGTGACATCCATCTCGTCGATGGTGTGGAACAGATCGCTGACGATGCGCTGGGTCAGCGCCCGCACGCGGTCGCTGCCAGGGGCGATCTGCTTGCTGTTGACCAGATTCAGCAGCTGGTCCTGGGACAGTTCGGACATGTTTGTCTCCTCGTGGTTTTATGGGATGTCCTGGAAAAGAGAAGCGCTCAGTCCATGCTGATGTTGCGCTCCGTGATCACCTTGGTCCAGCGCACGGACTCGGCCTGCAGGTGCTTGGCCGCCTCCTCGGGCGTGGAGCCCACGACTTCGGCGCCGATGGCCTTGAAGCGTTCGAGCACGTCGGGCTGCTTCATCTCGGCCACGAACACCTGGTTGAGCTTCTTGACGATGGCCGGCGGCGTGCTGGCGGGCATGAAGACGGCGAACCAGGGCGAGACCTCGTAGCCCTTGATGCCGGCCTCTTCCATGGTGGGCACGTCGGGCATGCTGGACGAGCGCTTGGCCGTGGTCACGGCCAGGGCGCGCAGCTTGCCCGACTGGATGTGCGGGCGCGCCGAGGTGATGGAGTCGAACATGTAGTTGACCTGTCCGCCCAGCAGGTCGGAGACGGCCGGGCCCGATCCCTTGTAGGGGATGTGCAGGATGTCCACGCCGGCCAGCGAGTTGAACACTTCGCCCGCCAGGTGGATGGAGGTGCCGTTGCCGGCCGAGGCATAGGTCAGCTTGCCGGGCGAGGCCTTGGCGGCGGCCACCACGTCGGCCACGCTCTTGACGTTGGGCTGGGTGGAGTTGGTGACCAGGATGTTGGGCACCACGGCCAGCACGCCCACGGGGGCGAAGTCCTTGATCGGGTCGTAGCTGAGCTTGCGGTACAGCGGCTTGTTGGTGGCCATGCCGATGGAGGTGATCATCAGCGTGTAGCCGTCGCCGGGCTGCTTGGCCACGAAGTCGGCGCCGATGTTGCCGCCGGCGCCGGGACGGTTCTCGATCACGAAGGGCTGGCCCAGCGTGCGGCCGGCCTTCTCGCCCAGGGTGCGCGCAATGGCGTCCATGGCGCCGCCCGGCGGGAAGGGCACGATCCAGCGGATGGGCTTGCTGGGCCAGTTGGCCTCGGGTGCCTGCGCATGGGCGGCGGGCATCACGGCGGACAGGCACAGGCCTGCGGCTGCGGCGGTCAGAAAACGGCGTTTCACATTCACTTCAGTTGTCTCCGAAAAATTTGGTCTTGGTTTGGGCTGTGCTCAGGCGATGGCCGAGGGGTGCCGGGCCAGCGGCGTGACCTGGATGTCCATGTAGGGGAACAGCGGCAGGCCCTGCAGCAGCTCGTGCAGCTCGTCGTTGGAGGCCACGTCGAACACGCTGTAGTTGGCGTACTCGCCCACCACGCGCCAGATGTGGGGCCAGCGGCCTTCGTGCTGCAGTTGCTGGGAATAGGCCTTCTCGCGGGCCTTGATCTCGGCTGCCACGTCGGCGGGCAGGTCGTGGGGGATCTTCACGTCCATGCGGACCAGATAAAGCATGTTTGTCTCCAGGAGGAATGAAAGGAATTCAGGTCGCAGCCCCGGTCCGGGCCTGCCCCATGTCGAAGTGCTGCGGCTGGCTGTCGGCCAGCGCGCGGTCGAAACGCGCGAGTTGCTGCAGGTCGATCTCCACGCCCAGGCCCGGCCCGTCGGGCAGTTGCAGCTCGAAGTCGCGGATGGCCATGCGCTCGGTGACGATGTCGTCCACCAGCAGCTGGGGGCCGAACAGCTCGCAGTTGTAGTGCTGCCCGCCCAGCGTGGCAAAGACATGGGCCGAGGCGGCCGAGCCGATCGAGGTCTCCAGCATGGTGCCGCCGTACCAGCCGATGTCGGCCGCCTGGGCGATGGCTGCCACCTTGCGCGTGCGCAGCAGGCCGCCGTGCTTGGCCACCTTGAGCGAGAACACATGGCTGGCCTGCTCGCGCGCCAGGCGCATGGCGTCGTAGGGCGTGCACACGCTCTCGTCGGCCATGACCAGCGCGCCCTGCAGCGTGGCCGTCAGCTCGCGCAGCGCGGGCACGTTCCAGCCGGCCACGGGCTGCTCGATCAGGGTCACGCCGGCATCGATCAGCTGCGGCAGAAAGCGCCGCGCCGTGGCGCCGTCCCAGGCCTGGTTGACGTCCACGGTCAGCGTGGCGCGGCCCTGCAGGCCGCGTGCGATCTCGCTCACATGGGCCACGTCGGCCTCGGGCGTGCGCGCGCCGATCTTCATCTTGAAGATGCGGTGGCGCTTTTGTTCCAGGCGCAGATGGGCCTCGGCCAGGTCGCGCTCGATGTCGCCGCTGGCCAGCGTCCAGGCCAGGGGCAGGCTGTCGCGCTGCTTGCCGCCCAGCAATTGCCACAGCGGCAACTGCAGGCTGCGGGCCACGGCGTCCATCAGCGCGATCTCGACGGCGCTCTTGGCAAAGGCATTGCCCTTGCAGGCCAGGTCCATGCGCGAGAGGCAGGCCTCGAAGCGCGCGCCGTCCTGGCCGATCAGGCTGGGCGCCAGGTGGTTGGTGATGGCGTGGTGGATGCTCTCGGGCGATTCCTCGTTCCACGACGGGCCGCCGATGGTGGCGGCCTCGCCAAAGCCCGTGGCGCCATTGCGCAGCCACAGCTGCACGATCACCGGGCTTTGCCGGCTGATGGAGCCGAACGACAGCTTGTGCGGACGGATGGTGGGAATGTCGAGGATCCGCGCCTCGATGCGCTCGATCAGGAAACGGTCTTGCATGGCAATGGCGTGTGTCTTGGCTGGCGGCGGCTGCCGGCGATGGACACAAGCGTAAATCCATGCATTGTGTGGATCTATTGAATTATTTGTGAGAAATCATTCGATGGTGTCGATGTGTTGAATGCCTGCGCGGCAGGCAGGGGGCGCGGCAGCCTTGTGCTGCGCACGCCTTCTGGCGACTGGGTCAGAAACTGCTGCGCAGCGTGACCATGATGCTGCGCGGCAGGCCGTAGTAGTTGCTGCGCGTGGCGGTGCCCACGCGCTCCCAGTAGACGCGGTCGAAGAGGTTGTCGATGTTCACAGCCAGCTTGACCTTGGGGGTAAGCGGGTAGGCGGCATAGACGGACCAGACGCCGTAGCCACCCGCGCGCCAGCGCACGGTGCCCAGGGTGTCGTAGAACTCGCTGACGGCGCGCACGCCCGCGCCCAGCTCCAGCCCCTGGGCCACGGGGCCGGCCACGCGGTAGCGCGCCCACAGGTTCACGCTGTGGCGCGGCGACATGGTGCTGAAGTCGGTGCCCGTCTGCGTGACGGTGCCCTGCAGGTATTTGGAGCGCATGTAGGCGTAGCTGGCCGCCACGTCCCAGCGCGGCGACAGCGAGCCGACCACTTCGGCCTCGAAGCCTTCGGAGCGCACCTTGCCTGCGGGGATGACGAAGGCGGCATCGCCAGGGTCGGCCAGCGCGCGGTTGGTGTCCTGCATGCGGTAGACGGCGGCGGTGGCGCTCAGGCGTCCGTCCAGCAGGCTGCCCTTGATGCCGGCCTCCACCTGCCGGCCCTCGCGCGGGGCGATCTGGCCGCCGCCGGCCAGGCGCCCGCTTTGCGGCTGGAAGATGCGCGACTGGCTGGCGTAGAGCGTCCAGCTGTCGTTCAGATCGAAGAGCACGGCGCCGAAGGGCGTGAACTGGCCATCGACCTCGTAGCCCGAGCGCGTGTTCTGCAGCCGATCCGAGGTTTCTGTCTTCCACCAGCTCTTGCGCGCGCCCGCCACCAGGGTGAGGGCCTGCGTGGGCTTGATGCGCAACTGGCCGTAGACGCCGCGCAGGCTGGTGCGCGTGATGTCGTCGGCAAAGGGCTTGAAGCTGGGCTCGGGAATGGAGGAGGGGTCGTAGTGGAACAGGTCGGCCGGCGTGTTCATGGCGCCGCGCAGCATGCGCAGGTGCATGTTGGAGCTGCGGTAGTCCGCGCCCGCGATGAAATGGTGCGTCTGCCCGGCCCATTGCCAGGGCGTGCTGTAGTAGATGTCGGCCGTGGTGTCGGCGTAGTCGCGGTCCACGGTCTGGGCCTGGGTGAAGCGGCTGATGCCGGTGTCCGAGACGGCCGAGTAGCCGTTGATGTACTTGTCGCGCTGCTGGCGCAGCACGCGGCGCGCGGCCACCTTGAACAGGCCGCCGCCGTCGAGCCGCGTCTCCGACTCGATGAAGCCGGCCAGCGATTCGGGCGCGGCGCGGCCCCAATCGGCGGCAATGGCCACGTCGCGCGGAATGGGGGCCAGCCTGCCGTCGGCGTGGGCGGGCAGGCCGGTGTCGTAGTTGCCCCGGCCGCGCTGCCAGGTGGCGCCCACCGAGACCGTGCTCTGGGAAGTGATGTCCAGCTCCACCGTGCCGTACAGGGCCTGCTTGTGGCCGTCCATGGCCATCACGGGGCTGCCGAAGTTCTCGTGCAGCGCCACCACCCGGCCACGCAGGCGGCCATCTTCGGACAGCGGGCCGGTGACATCCACCTCGGCCCGCTTGCGGCCCCGCGAGCCCAGGCCGATGGCGCCCTGGCCCTGGTAGTCCGGCAGGGCGCGCTTGCGCACCAGGTTGAGCATGACGCTGGGCTCGCCCGCGCCCGAGAACAGCCCGGCCGGCCCGCGCAGGGCCTCGACCCGGTCGAACAGGGCCAGGTCCAGCGTTTCCTGGGTGGCCGGGTTGCCGCTGACGGTGAGACCGTCCAACTGGTAGGTGGAGGACTGGTAGCCGCGCGAGAGGATGTCGCTGCGCCCGCCCGTGCTGCTTTGCCGGCGCACGACGATGCCGGGCACCACCTTGGCGGCTTCGGTGAGCTCCACGAAGTTCTGGTCATCGAGCTGCGCGCGCGAGATCACGGACACGGACTGCGGCGTCTCCCGCGCCGTCAGCTCGATCTTGGTGGCCGCGCTGGCATAGGGCGCCCGGTAGCTGCCCGTGCCTTCCGTGCGGCCGTCGCGCAGGGCCGTGGCCGTCACCCGCACTTCGTCCAGCGCGGTCTGCGGGCGCGCCGGGGTGGGACGCAGCAGCCAGCCGCCCTGGGGCTGGGCAGAGGCTTGCAGCCCGCTGCCGGCCAGCAGGCGCTGCAGTGCCTCGGCCGGCTCCAGGCGGCCCTGGACGGCGGGCGCGGTCTTGCCTGCCAGCAGGGCGCTGTCGGCCGCGATGCTGGTGCCGGTGGCGCGCGCCAGGGCCTTGATGGCGTCGGACAGCGGCTGGGCCGGCAGGTCGATGTCGGCAGGGGCGGCCAGGGCTGGCGTGCAGGCCAGTGCCGCCGCGCAGGCGAGCAGGGACAGGCAGGCGCGTGCCGGGCGGGAGGAAAGAGGGCGGGCGGG
>NZ_JFYT01000078.1:0-30266 GCF_000632165.1 Delftia sp. RIT313 | reverse complement strand
GCCCCCATCGCCATGGAAGAAGGTCTGCGCTTCGCTATCCGCGAAGGTGGCCGTACCGTGGGCGCTGGCGTGGTTGCCAAGATCATTGCCTAATTGATTCGTAGGGGTATAGCTCAATTGGCAGAGCGTCGGTCTCCAAAACCGAAGGTTGTAGGTTCGATTCCTACTGCCCCTGCCACCTGATGGTGGAATCGCAACGAGCCCGCCCCAAAGCGGGCTTCGGTGTCTTGGCGTTGCGCAAAAGATGCGCATTAGAAATGGATTATGGCCACTACTCAGGTTGAAACGGTCAGCTCCGGAGCTGACAAAGCCAAGCTTGCCGCAGTCGCGGCTTTAGTCGTTGCTGCGATCGCAGGTTTCTATCTGCTGAGCAAGCAAGGCCCCATCGTCCAGTGGCTGGTGCTGCTGGTTGGCCTGGCTGCAGCTGCTGGCACGTTCCTTGTTTCCGAGCCCGGAAAGCGTTTCGTGAGCTTTGCCCAGGATGCCTGGCGCGAAGTCAAGAAGGTCGTCTGGCCGACGCGCAAGGAAACCATGCAGATGACCTTGTACGTCTTCGGCTTTGTCGTCATCATGGCCTTGTTCCTGTGGTTCACGGACAAGACGCTTGAGTGGGTCTTGTACGACCTGATTTTGGGCTGGAGGAAGTAATGGATGCTGTCGAAACGGGTGTGAACGACGGAGGGGCAGCGCCTGCCAATCCGGATCTGCGCTGGTACATCGTCCATGCCTACTCCGGCATGGAAAAGGCGGTTGAGCGCAACATCATCGAGCGCATCGCGCGCTCTGACATGCAGTCCAAGTTCGGTCGCATTCTTGTCCCCACTGAAGAAGTGGTGGAAATGAAGAATGGCCAGCGCCGCACTACCGAGCGCCGTCTGTTCCCTGGCTACGTGTTCGTCGAGATGGTCATGGACGACGATACCTGGCACTTGGTCAAGCACACCAGCAAGGTGACGGGTTTCGTGGGCGGTGCCAAGAACCGTCCTGCGCCCATTTCCGAAGAGGAAGTGCGCAAGATCGTCAGCCAGATGCAGGAAGGCACGGAAAAGCCGCGCCACAAGGTCGAGTTCATGCCCGGCGAGCTGGTGCGTGTCAAGGAAGGTCCGTTCACGGACTTCAACGGCTCTGTCGAAGAGGTCAACTACGAGAAGAGCCGTCTGCGCGTCTCCGTGATGATCTTCGGTCGCTCCACGCCGGTCGAGCTTGAATTTGCCCAGGTTGAAAAAACCTGAGTTACCGCTTACAATCTCTGGCTCTGCATTTTTAGGCTTGGTGCAGGGCGTTCTCACAAGAGTCTTTTAACCCCCGGGGAGCTGTCGGCTGCAACTGTTGTTGGTTGGGTCGGCGGCGCTATACCCGCAAGGAGCATTCAATGGCGAAGAAAATCGTCGGCTTCATCAAGCTGCAAGTGCCAGCTGGTAAGGCCAATCCCTCTCCCCCGATCGGTCCTGCGCTGGGTCAGCGCGGCCTCAACATCATGGAATTCTGCAAGGCGTTCAACGCCCAGACCCAAGGTGTCGAGCCCGGACTGCCCCTGCCCGTGGTCATCACGGCCTTCGCGGACAAGAGCTTCACCTTCATCATCAAGACGCCTCCGGCGACTGTGCTGATCAAGAAGGCCATCAAGCTGGACAAGGGTTCTTCCAACCCCCTGAAGAACAAGGTCGGCAAGATCACCCGCGCTCAGCTGGAAGAGATCGCCAACACCAAGCTGAAGGACATGAACGCTGCTGACGTGGACGCCGCCGTGCGTACGCTGGCTGGTTCGGCTCGCTCGATGGGCGTGATTGTGGAGGGCGTGTAAATGGCCAAGTTGACCAAGAAGCAAAAGGCTCTCCAGGGCAAGGTGGAGTCCACCAAGCTGTACGCTTTCGCTGACGCAGTCGCGCTGGTGAAGGATGCTGCCACCGCCAAGTTCGATGAATCCATCGACGTGGCCGTGCAACTGGGCGTGGACGCCAAGAAGTCTGACCAAGTGGTTCGCGGCGCTGTCGTGCTGCCCCATGGCACCGGCAAGATTGCCCGTGTGGCTGTGTTCGCCCAAGGCGCCAAGGCTGAAGAAGCCAAGGCTGCCGGCGCCGACGTGGTCGGCATGGACGACCTGGCTGCCCGCGTGAAGGCTGGCGACATGCCCTTCGACGTGGTCATCGCTGCCCCCGACGCCATGCGCGTCGTCGGTACGCTGGGCCAGATCCTGGGCCCGCGCGGCCTGATGCCCAACCCCAAGGTTGGCACGGTGACTCCCGATGTGGCCACGGCTGTGAAGAACGCCAAGGCTGGTCAGGTGCAATACCGCGTCGACAAGGCCGGCATCATCCACGCCACCATCGGCCGCCGCTCGTTCGACAACGAGAAGCTGCAAGGCAACCTGGCTGCGCTGATCGACGCCCTGAACAAGTCCAAGCCCGCTTCGAGCAAGGGCCTGTACCTGCGCAAGGTCGCTGTTTCGTCGACCATGGGTGTGGGCGTTCGCGTCGACACGCAAACCATCTCGGCCTGATAGCCAAGAAATCTTGAGACACCTTTCGGGGTGCCTCAGTGGTGGGCCGGTGCAGCGATGCGCCGGGTCATCCAAGACCGTTGGTGTGCCTTGCGGCACTTAAACCCCCGGGGCCAACGCAGATGGCGATCCCGCTGCAGATGGATGCATTTCCAAAACAGTTGGTCGCTGCAACAAGAGCGCGCATGAGGGGCTTGCCCCGAGTGCGCATTTGAAGGAGTAGACCTTGAGTCTTAATCGCAGTGAGAAAGAAGCGGTCATCAATGAAGTGACCAGCCTCGCCGCAAAAGCTCAAACGCTTGTGATCGCGGAATACCGCGGCATCACGGTCGCCGACATGACCAAACTGCGTTCTGATGCTCGCAGCAAGGGTGTGAGCCTGAGCGTGTTGAAGAACACGCTGGCCCGCCGTGCTGTGGCTGGCAGCCAGTTTGACGTTGTCGCCGACCAGATGACCGGCCCTCTGATCTATGGCTTCTCTGAAGACGCAGTGGCCGCCGCCAAGGTGGTGGCCGACTTCGCGAAAACCAACGACAAGCTGGTGATCCGCGGTGGTGCGTTTGCAGGCAAGGCCCTGGACGTGAACGGTGTGAAGCAACTGGCGAACATCCCCTCGAAGGAAGTTCTGCTGGCACAACTGTGTGGCTTGCTGATGTCGCCTATCTCGCGTACGGCCGTTGTGCTGGGCGCCCTGGCGGCAAAGAAGAGCGAAGGCTCTGCCGAAGAACCGGCAGCCGAAGCAGTCGCAGCCTGAGCGCGCGGCAGTTAACCAATATTGTTAGGAAATCAAAATGGCATTCGATAAAGACGCATTTCTGACCGCGCTCGACGGCATGACGGTCCTGGAACTCAATGACCTGGTGAAGGCCATTGAAGAGAAGTTTGGCGTGAGCGCTGCCGCTATGGCTGCTCCCGCTGCTGGCGGCGCTGCTGGCGGCGCTGCTGCTGCAGAAGAAAAGACCGAGTTCAACGTTGTGCTGACCGAAGCCGGCGCGAACAAGGTTTCCGTCATCAAGGCCGTGCGTGAAATCACCGGCCTGGGTCTGAAGGAAGCCAAGGACCTGGTCGACGGCGCTCCCAAGAACGTCAAGGAAGGCGTTGCCAAGGCTGACGCTGAAGCCGCTGTGAAGAAGCTGGTGGAAGCCGGTGCCAAGGCTGAACTGAAGTAATTCAGTCCCCTCAAGGGCTGGAGGCTCCGAAAAAGGGCCTCCAGCCTTTGGCGCTTGTGGAGCGCTGATCCATAGAGCACACTAAAAAGCAGTCAGCACAGTCTGTTTTTTAGTGTCTTCTGACAACCCGACAGCAGAAGATGCCTTGGTTCGGGCGATGTGCAACGCATCGCCGTCAGCCATGGTTGGTAGTGGCCAACCGCCAAGCCCGCAGGGAGCTTTCCATGTGGGGCAGTCGTCGCAGACCCAGGACTCATGTCTTTGCCCGGAGATCTCATGGCCTATTCTTACACCGAACGCAAGCGAATCCGCAAAAGCTTCGGGAGCCGCGACAGCGTGCTCGAAGTGCCTTACCTGCTGCAGATGCAAAAAGATGCATATACCGCATTCTTGCAGTCAGATGTAGCCCCCAAAAAACGCACCATCGAAGGCCTGCAAGCGGCCTTCAACTCCGCCTTCCCCATCGTCTCCCACAACGGTTTTGTGGAGATGAAGTTCGTCGAGTACAACCTCGCCAAGCCTGCTTTCGATGTGCGCGAGTGCCAGACCCGTGGTCTGACGTTCGCCTCCGCCGTGCGCGCCAAGGTCCAGTTGATCATCTATGACCGTGAGTCTTCGACCTCGCAGTCCAAGGTGGTCAAGGAAGTCAAGGAGCAAGAGGTCTACATGGGCGAAGTGCCCCTGATGACCGAAAAGGGCTCGTTCATCATCAACGGCACCGAGCGTGTCATCGTCTCGCAGCTGCACCGCTCGCCTGGCGTGTTCTTCGAGCACGACAAGGGCAAGACCCACAGCTCGGGCAAGCTGCTGTTCTCGGCACGCATCATTCCTTACCGCGGCTCGTGGCTGGACTTCGAGTTCGACCCCAAGGACCTGCTGTTCTTCCGCGTCGACCGTCGCCGCAAGATGCCCGTGTCCATTCTGCTGAAGGCCATCGGCCTGACGCCGGAATCGATCCTGGCCAACTTCTTCGTCAACGACAACTTCCGCCTCATGGATTCGGGCGCGCAGATGGAGTTCGTCTCCGAGCGCCTGCGCGGCGAAGTCGCGCGCTTCGACATCACCGACAAGTCGGGCAAGGTCGTGGTCGCCAAGGACAAGCGCGTCACTGCTCGCCACACGCGTGAGCTGGAGCAGTCGGGCACCAAGTTCATCAGCGTCCCCGAAGATTTCCTGATCGGCCGCGTGGTCGCCAAGAACATCGTCGATCCGGACACGGGCGAGATCATCGCCAAGGCCAATGAAGAGCTGACCGAGTCCCTGCTCAAGAAGCTGCGCAGCGCCGGCATCCAGGATCTGCAGTGCATCTACACGAATGAGCTGGACCAGGGCGCCTACATCTCGCAGACCCTGCGCACCGACGAAACCGTCGATGAGTTCGCTGCACGCGTGGCCATCTACCGCATGATGCGCCCCGGCGAGCCGCCGACCGAAGACGCCGTGCAGGCCCTGTTCCAGCGCCTGTTCTACAACGCCGACACCTACGATCTGTCGCGCGTGGGCCGCATGAAGTTCAACGCCAAGGTCGGCCGCGATGGCGCCACCGGCCCCATGGTGCTGTCCAACGAGGACATCCTGGCCGTGGTCAAGATCCTGGTGGATCTGCGCAATGGCAAGGGCGAAGTCGACGATATCGACCACCTGGGCAACCGCCGCGTGCGTTGCGTGGGCGAACTGGCCGAAAACCAGTACCGCACGGGCCTGGCACGTATCGAGAAGGCTGTGAAGGAGCGTCTGGGCCAGGCCGAGCAAGAGCCGCTGATGCCCCATGACCTGATCAACAGCAAGCCGATTTCGGCCGCCCTGAAGGAATTCTTCGGTGCGTCGCAGCTGTCGCAGTTCATGGACCAGACCAACCCTCTGGCCGAAATCACGCACAAGCGTCGCGTCTCGGCCCTGGGCCCGGGCGGTCTGACCCGCGAGCGTGCAGGCTTCGAAGTGCGCGACGTGCACGTGACCCACTACGGCCGCGTCTGCCCTATCGAAACGCCTGAAGGCCCGAACATCGGCCTGATCAACTCGCTGGCCCTGTACGCCCGCCTGAACGAGTACGGCTTCATCGAGACGCCGTACCGTCGCGTGGCCGACGGCAAGGTCACGATGGAGATCGACTACCTGTCGGCCATCGAGGAAGGCAAGTACATCATCGCCCAGGCCAACGCCGAGCTGGATGCCGAAGGCCGCCTGATCGGCGACCTGGTGTCGGCGCGCGAAAAGGGTGATTCGACCCTGGTGTCGGCTGAGCGCGTTCAGTACATGGACGTGTCGCCCGCACAGATCGTGTCGGTGGCTGCCTCGCTGATTCCGTTCCTGGAACACGATGACGCGAACCGCGCATTGATGGGCGCCAACATGTCGCGTCAGGCCGTGCCTGTGCTGCGTCCCGAAAAGCCCATGGTGGGCACGGGCATCGAGCGCGTGGCGGCAGTGGACTCCGGCACCGTGGTGACGGCAACCCGCGGCGGTATCGTGGACTATGTCGATGCAACGCGCATCGTGGTCCGCGTGAACGATGCGGAAGCCGTGGCCGGCGAAGTCGGCGTGGACATCTACAACCTCATCAAGTACCAGCGTTCCAACCAGAACACCAACATCCACCAGCGTCCCATCGTCAAGCGTGGCGACAAGCTGGCCAAGGGTGACGTGGTGGCCGACGGCGCATCGACCGACCTGGGCGAAATCGCCATCGGTCAGAACATGCTGATCGCCTTCATGCCCTGGAACGGCTACAACTTCGAGGATTCGATCCTGATCAACGAGCGCGTGGTGGCCGAAGACCGCTACACCTCGATCCACATCGAAGAACTCGTGGTGATGGCCCGCGACACCAAGCTCGGTGCCGAGGAAATCACGCGCGACATCCCGAACCTGTCCGAGCAGCAGCTCAACCGCCTGGACGAGTCCGGCATCATCTACGTGGGTGCGGAAGTGCAGCCCGGCGATGTGCTGGTCGGCAAGGTCACGCCCAAGGGCGAGACCACGCTGACGCCTGAAGAGAAGCTGCTGCGCGCCATCTTCGGCGAGAAGGCTTCCGACGTGAAGGACACCTCGCTGCGCGTGGACCAGGGCTCGCAAGGCACCGTGATCGACGTGCAGGTCTTCACCCGTGAAGGCATCCAGCGTGACAAGCGCGCCCAGCAGATCATCGACGATGAACTCAAGCGCTACCGCCTGGACCTGAACGACCAACTGCGCATCGTCGAAGCCGACGCCTTCGACCGTATCGAAAAGCTGCTCAATGGCCGCGTGGCCAACGGCGGCCCGCAGAAGCTGGCCAAGGGCGCCAAGATCGACAAGGCCTACCTGGATGGCGTGGAGAAGTTCCACTGGTTCGACATCCGTCCTGCAGAGGACGAAGTCGCCACCCAGCTCGAGTCCATCAAGAACTCGCTGGAGCAGACGCGCCACAGTTTCGACCTGGCTTTTGAAGAAAAGCGCAAGAAGCTCACCCAGGGCGACGAGCTGCCCGCTGGCGTGCTCAAGATGGTCAAGGTCTACCTGGCCGTCAAGCGCCGCCTGCAACCCGGCGACAAGATGGCCGGCCGCCACGGCAACAAGGGTGTGGTCTCCAAGATCGTTCCGGTCGAGGACATGCCCTACATGGCCGACGGCTCCACTGCCGACATCGTGCTGAACCCGCTGGGCGTGCCTTCGCGTATGAACATCGGCCAGGTGCTGGAAGTGCATCTGGGCTGGGCCGGCAAGGGCCTGGGCCAGCGCATCGGCGACATGCTGCAGCAGGAAGCCCGCGCCGCCGAGATCCGCACCTTCATGGAAGAGATCTACAACTCGCGCGGCCGCAAGGAAGACCTGACGCAGCTCGACGACAAGGAGATCGTGTCCATGGCGCAGGCGCTGACCACGGGCGTGCCGTTTGCCACGCCGGTGTTCGACGGTGCGTCCGAGCAGGAAATCCAGGACATGCTGCATCTGGCATATCCGGAGGAACTGGCCCAGCGCAAGGGACTGACCGAGTCGCGCACGCAGGCCTACCTGTATGACGGCCGCACCGGCGACCGCTTCGAGCGTCCGACCACCATCGGCTACATGCACTACCTGAAGCTGCACCACTTGGTCGACGACAAGATGCACGCCCGCTCCACGGGTCCGTACTCTCTGGTGACGCAGCAGCCGCTGGGCGGCAAGGCCCAGTTCGGTGGCCAGCGTTTCGGGGAAATGGAAGTGTGGGCGCTGGAAGCTTACGGCGCCGCCTATGTGCTGCAGGAAATGCTGACCGTGAAGTCCGACGACGTGGTGGGCCGTACCAAGGTGTACGAATCCATCGTCAAGGGCGAGCACGCCATCGAGGCAGGCATGCCCGAGTCGTTCAACGTGCTGGTCAAGGAAATCCGCTCCCTGGGCCTCGACATCGAGCTTGAGCGTTCTTAAATATTGAAAAGGGAAAGAGTCTTATGAAATCTCTACTCGACCTGTTCAAGCAATTCACGCCTGATGAGCATTTCGATGCCATCAAGATCGGTCTGGCTTCTCCCGAGAAGATCCGTTCCTGGTCCTTCGGCGAGGTGAAGAAGCCCGAGACCATCAACTACCGTACGTTCAAGCCCGAGCGCGATGGTCTGTTCTGCGCCAAGATCTTTGGCCCCATCAAGGACTACGAGTGCCTGTGCGGCAAGTACAAGCGTCTCAAGCACCGCGGTGTGATCTGCGAGAAGTGCGGCGTCGAAGTGACCCAGACCAAGGTGCGCCGCGAGCGCATGGGCCACATCGACCTGGCTGCGCCCTGCGCCCACATCTGGTTCCTGAAGTCGCTGCCGTCGCGTCTGGGCCTGGTGCTCGACATGACGCTGCGCGACATCGAGCGCGTGCTGTACTTCGAAGCCTACGTGGTGACCGACCCCGGCATGACCCCGCTGAAGAAGTTCAGCATCATGACCGAGGACGATTACGAGGCCAAGCGCACCGAATACGGTGACGAGTTCGAAGCCAAGATGGGCGCCGAAGGCATCAAGGATCTGCTCGAAGGCATCGACATCGATGTCGAGACCGAGCGTCTGCGCGGCGATCTGACCGGCTCCGAAGTCAAGGTCAAGAAGAACGCCAAGCGCCTGAAGCTGCTGGAAGCGTTCAAGAAGTCCGGCATCAAGCCGGGCTGGATGGTCATGGAAGTGCTGCCCGTGCTGCCCCCGGACCTGCGTCCGCTGGTGCCGCTGGACGGCGGCCGCTTCGCGACGTCCGACCTGAACGACCTGTATCGCCGCGTCATCAACCGCAACTCGCGTCTGCGCCGCCTGCTGGAGCTGAAGGCTCCGGAAATCATCGCGCGCAACGAAAAGCGCATGCTGCAGGAAGCGGTGGACTCGCTGCTGGACAACGGCCGCCGTGGCAAGGCCATGACGGGCGCCAACAAGCGTGCCCTGAAGTCGCTGGCCGACATGATCAAGGGCAAGAGCGGTCGTTTCCGCCAGAACTTGCTGGGCAAGCGCGTGGACTATTCGGGCCGTTCCGTGATCACGGTGGGTCCGTACCTCAAGCTGCACCAGTGCGGTCTGCCCAAGCTGATGGCGCTGGAACTGTTCAAGCCCTTCATCTTCGCGCAGCTCGAGCAGCGCGGCATCGCCACCACCATCAAGGCGGCGAAGAAGGAAGTCGAATCCGGCACGCCCGTGGTGTGGGACATCCTCGAAGAGGTCATCAAGGAGCACCCGGTCATGCTGAACCGTGCTCCCACGCTGCACCGACTGGGCATCCAGGCCTTCGAGCCCATCCTGATCGAAGGCAAGGCCATCCAGCTGCACCCGCTCGTCTGCGCGGCCTTCAACGCCGACTTCGACGGTGACCAGATGGCTGTCCACGTTCCGCTGTCGGTGGAAGCACAGATGGAAGCCCGCACGCTGATGCTGGCCTCCAACAACGTGCTGTTCCCCGCATCGGGCGAGCCCTCCATCGTTCCTTCGCAGGACGTGGTGCTGGGTCTGTACCATGCAACGCGCGAGCGCATCAACGGCAAGGGCGAAGGCATGATCTTCGCCGACATCGGTGAAGTGCAGCGCGCGCTGGACTCCGACCAGGTCGAACTGGCCGCCAAGATCAGCGTGCGTCTGACCGAGTGGACCAAGAACAAGGACTCCGGCGAGTTCGAGCCTTCGACCAGCCTGGTGGAAACCACCGTGGGCCGCGCCCTGATGTCCGAGATCCTTCCCAAGGGCCTGCCGTTCAGCCACATGAACAAGGCGCTCAAGAAGAAGGAAATCTCCAAGCTCATCAACGCCTCGTTCCGCAAGTGCGGT
This sequence comes from Delftia sp. RIT313, assembly GCF_000632165.1. Classification (NCBI taxonomy): domain Bacteria; kingdom Pseudomonadati; phylum Pseudomonadota; class Betaproteobacteria; order Burkholderiales; family Comamonadaceae; genus Delftia; species Delftia sp. RIT313. The sequence goes on along the minus strand of NZ_JFYT01000078.1, from coordinate 20,349 downwards.
CTCAAGGCCACGGTGGTGTTTGCCGACAAGCTGCTGCAAAACGGCTTCCGCCTGTCCACGCACGCCGGTATCTCGATCGCCATCGGCGACATGCTGGTGCCGCCGCAAAAGGCCGAGATCATCGGCCGTGCCGAAGCCGAGGTGAAGGAGATCGAACAGCAGTACGTCTCCGGTCTCGTGACCGCTGGCGAGCGCTACAACAAGGTGGTGGACATCTGGGGCAAGGCCGGCGACGAAGTCTCCAAGGTCATGATGGCCCAGCTTGCCAAGGAAAAGGTCATCGACCGCCACGGCAACGAAGTCGAGCAGGAATCGTTCAACGCCATTTACATGATGGCCGACTCCGGCGCCCGCGGCTCGGCCGCGCAGATCCGCCAGCTGGCCGGCATGCGTGGCCTGATGGCCAAGCCTGACGGCTCCATCATCGAGACGCCCATTACGGCGAACTTCCGTGAAGGCCTGAACGTTCTGCAGTACTTCATCTCCACCCACGGCGCCCGAAAGGGTCTGGCCGACACGGCGTTGAAGACGGCCAACTCCGGCTACCTGACGCGTCGTCTGGTGGACGTGACGCAGGATCTGGTGGTCAACGAGGACGATTGCGGCACGACCAATGGCGCACTGATGCGCGCCATCGTCGAAGGCGGTGAAGTGATCGAGTCGCTGCGCGACCGCGTGCTGGGCCGTACCACGGCCGAGGACGTCGTGCATCCCGAGACGCTGGCCGTCCTGCTGCCCGCAGGCACGCTGCTCAACGAAGACGGGATCGATGAACTCGAGTTGCAAGGCGTGGACGAGATCAAGGTCCGCACCGCGCTGAACTGCGAAACCCGCTACGGCCTGTGCGCCAAGTGCTACGGCCGCGACCTGGGCCGCGGTGGCCAGATCAACCTCGGCGAAGCCGTGGGTGTGATCGCCGCCCAGTCCATCGGCGAGCCCGGCACGCAGCTGACCATGCGTACCTTCCACATCGGTGGTGCCGCTTCGCGCGCTGCCATCGCATCGAGCGTGGAAGCCAAGTCCAACGGCGCCATCAGCTTCAACAGCACGATGCGTTACGTCAGCAACACCAAGGGTGAGCTGGTCGTGATTTCGCGTTCGGGCGAAATCGTCATCAGCGACAACGGCCGCGAGCGTGAGCGCCACAAGGTGCCTTACGGTGCCGTGCTGACCGTCAGGCCCGACCAGCAGGTCAAGGCCGGTCTGATCCTGGCCAACTGGGATCCGCTGACCCGACCCATCATTACCGAGTACGCCGGCCAGGTGCGCTTCGAGAATGTGGAAGAGGGCCTGACCGTGGCCAAGCAGGTCGACGAAGTGACCGGTCTGTCCACGCTGGTGGTGATCGATCCCAAGCGCCGTGGCTCTGCCAAGGTCGTGCGTCCTCAGGTCAAGCTGATCGATGCCAACAACCAGGAAGTCAAGATCCCCGGCACCGACCACTCGGTGACGATCGGCTTCCAGGTCGGCGCTCTGATCCAGGTGCGTGACGGCCAGGACGTGGGCCCCGGCGAAGTGCTGGCCCGTATCCCTGTCGAAGGCCAGAAGACCCGCGACATTACCGGCGGTCTGCCCCGCGTGGCCGAGCTGTTCGAAGCCCGTACGCCCAAGGACAAGGGCACGCTGGCCGAGATGACCGGCACCATCTCCTTCGGCAAGGAAACCAAGGGCAAGGTGCGCATGCAGATCACCGATCTGGATGGCAAGGTCTGGGAAGAGCTCGTGCCCAAGGAAAAGAACATCCTGGTGCACGAAGGCCAGGTGGTCAACAAGGGCGAGTCCATCGTCGACGGTCCCGCCGATCCGCAGGACATCCTGCGCCTGCTGGGCATCGAAGAGCTGTCGCGCTACATCGTTGATGAAGTGCAGGACGTCTACCGTCTGCAGGGTGTGAAGATCAATGACAAGCACATCGAGGTGATCGTTCGCCAGATGCTGCGCCGCGTCGTGGTCGAGAACACCGGCGATTCGACCTACATCGCTGGCGAGCAGGTCGAGCGTTCGGAAATCCTCAATACCAACGAGGCCCTGCAGCGCGAAGGCAAGATCCCCGCCACGTACTCCAACGTGCTGCTGGGTATTACCAAGGCTTCGCTGTCGACCGACTCCTTCATCTCCGCCGCGTCGTTCCAGGAAACGACCCGCGTGCTCACCGAGGCTGCCATCATGGGCAAGCGCGACGAGCTGCGTGGCCTGAAGGAAAACGTCATCGTGGGTCGCCTGATCCCCGCCGGTACGGGTCTGGCCTACCACCAGGCACGCAAGGCCAAGGACGCCATGGACGACGCAGAGCGCCGCGCCATCGCCGACGCCGAAGCGGCCGAACTGGCCGGTGTGATGGCTGACGACGACGCTGGCGTGGCTGCCGTCGCCGGTGACGCTTCCGCTGACTGAGACACTCGGGCGAGCGCAAGCGAGCCCTTGAAGTGACGTGACGCTCCCGGCCTGCCCTGCGCAGGCGGGAGCGTTTTTCTTTGGGAATAACCAGAGTTCGGCCGGACCAGCTTCCGGCCGGGCCATTGCAGACGATGTGGTCCTTGTCTCTTGAATGGATGCTACTGGCACTGCTGGTGTTCTGGGCCGTTGGCGCATACAACCGGCTGGCTCGGCTGCGCAGCGGCTGCGTGCAGCAGTTCGGAGCGCTCGATGCGCACCTGGGCCAGTGGCATGCCATGCTGCAGGCCTTCGAGGCCCAGCCCAAGGCCGAAGGCCAAAGCCCCGCCCTTGTGCATGCCCAGGCCGCACTGCACCAGACCGCCGCGCAGCTGCAGGCGGCCCTGGTCGATGCCCGTGGCCGGCCGCTGCGCGAGACCGCGCTGGCCTCGCTGGAGCACGCCTGTTCGGCGCTGGACGTGGCCTGGCAGGCCATGACCAAGGTCGCCGTTGATACCGGCGCCGGCGCCGCTGGCACTGGCACTGGCGCTGCGCCATCAGATGCCCCATCGCCGGACCCCGATCCGCTGCAGCCCTGGCAGCAGCGCTGGACCGAGCACCAGGTGCGCAACCGCCTGGGACTGCAGCAATTCAACGCCGCGGCCGAGCGCTACAACGCCGCCATTGCGCAATATCCGGCCAGGCTGCTGGCCTGGCTGCTGGGCTTTCGCCCGGTGCGCAGCCTGCTGGTCGAGCCTGTCGCCAGCAAGGCACAGGAAAGTGGAACATGAACCAACGCACGCATTCTTCCCCGCGCCGCGCTGCGGCGCCCTCGCAGGCGCATGCCGCATCGGCCGCACCTCCTCTTTGGCAGCAGCTCGACGCCGTCGCCCAATGCCTGCAGTCCGTGCTTGAAGGCCAGTCCAGCCGCAGCGTGCTGGCGCGCGTGACGCAGCCGCTGCGCCCCGGCGTCCAGGCGCTGCTGTTCCAGGTGCTGCGCCAGTTGGGCCGTGCCCAGGCGCTGCAAAAGCAGCTGGCCTCGCGCAACCCGCCGCCGCGCGTCAGCGCATTGCTGAACACGGCCCTGGCCCTGGCCTGGGATGAGTCCCGGGCACCGTACCCGCCATTCACCCTGGTCAACCAGACGGTGGAGGCTGCCAAGCAGGGGCCGACGCGCGCCCAGTCCGGCTTCATCAATGCCTGCCTGCGCCGCTTCCTGCGCGAGCGCGATGCCCTGGTCGCCGCCACCGACGACCAGCCGCAGGCCGTCTGGAACCACCCGGCCTGGTGGATCGCCCGCCTGCGCAAGGACCATCCCGATCATTGGCAAGCCATCCTGCAGGCCAACAATGAACAGCCGCCGATGACGCTGCGCGTCAACCGCCAACAAACGGACCGCCAGTCCTACCAGGCAGCGCTGCAGTCCATGGACGTGCCTTCCCTGGCCGTGGCCGACAGCGGCCTGCAACTGCAGCATGCCCTGCCGGTGCAATCCCTGCCGGGCTTCGACGAAGGCCTGGCCTCGGTGCAGGATGCGGCCGCGCAACTGGCCGCGCCGCTGCTGCTGCAGGGGCTGGAGCAGCCCGCCGGCCGCGCGCTGCGTGTGCTCGATGCCTGCGCCGCCCCGGGCGGCAAGACGGCCCACCTGCTGGAGTACGCAGCACCGCAGACCCTGGAGGTCACGGCGCTGGAGATAGATGCCGAGCGCGCCGCGCGCATTGCGGACACGCTGGGGCGGCTGCGCCTGCAGGCCCGCGTGGTGGTGGCCGACGCATCCCGGCCCGACCAGTGGTTCGATGCGCAATGCGGCGGCCAGCGGTTCGACGCCATCTTGCTGGACGCGCCCTGCACGGCCTCGGGCATCGTGCGGCGCCAGCCCGACGTGCGCTGGCTGCGCCGCGAAAGCGATGTGCGCCAGCTGGCCGAGATCCAGGCGCGCCTGCTCGACACCCTGTGGCCCCTGCTGCAGCCCGGCGGGCGCCTGCTCTACTGCACCTGCTCGGTCTTCAGGGAAGAGGGCGAGGCACAGGTTCAAGCGTTTGTTACACGCAACAGTGAGGCGCGAACCCTGGCGGCACCGGGGCATTTAATCCCGGGCAAAGCCGACAAAGCCGGCATGCTGGCTGACAATGCTTTGGGTGACCACGACGGTTTCTTCTACGCCTTGCTGCAAAAGACGCGCTGACCCCCACCATCGGGCCTGGTCGCCAGCCTGGCTGCGCCTGCTGGCGCGGCTGGCCGGGGCGCTTTTGCTGGCCGGCGTGCTGGCGGGCCTGGGCCTGCAGGCCAGGGCCGATGCCCTGACGGCCGAGATCGGCCCCATGCAGCTCGATCGCTCCGACGACGGCCTGCTGCTGTCGGCCAACCTCCATTTCGAGCTGCCCTACCAGATCGACGATGCGCTGCGCCAGGGCATCCCCATGTACTTCGTGGCCGATGCCCAGATCCAGCGCGAGCGCTGGTACTGGTCCGATCAGCAACTGGCCACCGCCAGCCGCCACTACCGCCTCAGCCACCAGCCGCTGACGCGCCGCTGGCGCCTGCACATATCCAGCACCCCGTTCTCCAGCAGCGGCCTGGGGCTGGCGCTGGGCCAGACCTTCGAAAGCCTGGACGATGCGCTGGCCTCCATGCAGCGCATCTCGCGCTGGAAGATCATGGACACGGCACCCACGCAATCGGGTGTATCGGTGCAACTGCGCTTTCGCATCGACCTGTCCCAGCTGCCCAGGCCGCTGCAGATCGGCGCGCTGGGCCGCTCGGGCTGGAACCTGCAGCTGTCGCGCACCCAGATGCTGGAAGACGCCCCATGAGCAGGGCCTCGGCCGACGACGAACGCGTGGCCCTGCCGGCCTCGGCCGGCCTGTCGCGCGGCACGCGCTGGGCCGTGGGCGTGGGCGCCGGCCTCATGGGCCTGGTCGGCGTGCTGCTGCTGTTCCTGCTCACCCTGGCCACCAACAACCGCCTGGACTACGAGCGCAACTACAACTGGCTGTTCGCCGCCAACGTGGTCGTGGCCGGCCTGCTGCTGGCCATCCTGGCCTGGGGCGGCATCCGCCTGGCCATACGGCTGCAGCGCGGGCGCTTCGGCAGCCGCCTGCTGCTCAAGCTGGCCGGCATCTTCACGCTGGTGGGCCTGGTGCCGGGCCTGCTGATCTACATCGTCTCCTACCAGTTCGTCTCGCGCTCCATCGAAAGCTGGTTCGATGTGCAGGTCGAGGGCGCGCTGTCGGCCGGCGTCAGCCTGGCCAGTGCCACGCTGGAGACCGTGGCCAATGACATGGCCAACAACACGCGCACCGCAGGCGCCCAGCTGTCCCAGGTCTCCGATGCCGGCGCCGCGCTGATCCTGGAGCGCGTGCGCGACCAGTTGGGTGCCACCGATGTCGTGCTGTGGAGTGCATCGGAGCTTGCCGTCATGGGCCCGACGCAGACCACCCGCGGCGGCGACCTTGCGGGCCTGCGTGCCATCGCCAGCGTGGGCCAGTCGCGCTTCAACCTGCAGCCTGAACGCCCCAGCGCGCAAATGCTGCGCTCGCTGCGCGAGCAGCGCGCCGTGGCCAGCATCGAAGGCCTGGACGACGACGGCATGGCCCAGCCCGGCGCCACCGCGCCCGGCGCCCAGGTCCGCACCCTGGCCCTGGTGCCCAACCCCAGCGTGGGCCTGCTGACCGAGCCGCGCTACCTGCAGGCCACCATTGCACTGCCGCAGGCCCTGGTGACCAATGCCCTGGCCGTGCAGGCGGCCAACCGCGAATACCAGGAACGCGCGCTGGCACGCGGCGGCCTGCAGCGCATGTACATAGGCACGCTCACGCTCAGCCTGTTCCTGGCCGTCTTCGGCGCCGTGGTGCTGGCCATCGTGCTGGGCAACCAGCTGGCCAGGCCGCTGCTGCTGCTGGCCCAGGGCATGCGCGACGTGGCGCGCGGCGACCTGCGGCCCAAGCCGGCGCTGCAGACGCGCGACGAGATCGGCGGGCTCACGCGCTCCTTTGCGCTCATGACCCAGCAACTGGCCGACGCCCGCGCCGAAGCCAACCGCAGCATGGGCCAGCTCGATGCCGCACGCGGCAACCTGCAGACCATCCTCGACAACCTCACCTCGGGCGTCATCGTGCTGGACGCGCGGGGCGCCATCGTGCTGAGCAATCCCGGCGCCACGCGCATATTGCGCGCGCCCATGGCCGTCCATGAAGGCCGGCTGCTGTCCCAGGTGCCGGGGCTGGAGCAGTTCGGCGAAGTCGTGCAGGAGCAGTTCGCGCTCTTCCTTGGCGAGCAGGGGCGCGATCGCTGGCAACTGGTGCATGAGCTGCATGCCTCCACCGACGGCGGCGTCATCCAGCACACCACCACCCTGGTCATGCGCGGTGCGGAACTGCCCGATGCGCAGCGACTGCTGGTCTTCGACGACATCTCGGAAATCGTCTCGGCCCAGCGTGCCCAGGCCTGGGGCGAGGTGGCGCGCCGCGTGGCCCATGAGATCAAGAACCCGCTCACGCCCATCCAGCTGTCGGCCGAGCGCATGGCCATGCGGCTGACCGACAAGCTGCAACCTGCAGAGCAGGCGCTGCTGGCCAAGTCCGTCAAGACCATCGTCGATCAGGTCGGCGCCATGAAGCGCCTGGTCGATGAATTCCGCGACTACGCGCGCCTTCCCGCCGCCAACCTGCAGTCGTTGGACCTCAACGCGCTGGTCACCGATGTGCTCCAGCTGTATGGGGAAGAGAACGCCGAAGTGCGCGTGGACTGCGTGCTGGACCCGCAATGCCCGCCGATTTCCGGCGATGGCCAGCAGCTGCGCCAGGTCATTCACAATCTTTTGCAGAATGCCCAGGACGCCACGGCCCAGCGCGCGCAGGAAAGCGGCCAGCCCCCCGGCCCCGTGACCATAGAGACGCGCTGGAACGAGTCCGCGCGCCGCGTGCGCCTGAGCATCAGTGACAGCGGCACGGGCTTCGCCGCCAACATCCTTCAACGGGCCTTCGAGCCCTACGTCACGACCAAGGTGCGAGGCACCGGCCTGGGCCTGGCCGTGGTCAAGAAAATCGCAGACGAGCATGGCGCCCGCATCGACCTGGGCAACAGGGAAGACGACGGGGTGATTCAAGGTGCGCAAGTGTCGCTATCATTTGCGCCTGAGCGTACGGGATAGGCCTGACGCCCCCCGCGCCTCAGCACATAGGCTTAAGACACATGGCAAACATACTGGTGGTCGACGACGAACTGGGGATCCGGGATTTGTTGTCGGAAATCCTCAACGACGAAGGTCATAGTGTGGACGTGGCCGAGAACGCCGGTCAGGCACGCTCGGCGCGCGCCTCCAACACCTACGACCTCGTGCTTCTCGACATCTGGATGCCCGACACCGATGGCGTATCGCTGCTCAAGGAATGGGCCTCGGCAGGTCTGCTGACCATGCCCGTGATCATGATGAGCGGTCACGCCACCATCGAGACGGCCGTGGAGGCCACGCGCATCGGCGCGCTGTCCTTCCTCGAAAAACCCATCACCATGCAAAAGCTGCTCAAGGCCGTGGAGCAGGGCCTGGCGCGCAACGCCGCCAGCCAGGCACCGGCTGCAGCGCCCGTGGCAGTGGTCGAGCCGGACACTGCGGCCGTGGTCACGCCTGCGGCCAGCCGCGTGCCGGTGGACAACAACGTGCCGCATGCACACCAGGGTTTCGACCTGGACCGCCCGCTGCGCGAGGCGCGCGACGGCTTCGAGAAGGCCTACTTCGAATTCCACCTGGCACGCGAAGGCGGCTCCATGACACGCGTGGCAGAGAAGACCGGCCTGGAGCGCACCCACCTGTACCGCAAGCTGCGCCAGCTGGGCGTGGACCTGGGCCGCAACAAGCGCGGATAGACTTTTTGAAGGAATTTTGGCTTTTTCGTTTTTTGGTCAAAAAATCCTGCATATAATCTAGTTCTCGGCCCGGTAGCTCAGTCGGTAGAGCAGAGGATTGAAAATCCTTGTGTCGGCGGTTCGATTCCGTCCCAGGCCACCAAATTCAGTAAAAAATTACGGACTGCTTCGCAAGAAGCGGTCCGTTTTTCTTTGTGCTGCCGAAAAGCCTGCCGTTGTTCAGGACGCCCAGGCCACACGCTTCAGTCACTCAGGCGGGGGGCGGCTGCATTGTCACGGTCACCAGCAGCACGCAGCCCTGTTCGCCCCGGGCGTGCACGTCATGGGGTTCGCCCGCCGGCACCAGCACTACCGAGCCGGCCACCAGCCGCAGGCTGGCCACGCGCGTGGCGATGCCGGCTTCGCCCGCCAGGCAGTGAATGGTGGCCTCGCCCGGCACCTGGTGGCGCGGCAGTGCATGGCCGGGCGGCAGCACCAGCCGAAGCAGCTGCAGCTGGGGCGTTCTGATCAGGCTGGTGCTGATGTGCATGCCGTCGCGGGCGTGCAGGGCGATGACCTCCAGTGGCTTTGCGTGTTCGAGTGCCATGCTTGGCTCCTGCTTGATGTGGGTCAGAAGGTGGTGCCGCAGCGGCCCCGCCCGCGCGCCTGAAGATGTACGCTGAATACATCTTATGCAGGCGCACGGCGGGCCGGAAGGAGTGGACATCATGGCGCAATGGCTGGAACTGGAGGAACCCCTGCGAACCCGGGAGCCGGCACCGCAATGGAAGGCCTTCCTGGAGCTGGGGTTCCGGCCGCTGTACCTGCTGGGCTGCCTTTGGGCTGCACTGTCGGTGGCGCTGTGGGTCTATGCGCCGCAGTGGATCGCGGGGCGCATGCCCGGTGTGTTCTGGCATGCGCACGAGATGCTGTGGGCCTTCGTGGCCACCATTGCCGTGGGCTTTCTGTTCACGGCAGGCAGCAACTGGACAGGGCGCAACCCCCTGCAGGGCCGGGCATTGGGCGCGCTGTGCCTGCTGTGGCTGGTGGCCCGCGCAGGCTTCCTGCTGCCGGGGCCGCAGGCCTTTGTGGTCGCCGCGCTGTGCGAGGCGGCCTTCTTCTGCTGGGCCGCGCTGGCGCTGGGCCGTGCCATTCAGGTGGCGCGCAGCCGGCGCAACTACGGGCTGCCCCTGCTGCTGGCGGGCCTGGGCGTGGCCGATGCGCTGTACCTGTGGTCCATCTGGCAAGGCGACTACGGCGCGCTCATGCAGCGCTTCAACGCTGGCCTGCTGTGCATGGCCGTGATTGCGCTGCTGATCGCGCGGCGCGTGATCCCCTTCTTCGCCATGCGCGCCGTGTCCGGCCTGCAGATCCCCATGCACACGGCCAGCGGCCAGTGGCAACTGGGCGCGGGCGTGGTGGCCATCGCCTGCCTGCTGGCGGGCTGGTGGCCGGGCCTGGCCGCCGGCCTGGCCGTGGCGGGCCTGATCGCCCTGTGGCAGGTGCTGGCCTGGAAGCCCCAGGCCGTGCGCCGCGTGCCGCTGCTGTGGATTCTCTACCTGGGCCACGCGGCGCTGGGTGCGGGCCTGCTGGTGGCCGGCGCGCATGCGGCCGGATGGGTGCTGCGCCCCGCCTGGCCCGTGCATGTGATCGGTGCGGGTGGCTTTGCCCTGCTCATCATCGGCATGTGCACACGGACGTCGATGGGCCACCTGGGCCTGCCGCTGCGCACCGACCGCAGCATGGTCGCCGCCTATGCCCTGGTCATTGCCGCTGCCGTGCTGCGCCTGGCGGCCCTGCTGCCCACGGCGCTGTCGCTGGCGGCGCTGCATGCCTCGGCCGCTGCCTGGGTATTGGCCTTTGCGCTGTACCTGTGGCGTTTCGCCCCGCTGCTGGTGCGCCCGCGTGCCGACCGGCAGGCATGAGCGGAGGCCTGCCATGCGCCTGACCCTGATGACCGACTACGCGCTGCGCCTGCTCATGCATGTGGCGCGCCACCCCGGGCGGCTGTGCACGATTGCCGAGATCGCCCAGGCCCATGCCATCTCCGAAGCCCACCTCATGAAGGTCACGCACCAGTTGGCGCTGCGCGGCTGGATCGTGACCGTGCGCGGCAAGGGCGGCGGCATGCGCCTGGCCCATGCGCCGGCCGACATCGGCCTGGGCGACGTGGTGCGCGGCATGGAGCCGGACCTTGCCATCGTCGAATGCTTCACGGGCACCAGCCCACCTGCCTGCACGCTTGCGCAGGACTGCCGGCTGGCCGGCGTGCTGGGCGGGGCGCTGGACAGCTTCATGGCCCATCTGGACGGCTTCACGCTGGCCGATCTGCTGCCGGCTCCCGCATCCCTGCCGCTGTCCCTGCCGTTGCCGCACAGGAGCCGCGCATGAGCTACGGACTGCTGCTGACCCTGCACCTGCTGGCGGCCATTGCCTTTGCAGGCACGGTGTTCTTCGAAGTCGTGCTGCTGGCCGGGGCGCGCCGCCACCTGCCCGCTGCCGTGGCGCGCGCCACCGAGCAGGCGCTGGGCGACCGCGCGGTCGCCGTCATGCCCTGGGTGCTGATCGTGCTGTACGGCGCGGGGCTGGGGCTGGCCTGGCAGCACCGCGCGGCATTGGCTGCCGCCTTTGCCGCTCCGCTGGCCGGCAGCTTTGGCCTGCTGCTGGCGCTCAAGATCGTGCTGGCGCTCAGCGTGTTCGGGCATTTCCTGGCGGCCATGTGGTGGCGCCGGCGCGGTGTGCTGGGCGGGCGCCGCTCGCACCGTCTGCACCTGAGCGTGTTCTGCCACGTGCTGGCCATCGTGCTGCTGGCCAAGGCCATGTTCTACCTGCACTGGTAAACAGCCTGCAGGCAGGCTCTGCCCGCGTTAAGCTCGCTGCTCGCATGGCTTGGAGCACGGGGGCGCAGAGGTGGCATCGCATTGGCAGCCGGGCTTGATCGCCCTGCACGGGAATCAGACGGAAGTGCTGGCCGACACGGTGCTGGCATGGCTGGCTGCGCACCCGCTGGATGTGCTGGAGCCCGAGGTGGTGCTGGTGCAGAGCAACGGCATGGCCGAGTGGTTCAAGATGCGCATGGCCGAGCAGCTGGGCGTGTGCGCCGCCGCGCGCGTGGAACTGCCCGCGCGCTTTGTGTGGCGCAGCTACCGCCAGGTGCTGGGCCGCCAGGCCGTGCCGCGCGAATCGCCGCTGGACAAGACGCCCATGACCTGGCGGCTCATGCGCCTGCTGCCGCTGTGCCTTCATGACCCGGCCTTCGCCCCCATTGCAGGCTTTCTGCGCCCCGGCGAGCCCGAGCGGCTGCTGCAGTTGGCCCAGCGCCTGGCCGACCTTTTCGACCAATACCAGATCTACCGCGCCGACTGGCTGGACGCCTGGGAGGCCGGGCATGACGTGCTGCCCATGCCCTTGCGCCCTGGTGTGGCGGACGCCCCGGTGCCCGAAGGCCAGCAGTGGCAGCCGCGCCTGTGGCGCGCCGTGCTGGCCGAGTTGGACGAGGACCAGCGCGGCGCCACGCGCGCGCGCCTGCAGGGCAGGGTGCTGGCCGCGCTGCAGTCGGGCGAGGCGCCGGCTGCGCCGCTGGCGCGCCGCGTGGTGGTGTTCGGCATCAGCCAGTTGCCTCTGAGCCTGCTGGAATTCCTGGCCGCCATTGCCCGCCATAGCCAGGTGCTGCTGGCCGTGCCCAATCCATGCCGCTTCCATTGGGCCGACGCCATCGACGGGCGCGAGCTGCTGCGCATGGCGCGGCGCCGCCAGCCGCTGCGCGGCGGGCGCGATCTGGCGCAGCTGCCGCTGGAGGCCATGCACGTCCACGCCCATCCGCTGCTGGCCGCCTGGGGCCGGCAAAGCCGCGACTATGTGCGCCAGCTCGACGCCTTCGACACCACGGGTGCTGCCGCGCAGCTGCAGATGCCGCGCGTGGACCTGTTCGACGAAACCGATGCCGAGGACCTGCGCACCGCGCCGCTGCTGGCCCAGGTGCAGCAGCGCATCCGCGACCTGGTGCCGCTGGCCGAGCACCCGCCGCTGGAGGTGGCGCGGGCCGACCGTTCCATCGTCTTTCACAGCGCCCACAGCGTGGTCCGCGAGCTGGAAGTGCTGCACGACCAGCTGCTGCAGATGCTGGCCCGGCCACCGGATCCTGCCCAGCCAGGGCAAGCGCCGCTGGCCCCGCGTGACGTGGTGGTCATGCTGCCGTCCATAGAGACGGCAGCGCCCTCGATACGTGCGGTCTTCGGCCAGTACGGACGGCATGACCCGCGCCATATTCCCTTCGACATCGCCGACCTGGGTGCGCGCGCCAGCAGCCCGCTGGCCGTGGCCCTGCAATGGCTGCTGCGCCTGCCCCAGCAGCGCTGCCGGCTCAGCGAGCTGTGCGATCTGCTGGACGTCCCAGCGATTGCCGCGCGCATGGGGCTGGCGGCCGACGACCTGCCCCAGCTCACGCGCTGGATGGCCGGGGCCGGCATCCGCTGGGGACTCAATGCGCCGCAGCGCGGCGCCCTGGGCCTGCAGGCTTGCGGCGAGCACAACAGCGCCTGGTTCGGCCTGCAGCGCATGCTGCTGGGCTATGCCGGCGGCGTGGCGCAGGACGGCCAGGCCTTTGGCGGCATCGAGCCCTATGACGAAGTGGGCGGCCTGTCGGCCGAGCTGGCCGGCGTGCTGGCCGCGCTGCTGGAGCGCATGCTGGCCTGGTGGCGCGAGGCCGGGCGGCCCGCCACGCCCGAGGTCTGGGCGCAGCGCTTTCGCGCACTGCTGCAGGACTTCTTCAAGGCGCAGGACGATGAGGACGAGGCCATGCTGGCCGCGCTGGATGCCGCCCTCACGGACTGGCAGCGCGCCTGCGAGCAGGCCGGCTATGCGGACGCCGTGGAACTGGGCGTGGCCCAGGAGGCCTGGATGCAGGCGCTGGAGCAGCCCTCGCTGTCGCAGCGCTTTCGCGCCGGTGGCGTGACCTTTTGCACGCTGATGCCCATGCGGGCCATTCCCTTCGAGGTGGTCTGCCTGCTGGGCATGAACGATGGCGACTATCCGCGCCGCGCCATGCGCAGCGACTTCGACCTGATGGCGCTGCCCGGCCAGCAGCGCCCCGGCGACCGCGCGCGCCGCGACGATGACCGCCAGCTCATGCTCGAAGCCCTGCTGTCCGCACGCCGCGCGCTCTACATCAGCTGGACCGGCCACCATGTGCGCGACAACAGCGAGCAGCCGCCCTCGGTCCTGGTCTCCCAGCTGCGCGACTACCTGGAGACAGGCTGGCGCGGCGAAGGCGGCCAGCCGCTGCTGGCGCAGCGCACGCAGCAGCACCCGCTGCAGCCCTTCAGCCGCCGCTATTTCGAAGAAGGCTCGCCCTGGACCACCTATGCGCGCGAATGGCGGGCCGCGCATGCGCAGTCTGACGGCACGGACGCGTTGCCTGCGCTGCCCGCGCAGCCACGCCCGCCCTTTGTCCCCGACGCCTCGGCGCCGCTGACGCTGGCCCGGCTCACCGATTTCCTGCGCCACCCGGCGCGCGCCTACCTGCGCCAGCGCCTGCAGGTGCGCTTCGAGCAGGAGGACAACCCCGTGGTGGACGAGGAGCTGTTCCAGCTCGACGGCCTGACCGAATACCTGCTGGTGCAGCAGTTGCAGCAGCAGGTGGCGGCCGGCCTGGACGAGCCCGGGCAGGCGCCCCAGGCCATGGAAGACAGCGTGCGAGCGGCCGTCGCGCGCCTCACGCGCTCGGGGCGGCTGCCTCTGGCGGGGCTGGGCGAGCGCGGCGCGCGGGCGCTGCAGTCCTCGGTCACGCCTTCGCTGCGGGCCTGGCGCCAGCAACTGGATCGGTATGCCCATCCCGCGCCGCGCAGGCGGCTGCTGATCGAGGACGATGGCCTGGTGTTCGACGACTGGATCGACGGGCTGCGCCAGTCCTGCGAAACCGAAGAGTCCCCCGATACGGACGCACAGTGCTGGCTGCTGCTGGACCCGCGCAACCTGCTCAATGCCAAGGGCAGGCCCCATGCCGACAAGCTCATGCCGGTCTACCTGCGCAGCCTGGCGCTGGCCGCCAGCGGCTCGCAGGCCGAGTTGCGCGTGGTGGCGCGCGACGGCCTGGTGCAGGTGCTGCCCATGGACCCTTCCGACGCGCTGGCACGGCTGCGTGAATTGATGGCCCTGTGGCGCGAAGGCCAGAACGGCCCGCTGCCCCTGCCGCTGCGCAGCGGCCTGGCCATGGCCGAAGGCCTTCCCGCTGCGGCCCAGCAGGCCTATGAGGGCGGTCATCTGGTCGGCGGTGAAGGCGAGGACCCGTCCTGGGTCCGCTGCTACCCGGACTTCGAACGCCTGAGCGCCGATGGCCGTTTCGAGGCCCTGGCCCATGCCGCCCACGCGCCGCTGCTCGACTGGGTGGCCGCGCAGGTGCAGGTCCTGCCGTACCAGGGGGAGGCGCAATGAGCGCGAGCGAAATGATCGGCGCCGTGACCGGCGATGTGGACGGCGATGTGGACGGCGACGTGACCGGCCATGTGCTCGACGCGCAGCGCTTCCCGCTGTGGGGCAGCCGCCTGATCGAGGCCAGCGCCGGCACCGGCAAGACCTGGACCATCGCCGCGCTCTACCTGCGCCTGGTGCTGGGGCATGGCGAGGGCAGCCTGGACGGCATCAGCAGCACGGCCTTCGAGCGCCCGCTGATGCCGCCCGACATCCTCGTCATGACCTTCACGCGCGCGGCCACGCGCGAGCTGTCCGACCGCATACGCAAGCGCCTGATCGAGGCCGTGCAGTGCTTTCGCGGCGAGGCCGAGCCCGCGCCCCACGACGCCTTCCTGCACGCGCTGCGCGAGGCCTACCCCGAAGGCGCGGCCCGTGAACGCGCGGCCTGGCGCCTGGCCATGGCGGCCGAATGCATGGACGACGCGGCCATCCACACCATCGACGCCTGGTGCCAGCGCATGCTGCGCGAGCATGCCTTCGACAGCGGCAACCTCTTCGACGAAACGCTGGAGCCCGACGAAAGCCAGCGCCAGACCGAGGCCGCGCAGGACTACTGGCGCCAGCAGTGCTACCCGCTGTCCGACGAGTTGCTGGACGAGGCCCTGAAGATCTGGCCCCACGTCGGCGCCCTGGTCGATGACATGCGCGCCCTGCTGCGCGAGACCCCCGTGCCCGGCGCGGGCGAGGGCAGCCTGGCCGACTGCCTGCAGCGCGCCATGGAGCAGCGCCGAAGCCGCCTGCTGGCCCTGGCGGCCGGCTGGGACGACAAGGCACAGCGCCTGCAACTGTGGCTGGATGGACAGCTCGACGGCCATGGCGCGCTGTGGGACAAGCGCAAGCTGCAGCCCGCGCGCTACACCGGCTGGCTGGCCGCGCTGGCCGACTGGTCGCGCGCGCCGCTGGACGGCCCGCTGGCGCTGACCGAGGCCGCGCGCCACCGCCTCAGCCCCGGGGGCCTGGCCGAGGCCTTCAAGGGATCGGCCGGCGATGTGCTCATGCCGCTGGAGCTGGACGAGCTGCAGGCGCTGCTGGTGCAGCTGGAGCAACTGCCGCCCGTCAGCGTGGCCGTGCGCCTGCATGCGGCCGCGCGCGTGGCGCAGCGGCTGGCCCACCTCAAGCGCCAGGCTGGCAGCTTCGGCTTTGCCGACATGCTGCAGCGCCTGGACACGGCCCTGGCCGGCGACAACGGCGCCGTGCTGCGCGAGCGCATCCTGGCCCAGTACCCGGTGGCGCTGATCGATGAATTCCAGGACACCTCGCCGCTGCAGTACCGCCTGTTCGACCAGATCTACCGCACGGCGGCCAACGACCCGCACAGCGCCCTGCTGCTGATCGGCGACCCCAAGCAGTCCATCTACGGCTTTCGCGGCGCCGACATCCACAGCTACCTGCAGGCGCGCCGCGCCACCGAGGGCCGCCACTACGTGCTGGGCACCAACTACCGCTCCACCGAGGCGCTGGTGGGCGCCGTCAACCATTGGTTCGCGCAGGCCGAGCAGCGGCCGGGTGAGGGCGCCTTCATGTTCCGGCGCGGCAGCCACAACCCGCTGCCGTTCGAGCCCGTGGCCGCCCAGGGCCGGCGCGAGCTGCTGCACACGCGCGACGGCGCCATGCCCGCCCTCACCGTGGCCTGGAGTGCGGGCCGCGACGAGGACACCGGCATTCCCCTGCCTTTGTCGGCCGACGAGGTGCGGCGGCGCTTTGCGGCCCATTGCGCCGAGCAGATCGTGCAGTGGCTGGCCGACCCGCAGGCCGGCTTTGTGCAGCCCGATGGCCGCCTTGTGCGCCTGCGGCCTGCCGACATCGCCGTGCTGGTGCGCACGGGCCGAGAGGCGGCCGCCGTGCGCCGAGAGCTGCAGGCGCGCGCCGTGGCCTCGGTCTACCTTTCGGACCAGGATTCGGTGTTCGCCAGCGACGAGGCCCATGACCTGCTGTACTGGCTGCGCGCCGTCGCCGCGCCGCTGGATGCCCAGGCCGTGCGCGCGGGCCTGGCCACGCGGCTCATCGGCCTGTCGCTGGACGAGCTGGCCTGGCTGGCCGCCGACGAGGAAGCCTTTGACGTGCGCAGCGAGCAGCTTCGCGAACTGCACAGCATCTGGCTGCGCCTGGGCGTGCTGGCCATGCTGCGCCAGACCCTGTACCGGCTGGACCTGCCCGTGCGCTGGCTGCAGGACCCGGCCATGGGCGGCGAGCGGCGCCTGACCAACTACCTGCACCTAGCCGAGCTGCTGCAGACCGCCAGCGCCCAGCTGGAGGGCGAGCAGGCCCTGATCCGCTGGCTGGCCACCCAGATCGAGACGCCGGGCAGCGGCAGCGAAGAGCAGGTGGTGCGCCTGGAAAGCGATGCCGACCTGGTCAAGCTCGTCACCGTGCACAAGAGCAAGGGCCTGGAATACCCGCTGGTCTGCCTGCCGTTTGCGGGCAGCTTCCGCCCCATGGAACGGGCCAGAACGCCGTTCCTGACCCTGTCCGCGCAGGACGAGTCGCAAGACGATGCGGCTCCGGCCCGCCGATTGCTGCTGGACTTCAGCGACGAGGAGCTTGCCCAGGCCGACCGCGAGCGGCTGCGCGAGGACCTGCGCCTGTTCTACGTGGCGCTCACCCGCCCGCGCCATGCGCTGTGGTTGGGCCTGGCCCCGCTCAAGCGCGGCAACGGCAAGGCCTGCGTGAACGAGCAGGGCGCAGCCGGCTACCTGCTGGGCGGCACCGAGCCGCGCTCGGCCCAGGGCTGGCGCGACGGCCTGCAGCAGCTGTGCGGCGAAGATCCGCACATGGCCTGGCGCGACCTGGATGCCGGGCCACTGCAGCGCACGCGCTGGCAGCCCCCGGCGGGCGCCACGCCGCTGCACGATGCCCCGGCCTACGACGCGCGCTTCGACACCCGCTGGGGCATCGGCAGCTTCTCGGCCCTGGTGCGTGCCATGGCCGCGCCCAGCCTGCCCGTGCTGCCCGTGGCCGTGCAGCGCCCGGCCGAGGATGAGCAGGCGCTGGAGCCGCCGCCATCGCCGGAACTGGCGGACATTGCCGGCCTGGCGGGCCTGCAGCCCCTGCAGGATGGACCGGCCGCTGGGCCTGCGGTCTGGCACCGCTTTCTGCGCGGCCCCGTGGTCGGCAACTTCGTGCACGACCAGCTGGAATGGCTGGGCGGCGAAGACTTTGCCCTGCCCGTGGACGGCCAGGGTGCGCTCGCTGATCGCCTGGTGCGCCGCTGCGAGCGCGCGGGCCGGGGCGAGCAGGCGCGCGACCTGCTGGCCTGGCTCACGGCCGTGGTCCACCAGCCGCTGGCGCCGCTCAATGTCACGCTGGCCACGCTGGGCCCGCAATTGTCCGAGATGGAGTTCTGGCTGCCCGCGCGCCAGCTGCCGGCCGAGCGCATCGACCAGCTGTGCCGGCGCTTCATCCTGCCGGGGCAGGAGCGGCCCGCGCTGCCCCAGCGCTCGCTGCACGGCATGCTCATGGGCTTTGCCGACCTGGTGTTCTGCCACGAGGGCCGCTACTGGGTGCTTGACTACAAGAGCAACCACCTGGGCCCGGACGGCGCCGCCTACGGCCAGGAGGCCCTGGCCCGCGCCATGCTCCACCACCGCTACGACGTGCAGGCCGCGCTCTATCTGCTGGCCCTGCACCGGCTGCTGCGCAGCCGCCTGGGCACGGCCTACGAGCCGCAGCGCCAGCTGGGCGGCGCGCTGTACTACTTTCTGCGCGGCATCGATGGCCCGGCCGGTGGCATGCATGCCATGGCGCCCGAGCTGCCCCTGCTCGATGCGCTCGATGAACTGCTCGGCCCCGGCCGCGCCGATATGCAGGAGCCGCCATGAGCCCGCGCCCCCGTTCGCGGACCGTCGATACGGCCACGCTGGACCTGTTCGATGAACGGCCGGGCGGCGAACCGCCGGGCGACGACTCGCCGGGCGACGCATCGCTGGGCGGCAAACCGCCGGGCGCCGTGCCGCCAGACACCAATGAAGTGCTGGCCCTGCTGCGCCGCTGGGCCGATGCCGGCCTGCTGCGGCGCCTGGATGCGGCGCTGGCCTCCTTCGTCGCCGGGCAGGATGCGCAGGCCGGGCCCGCCTTGCTGGTGGCCGCCGCGCTGCTGGCGCAGATGGAGGGGCGCGGCCACAGCTGCCTGCCCCTGGCGCCGCTGGCCGGCAACCCCAACGACGTGCTGGCCTGGCCCGCCGAGGTGCTGCCCGCGCAGCAGGCCCTGTGGCAGATGCTGCCCGCGCGCCTGTCCGGCTGGGTGGCGGCGCTGGGTGCCAGCCCCGTGGTGCGTGTGATCGGCGACGCGGGCCAGGATGGCGGCGAGGACCTTGGCCAGCCCCTGGTGCTGGCCGGTGCCGACGGCCCCGCGCCGCTGCTGTACCTGCGCCGCTACTGGGACTACGAGCGCGCCGTGGCCACCCATGTCATCCAGCGCACGGCGGCGCAGGCCGTGGCCGGCCAGCCGCTGGACGAAGCCCTGGCCCGCCACTGGCTGGACCGGCTGTTCCCGCCTTCGGCGGACGCTGGCACTGTGGACTGGCAGAAGCTGGCCTGCGCGCTGGCGCTGCGCGGCCGGCTGTCGGTGATCACGGGCGGCCCAGGCACCGGCAAGACCTATACCGCCGCGCGGCTGCTAGCCCTGCTGTTTGCCACGGCGCCAGACGCTGGCCAGCTGCGCGTGGCCCTGGCCGCGCCCACGGGCAAGGCCGCCGCGCGCCTGAAGCAATCGATTGACGGGGCCTTGCTGCAATTGCAGGGCAGCATGGGCGGCGAGATCGACCTGGCGGGCCTGGTGCAGCGCATGGGCGCGGCGCGCACCCTGCACTCCATGCTGGGCGCGCGGCCCGATACGCGGCACTGGGGATTCCATGCGGGCCGGCAGCTGGACGTGGATGTGCTCATCGTCGATGAGGCCTCCATGGTCCACCTGGAGATGATGGCGGCGCTGCTGGAGGCACTGCCGTCCGGCGCCCGCCTGGTGCTGCTGGGCGACAAGGACCAGTTGGCATCGGTGGAGGCGGGCGCCGTGCTGGGCGACCTGTGCCGCGATGCCCAGGCCGGACGCTACCTGCGGGAAACGCTGGACTATGCGCTGCGCGTGGCCGGCCAGGCGGTGCCGCCGCAGTTCGCGGCGCCGGCAGGCGACCGGCCTCCGGCTCTTGCGCAGCACACCGTCATGCTGCGCGAAAGCCGGCGCTTCGGTGGCCCCATCGGCCAGTTGGCGCGCGCCGTGAATGCCGGCCATGCCGCGCAGGCCCAGGCCTTGCTCGATGCCGGCACGCAAGGCGGTACGCACTCCGAACTCTGGGAGCGCCAGGGCGGCGGCGTGCAGGCCGTGACCGAACTGGCCGTGCGCGGGCGCGGCGGCCTGGCCAGCTATGCGCTGTATGCCAGGGCGCTGCAAAACAGGCCGGCTGCGGACGGCGGCTACGAGGCCGCGCACCGGGCCTGGGTGGTCGATGTGCTGCAGGCCTTCGAGCGCTTCCGGCTGCTGTGCGCCGTGCGCGAGGGGGACTGGGGCGTGTCCGGCCTCAACCGGGCGGTGGAGCAGGCCCTGGAAGCGCAGGGCGCGATCCGCCGCAGCGGCGAATGGTATGCGGGCCGGCCCGTCATGGTCACGCGCAACGATGCGCAGCTGGGCGTGTTCAACGGCGACTTCGGCATTGCGCTGCCGGGGGG
>NZ_JFYT01000077.1:0-31960 GCF_000632165.1 Delftia sp. RIT313 | reverse complement strand
GCGGTGGCGGCGGGGGCGGCGGGGGCCGTGGCACCGGCCAGGTGCCGCAATTGCTCCAGCGCCTGCGCCAGCGCAGCGCCAGCCGGGGCCACCGTGCGCTGGGCCAGCAGCTCGCGCAGGCGCTGCACGCTGCGCGCCAGCCGCTCGGGCTGCACGGGCTTGAGCAGATAGTCCACGGCCTGGGCCTCGAAGGCGTCCATGGCGTACTGGTCATAGGCGGTCACGAAGACCAGGATGGGAAACGGCTGCGCCTCGGGCCAGGCGTCGGCCAGTTCGGCAGCGGCCTCCAGGCCGCTCTGGCCCGGCATGCGGATGTCGAAGAACAGCACATCAGGCTGCAGCGCCAGCGCCTGCCGGGCGGCACTCAGGCCGTCGCCCACCATGGCGGCAATCTGCAGCTCGGGCCAGGCGCGGGCCAGGGCCTGGCGCAGGTCCTCGGCCAGCAGGGGTTCGTCTTCGGCGATCAGGGCGCGGGGGGAGTGGGTCATTTCAACCGGCGTTGGCAATGGTGATTTTGGCTAGCGTGCCGCCTTCGGGCAGGGCGGCCAGTTCGAAGTGCGCGGCGTCGCCATAGCGGCTGGCCAGGCGCTCGCGCAGCTGGGCCGTGCCGAAGCGGCTGCCGGGCAGGGCGGGCGCTCCGGAATCCAGGCCCATGCCGTTGTCGGCCACGGTCAACTCCAGCGGGCCACCGGCGGTGCGGCGCGCGCGCACGGCGATATGCCCGCCTTCCAGCTTGGGCTCCAGTCCGTGGCGTATGCAGTTTTCCACCAGGGGCTGCAGCAGCAGCGGCGGCACGGGTACCTGGGCCAGGTCCTCGGGCAGGTCCAGCGTGTATTGCAGGCGCGGGCCCATGCGGATGGACATCAGCGCCAGGTAGTCGCGCAGGCGTGCGAACTCTTCGCCCAGCGCATGCTCGGTGCTGCGCGAGCCGCCCAGCGTGGCGCGCAGGTAGGCGATCAGATGGTCCAGCATGGCCTGGGCGCGCTGCGGGTCGCTGGCCACCAGCACGCGCAGGTTGGCCAGGGTGTTGAACAGCATGTGCGGCTCCAGCTGGGCCTGCAGCAGGGTGAGTTTGGCCTCGGCCGCCTGGCGGCGGGCCTGCTCGGCCTGCATCTGCAGGTGGCGCGAGTAGCCCAGCAGGAAGAAGGCCAGCGACATCACCGTGCTGGCGACGATGGTGACGGCCAGCGGTATCCACAGACGGTGCATCAGGGCCGTGCTGGCGTCGGGATCGGCCCACTGCCTGTAGGCCGTGCCGATCAGCGATCCGATCACGAACCCCGTCACGATGCCGGCCACCACCAGCGCGGCGCCGCGCCAGCCGCCGGGCCAGGGAATGTCCTGGCCCCGCGTCAGGCGCCAGCGGCCCAGTTCGATGGTGAGCCAGCTGGTCAGGCCAATCGACAGCGAGTAGATGAGGTTCACGTCCCAGCGGCCGTGGTTGCTCAGGCTGAATGCGGCGGCAATCAGGGCGCAGGCCGAGGTCGTTGCGATGCCGTGGCGCAGCAGCGTGGTCCGTTCCACGATGTGGCCCTGTGCGGCCCGCTGGGATGGGGCGTTGGATGCGAGGTCGGGCATGGAGAGCAATGGTAGTCCCATGGCGTCGCTCAGCGGGCGCGGCCCTGGCGTGACTGCAGCGCCTGCCGCTCGCGCTCCACCATGCGCCCGTGCCAGCCGTTGCCCGGCAGGGCCAGCCAGACCACGGCCCCGTGGATGGCCAGCCCCAGGCCCCAGCCCAGGGCCGGGAAGATGGCCCAGTGCCTGCCCTGGGACAGCGACAGCGCCGCCAGCCCGAGGTTGACCAGCACATAGACGCTGGCGTGGATCATCCAGCCCATCTTGGCGCCTGCGCGGCGGCGCGCCATGCGCTCCAGGGCATCGTCGTCGTGGCGGGCAGAGGGATCGAGGGGATGTAGGGGATCAAGGGTGCGCATGGGAAGTTCTCCGTCAGGGGGAAGGAAAGCGGCGTCAGGCCAGGCCCAGCTGCTGCCACAGCAGGTCGCCCAGGTAGCGGCCGGGCAGCAGGGTGAACAGGCCCGCCACGACGCAGGCGCCGATGTAGACGCTGCGCATGATCTTGCGGTGGCCGGCGATGTTGCCGTGGTACAGGTGCCAGAACGAGCGGCCCAGGCCGGCAAAGGTCAGCGGCACCAGCAGGTGGACGGGCGTGTAGCCGGCCCAGTTGGGCAGGCGGTAGTCGCGGATGAAGCAGGCGGACACCGCCGCGCAGACCATGAGCGTGACGAAGGCGTAGCCGGCCGCGCGGTGCAGGCGGGGATGGACGGCGGCCTGGCGGCGTGCCAGCAGGGCGATGGCACCCGTGGCCGTGGCCCCGAGGGCGGCACTCATGTGGATGGCGATCAGCGGTGTCATTTGCATGGCGGTGTCCTGGCGTGCGGCCCGGTTCTGCGGGCCTGTATGGGACAGGACTGTCGCTGCCGGACGCGGGCCGGGCCAGCGCCATGCGACGGACGGGCGCCGGCAGGGTGCCAGATGCATCGGGGCGCCGCGAGCTGCAGGGATCTCCGTGGTCGTTGGAAGATTGCGGCTATGGGGAGTGCGCACAAACTATTGCGAAGGGCCTTTGAATTCAATCACTTGGAGGATTGCTTCGATGCAACAGATTGAGAAAATTCATAGCAGCGCCCTAACGTGGTTGGTAAGCTAACGGATTCTGTAAATCATTCTCAGTATCATCCTCATGCCCTCCATCCGCCCGATTTCCCTGGCCGTTCTCTGCCTGTGCAGCCAGCAGGCCCTGATTGCCCAGACCCGGGGCGGCGACCCCGTGCTGGAGGCCGTGACGGTGGAGGCCAGTGCCGACGCATCGGCCCAGGGCCTGTCCAAGCCCTTCGCAGGCGGCCAGGTGGCCACGGGGGCGCGCAACGGCGTGCTGGGCACGCTGGACTGGAAGAATTCCTCCTTCTCCACCACCAGCTACACGCAGCAGCTGATCGAAGACACCCAGTCCAAGAGCGTGGGCGACGTGCTGCTCAACGACCCGGGCGTGCGCCAGGCGCGCGGCTTCGGCAACTTCCAGGAGCTGTATGTGCTGCGCGGCTTCCCTGTGTACTCGGACGACATCGCCTACAACGGCCTGTACGGCCTGCTGCCGCGCCAGTACATTGCCTCGGAGTTCTTCGAGCGCGTGGAGGTGCTGCGCGGCGCCAACGCCTTCCTCAATGGCGCGGCACCGGGCGGCAGCGGCATTGGCGGCACCATCAGCCTGCTGCCCAAGCGCGCCGGCAACGAAGCGCTGACGCGCGTGGGCGCCGGCATCCAGACGGGCGGCCAGGCCTTTGTCTCCACCGACATCTCGCGCCGCTTCGGCCCTGACCAGAGCACCGGCATCCGCCTGAACGCCGTGCGCCGCGACGGCGGCACGGGCGTGGATGGCGAAGACCGCTCGCTCACCGGCCTGGGCGTGGGCCTGGACTGGCGCAGCCGCAACGTGCGCCTGTCGGGCGACGTGGGCTACCAGCGCAACAGCTACAACGGCGGCCGCCCCAGCGTGACGCCGGGCAGCTTCATCCCGGCCGTGCCCGACAACAAGACCAACTACGGCCAGAACTGGTCGTACTCCACCGAGCGCGACCTGTTCGCCACGCTGCGCGCCGAATGGGACATCAACGACACCACCACGGCCTGGGCCGCCGGCGGCCTGCGCCGCGGCAAGGAAGACAACTCCCTGAGCGGCGTGACCGTGAGCAATGCGGCCGGCGACACCACGGGCACGCGCTTCGACAACAAGCGCAAGGACAGCGTGGGCACGGGCGAGGTCGGCATCCGCACGCGCCTGGCCACGGGCAGCGTGGGCCACGAGCTGGTTGCCACGGCCAGCACCTACTCGGCCACCGAGCGCAATGCCTGGGGCATGGGCTTTGGCGTGGTCAACAACATCTACAACCCCTGGAGCAGCGCGCGCCCCGCCATGACGCTGTTCGGCGGCAACCTGGCCGATCCCACGCGTGCGGGCGAAACCCAACTCAACAGCTTTGCCATCGGCGACACGCTGACGATGCTGGACGAGCGCCTGCGCCTGACCGTGGGCGTGCGCCGCCAGAGCATCGAGCAAAGCAGCTACGACTACAACACGGGCGCGCAGACCGACAACTACAAGAAGTCGGCCACCACGCCCATGCTGGGCCTGGTGTTCAAGACCAGCGAGAACACCTCGGTCTACGCCAACTACATCGAAGGCCTGACCAAGGGCGCCGTGGCGCCGCAGACGGCCAACGACCTGCCCGTGTCCAACGGAGGCCAGGTGTTCGCGCCCTACAAGTCGCGCCAGAAGGAAATCGGCTTCAAGTGGCAGGGCCGGCAGCTGGGCGCCACGGTGGCGCTGTACACCACGGACATGCCTTCGGCCTATGTGGCCAACCAGGTCTTCGGCCAGTACGGCAAGCAGCGCAACAGCGGCCTGGAGGCCACGGTCTTCGGCGAAACCGTCAAGGGCCTGCGCGTGCTGGGCGGCGTGACCTTCAGCGAAGCCAAGATCCGCGAGGCCGCCGATGCCGCAACCATCGGCAACTACGCCATCGGCGTGCCCAAGCGCCTGCTCAACCTGGGCGTGGACTGGGATGTGCCCGGCGTCTCGGGCCTGGCCCTCAATGCGCGCGTGATGCACACCTCCAGCCAGTACGCCAACGGCGCCAACACGCTGAAGGTGGCCTCGTGGACGCGCACCGACATCGGCGCGCGTTATCTCATGGACATCGGCAACAACCGCCTGCTGACCCTGCGCGCGCGCATCGACAACCTGTTCGACAAGGGCTACTGGTCGTCGGTGGGCGGCTACCCGGGCGCCAACTACCTGGTGCAGTCCATGCCGCGCACCTTCTCGCTGAGCGCATCGGTGGACTTCTGAGCCGGAGCGATCTGAAGCATGCGCGCGTTGTGGACGGTGGTGCACCGCTGGATTGGCCTGGTGCTGGCCGGTTTCCTCACCATGGCCGGCCTCACCGGGGCCGTGCTGTCCTGGGACCATGAAATCGACGAATGGCTCAACGCCGACATGCTGGAGACCCCGGCACGCGGCCCGCTGAAGACCCCGCTGGAGCTGGCCGCCGTGGTGCAGGCCAGCGAGCCGCGCGCCGAGATCAGCTACATGACCCTGGGCCTGGTCGAGGGCGAAGCCGCCATGTTCATGGTGCGCCCCCGGCCCGACCCGGCCACGGGCCAGGCGCCTGCGCTGGGCTATGACACGGTCTTCGTCGACCCGGTCAGCGGCCACATCACCGGCCAGCGCAACGGGCGCAGCTTCGCGCTCAGCCAGCGCAACCTCATGCCCTGGCTGCGCCACCTGCACGAAAGCCTGCTGGCCCCGCGCTTTTGGGGCACGGACCGCTGGGGCTACTGGTTCATGGGCAGCCTGGCCCTGCTGTGGGTGGCCGACAGCTTTGTCGCGCTGCTGCTGACCTTTCCCGTCAAGCTCAGGAAAAGCGCCCCGCGCCTGACGGCGGCCGTGGGATCGTGGTGGCGCCGCTGGCTGCCCTCATGGCGCGTGCGCTGGGGCGGCGGCGCCTACAAGCTCAACTTCGACCTGCACCGCGCGGGCGGCCTGTGGGTCTGGGCCGTCATCGTCATCGTGGCCTTCACCTCGTTCTCGCTGAACCTGTACCGCGAAGTCTTCTACCCGGTGATGAGCACCGTCTCCACCACCACGCCCGGCCCCTACGAAACCCTCAAGCCCGCGCCCCAGGGCACGCTCCTCGTGCCCAAGGTCTCGTTCGCCCAGGCCATCGCCATCGCCCAGAGCGAGGCCAAGCGCCTGGGCTTCGCCCAGCCCGCAGGCGGCATCTGGTGGGGCGGGGACTTCCCGTTCTACAACATCTCCTTCTTCGACCCGCACGACGAAACCGGCGCCATGGGCATGGGCCTGTCCAACATCTACGTCAGCTCGGACAACGGCGAAGTCCTGGGCACCTACCGCCCCTGGCACGGCACGGCCGCCGATGTCTTCGTCCAGCTGCAGCTGCCCCTGCACAGCGGCCGCATCCTCGGCACCCCCGGCCGCGTGCTCATGTCCTTCGTCGGCGTGCTCGTCGCCATCCTGTCGATCACCGGCGTCATCATCTGGTGGCGCAAGCGAAGAGCTAGGAAGATGACCCCCTGAGCGGCTGCGCCGCTTCCCCCTTCTCGCTTCGCGGAGGGGGACGCAGCCCTCACTGCGGGGCGGCCCTTGCTCGGCTGCCCGCGCTTGATCCCTGCGAGTTTGAACGGCTGTCGGTAGTGCACGGCTCCATTGATAGCCAAATCAGAAAACTATCCGCCTAAACAGCAAAGCCACCGAAAACGGTGGCTTTTTGCAATGCTTGACGGGCTCAAGGCCATCCCGACTGGCGCGCCCCAAAGCGAGGGACACCGAGGAAGGGCCGCCCCGCAGCGAGGGTGTCGTCCCCCCCGCGCAGCGAGAGGGGGAAGGCGCGCAGCGCCTCAGGGGGTCAGTCCTTCTTCAAGCACTCGCTCATGAACGCCTTGCGCTCATCACCCTTCTTGCCCGTGGCGTCCACGTTGCAGGTCTTCATGCGTTCCTGCTGGCGCTTCTTGCCGTCGGACAGGCAGGACTTCATGAACTCCTTGCGTTCATCGCCTTTCTTGCCGGTGGCTTCGGTGTTGCAGGTGCCCATCAGCTTTTGCTGGGCCGTGGGAGCCTTGTCCCCTGCGGCCATGCCCATGCTGCAGGCCAGGGAGACAACTGCCAGAACAACGATTTTTTTCATGATGGAATGGTTTTGAAGGCGCGCTGAAGTCCAGCGCACCCACATTGCAGCACAGTGCCGGGCGCGCAGCAACGTCGCGGGCCCGGCGTTGTAAAAGTTTGCGATTGCCGCTGACAGGCGGGCAGGCGGACACCGGCAGGCCATGGCCAGCGCAGATAATGGCCCACTTTTGCATTGCGACAGGACGCTTGCCGTGGACATTCTTTTGCTGGTCAAGGCCGCCATCATGGGCATCGTGGAAGGACTGACGGAGTTCCTTCCCATCTCTTCCACCGGGCACCTCATCCTTGCAGGCTCGCTGCTGGGCTTCGACGATGCCAAGGCCAAGGTCTTCGACATCGCCATCCAGACCGGCGCCATCTTCGCCGTGGTGCTGGTGTACTGGCAAAAGATCCGCTCCACCGTGGTCGACCTGCCCACCAGCCGCCAGGCGCAGCGGCTCACGCTGAACGTCATCATCGGCTTCCTGCCGGCCGTGGTGCTGGCGCTGATCTTCGGCAAGTTCATCAAGGCGCACCTGTTCACGCCCACCGTGGTGGCCACTACCTTCATCCTGGGCGGCTTCGTCATCCTGTGGGCCGAGCGCCGGCCCGCCTCGGCCATGCGCGTGCAGACCGTGGACGAGATGACGCCGCTCGATGCCCTCAAGGTCGGCCTGGTGCAGTGCCTGGCCATGATTCCCGGCACCAGCCGCAGCGGCGCCACCATCATCGGCGGCATGCTCATGGGCCTGTCGCGCAAGGCGGCCACCGACTTTTCGTTCTTCCTGGCCATTCCCACGCTGATCGGCGCCGGCGTCTACAGCCTCTACAAGGAGCGCGCACTGCTGTCGGCGGCCGACATCCCCATGTTCGCCGTGGGCCTGGTGTTCTCCTTCATCAGCGCCTGGCTGTGCGTGCGCTGGCTGCTGCGCTACATCTCCACCAACAGCTTCGTACCGTTTGCCTGGTACCGCATCGCCTTCGGCATCATCGTGCTGGTCACGGCCTTCACCGGGGTCGTGAGCTGGAGCGAGGTTTGACCCAGGCTTGGGCGAAGGGCCCCAGGCATTCCTCAGGCACCAACGCAGAAGGCCACCGCAAGGTGGCCTTTTCACATTCGGGGCGCCCGGTTCAGCCCTCGGGGCCGAGCAGGTTCAGCAGAGATGCCTCGATGGCGGCGGCCGTGGCATGGGGCCGCTCCATGGGGAACAGGTGGCTGCCGTCCAGCATCATCACGCGCCCGCGCGTGATGCGGCGCGTCAGATCCATGCCCACCTGGCGCATCTCCACCGAGGCACGCCCGCCGATGAAGGCCGCCGGGCAGCGCAGCGGATGGTGGTGCAGCAGCGAGGCCAGGTTGTGCGGCAAGGTGTTGTAGATGGCGGTCTCCACCTCGCGCGTGAAGTGCAGTGTGCGCCGGCCGTCCACATCGGCCAGGCCGCCCTGCACATAGTCCTGGAGCACCTGCGGGTGCCATTGCGCAAACACCTTCTTGGCGCGGAAGTAGGTCATGGCCTCGTCATCGCTGTCCCATGCATTGCGGCGGCGGGCGCTGATCTTGCCCGGCGAGACCGAGCCCACCAGCTGCGTGCGCTTGGCCACGCCCACGGCATTGGCGCGCCAGCCGCTGAGCAGGGGCGAGTCGATCAGCAGCACGCCGCGCGCCAGTTCGGGGTGGCGTGCAGCCGTCATCACGCTCAGGAAACCGCCCAGCGAATGCCCGACCAGAAAGACCGGACCGCCCACGCGCTCCACCTCGGCGCGCGTGAACTCGGCCAGTTGCTCGACCAGGTGCGGCCAGTTGTTGGTGACGGGAAAGCGCGGGTCATGGCCGAAGCGCTCCACGCCCTGCGCCGCGATCCCGCGCTCGGCCAGCAGCGAGAACAGCAGCCGGTAGGTGGGCAGCGCAAAGCTGTTGGCATGCGAGAAGACCACGGGCAGCGGTGCCGATTCCGTGCCCGCATCGCTGTCGGCCCGCAGCGCGGGCCGGGCCGCGTTCACGGCTGGGGCTCCTGGCCGGTTCGGTCCGGAGCATCCGGCATGCCTTGCTGGTGGCCGGAGGGTTGCCCGGCGTCCGGCCGCATGGGCGATGCCGGGCCCGGCTGCAGGGGCGTCATGGGCGAGGTGGCCAGCCCGTCGGCCGTGGAGGTGCCCAGGCCGGCACCCGTGCCGCTGTGATAGGGCTGGCGCAGCGCCGCAGGCGGCAGCCGGCCCATGGTGCGCGCGTTGGCGCGCAGGGCGCCGGCCGGCGCGGTGACCTTGGTCAGCGGCTGGGCCTGGCGGCTGTGCACGCGAATGGGCACCGCGGAATCGCCGCCATCCCAGGCCGGGTCTTCGATGCTGTCGAAGACATGGCGCAGGCGCTCGCCCCAGCTGTCGTGCAGCATGCGGAAATACGGATTGCTCTCGTCGATGCTGACGATCTTGTCGGAGGCGAAGCGGTCCTTCTCGTACACGATCAGGTCCAGCGGCAGGCCCACCGAGAGGTTGGACTTGAGCGTGCTGTCCATGGACACCAGGGCGCACTTGGCGGCCTCGTCCAGCGGCGTGCGCGGCGTGATCACGCGGTCCAGCACGGGCTTGCCGTACTTGGATTCGCCGATCTGGAAGTAGGGCGTCTCGCTCGTGGCCTCGATGAAGTTGCCTGCCGAGTAGACCTGGAACAGCCGCATGTTCTCGCCCTGGATCTGGCCGCCCAGCACCAGCGAGATATTGAAGTCCACGCCCGAGCGCGACAGCGCCACGCCGTCGCGCTCGAACACATGGCGCACGGCCGCGCCCAGCACGCGGGCCGCGTCGAACATGCTGCGCACGTTCCAGATGGTCAGCATGTCGCCCGTGGCCTCGTCGCGCAGTTGCTGGCTCTCCAGCAGCTCGCGCACCGATTGGGTGATGGACAGGTTGCCGGCCGACAGCAGCACCATGAAGCGGTCGCCGGGGTTCTCGTAGACCATGAGCTTGCGGAACGAGCTGATCTGGTCCAGGCCGGCATTGGTGCGCGAGTCGGCCAGGAAAACCAGGCCGGCGTTGAGCTTGATGGCAACGCAATAAGTCATGGAAGCGTCCGAATCTGCGGAAATGGCAAGTTTAGTGCGAGGCGATTGACCGCGTTCAGGCGGCGATCTTCTTGAGCTGGTAAAGGGCTTCCAGCGCCTCGCGCGGGCTCAGTGCGTCGGGATTGATGGCGGCCAGCGCCTGGGCCAGCGGGTCGTGGCGGCTTTCGGGCTCGGGCATGTCGGGCGCATCGAACAGGTCCACCTGCAGGCGGCCCTCGTCGGCATGGGCCTCCAGTGCCTCCAGCGCATGGCGCGCGTGGTGCAGCACGCCGGCCGGCATGCCCGCCAGCTTGGCCACCTGGATACCGTAGCTGCGGCTGGCCGGCCCGGGCTGGATCTCGTGCAGGAAGACGATGTCCTGGCCCGATTCGGCGGCGCTCACATGCATGTTCACGGCCGCGCGTGCCTTGGCCGGCAGTTCGGTCAGCTCGAAGTAGTGCGTGGCAAACAGCGTGAAGGCGCGCGTCCTGTCGTGCAGCTGGGTGGCGATGCCGCTGGCCAGCGCCAGGCCGTCGAAGGTGCTGGTGCCCCGGCCGATCTCGTCCATCAGCACCAGGCTGTGGGGCGTGGCCGAGTGCAGGATCTGCGCGGCCTCGGTCATCTCCATCATGAAGGTGGACTGGGCATTGGCCAGGTCGTCGGCCGCGCCGATGCGCGTGTGGATGGCGTCGATGGGCCCCAGCCGGCAGCTGGACGCCGGCACATGCGAGCCCATGCTGGCCAGCAGCACGATCAGCGCCACCTGGCGCATATAGGTCGACTTGCCGCCCATGTTGGGGCCGGTGATGACCTGCATGCGCGTGTTGGCGTTCATGCGCGTGTGGTTGGCGATGAAGCTGCCGCTGGAGGTCTCGGCCATGCGGGCTTCCACCACCGGGTGGCGGCCGGCCTCGATCTCGATGCAGGGATGGTTCACGAACTCGGGCGCGCACCAGTTCAGCGTCAGCGAGCGCTCGGCCAGCGTGCACAGCACGTCGATGGCCGCAATGGCGCCGGCCACGCGCGTGAGCGCCGGCACATGGGGCTGCAGCTGGTCCAGCAACTGCTCGTAGAGGAATTTCTCGCGCTGCAGCGCGCGCTCCTGCGCCGACAGGGCCTTGTCCTCGAAGGCCTTGAGCTCGGGCGTGATGTAGCGCTCGGCGTTCTTCAGCGTCTGGCGGCGGCGGTAGCGCTCGGGCACCGCGTCCTTGTAGCTGTTGGTGATTTCTATATAGAAGCCGTGCACCTTGTTGAACTGCACGCGCAGGTTGGGAATGCCGGTCAGCAGCTTTTCCTTGGCCTCCAGCTCCAGCAGGAAGTCGTCGCAGTTGTTCTGGATGGCGCGCAGCTCGTCCAGCTCGGCGTCGTAGCCCGTGGCGAACACGCCGCCGTCGCGCACCAGGGCGGCCGGCTCTTCCATGATGGCGCGCACCAGCAGCTCGGCGCAGCCCTCGGGCGGCTGCAGGTCGGCAAACAGCTGGGTCAGGTGGGCCGAGGGCGTCTGCCCGGCCTGGGCCAGCACGGCGGCCTTGTGCAGCGTGCGGCCCAGTCCCACCAGCTCGCGCGGGCGCACTTGGCGCAGCGCCGTGCGCGCGGTGATGCGCTCCACATCGCTCACGCCCTTGAGCTGCTCGCGCAACTGCTGCCAGGGCGCGGCCATGCCGCCTGCGCTGGCGCCCTGCAGCGCCCGCGTGGCCTCCAGCCGCGCCATGGCCTGCGTGCGGTCGCGGCGCGGCTCCAGCAGCCAGGCCTTGAGCAGGCGGCTGCCCATGCCCGTCATGCAGGTGTCCAGCAGAGAGAACAATGTGGGCGAATCCTCGCCGCGCAGCGTCTTGACCAGCTCCAGGTTGCGGCGCGTGGCCAGCGGCAGCGCAATCAGCTCATCGTCGCGCTGCACCTGCAGAGCGTGGATGTGCGACAGGCTGCGGCCCTGCGTGTGCTCCGCATACGACAGCAGCGCGGCGCTGGCGCCATGGGCCAGCGGCAGGTCCTCGGCCTCCCAGGCCTTGAGGCTGGCGGCGCCCAGCAGCTCCAGCAGCTTGCGCTCGCCCAGGCCGCCGTCAAACTGCCAGTCGGGGCGCGGCGACAGCGGGCAGGCAATGGAGCCGCCATGGCGCAGCGCGAACAGGCTTTGCTCGAAACGCTCGGTCACGCCCGCGCTGTAGATCAGCTCGCTGGGCGCAATGCGCGAAATCCAGGCGCCCAGCTCATCGTGGGAACACTCGGCCAGGTGGATGCGCCCCTGTGTCACCGCCATCCAGGCCAGGCCGCAGCGCTGGCGCCCGGCCGTGTGCAGGGACAGCAAGATCGCCTCGCTCTTGTCCGACAGCAGCTCACTGTCGGTCAGCGTGCCCGGTGTCACCACGCGCACCACCTTGCGTTCCACCGGGCCCTTGGCGGCGCCCACCTCGCCCACCTGCTCGCAGATCGCCACCGACTCGCCCAGCTTGATCAGCCGGCCCAGGTAGTTCTCCAGCGCATGGAAGGGCACGCCCGCCATAGGAATCGGCTGCCCCGCCGTCTGCCCGCGCGTGGTCAGCGTGATATCCAGCAGCCGCGCCACCTTCTCCGCATCCCCGAAGAACAGCTCGTAGAAATCCCCCATGCGGTAGAAAACCAGCGTGTCGGGGTAGTTGATCTTGATGCCCAGGTACTGCTGCATCATGGGCGTGTGCGCCGACAGATCAGGGGCCGGAGAGGGCTGTGTGCTTTGCGAAAGGTCGCTCATTGGCTTGGGAATCAACAGGTTGCGGCGGCATGCAGGTGCCGGGCAGGGCCTGCCTGGGAGGCGCGGGGCCGCAGGAAGGCGCAAATGTTCTTGTGTCGTGCTGCCCGCCTCGGGCCGTACCCATCGTGTGGGGCGTGGTGGCGGACAAAGGTCACATTATTGACTACCCGAGGTTGGACGCCGCGCCAAGGGGGCGTAGATCGCGGCACACAAATGCGCTGCGCTCAATCCAAGGGACCATTTCCGCCGTACGTCGTCACAGGGCTCCTTCTGGCAAATGCTTGGCCCCTTGGTACAGGGCGTGCTGCGCATCCGCCAGGGTGATCACTTCGTCCCCGGTGAGATAGCTCATCAGAACACTGTTGAGTTTCGCGATGCGTGCGCCATAGCAGCGAATCAGCGAGGCGATCTGAATCTGCTCCGGTTCCGTGATCTGGTCTCCCAGCGCTGTCACGGCGTGGGCTGCTGCCTCGATGTCGAACGAGCAACGAATGAGCAACTCATTGGCCCGGTGGCCGCTTCCAAGCAACGGCGATGCCGCTGTGACCGGTGATGCTGTATCTGCCTGGCTGCCGTATGTGTTGACACCGTTGCCAGCCTCCTTGGCTGCAGCAAAGCTGGCCAGGAAACGCAGGTCGTCCAAGGAGTGGGGTAGCTCGTTGTAGGCCCCGAACAGCCGGTCTGCAAATTCAAAGGCGTGTTCCAGCAGTCCATGAACAAAAGCCGCTTCGTCTGCTGCACTGAACCGGTTCTCTCGGAATGTGTCGCTTGCGAACTCCAACTCCGAGCTGATGAGTGCGAGCAGTGAAAGCAGATCCACCCGCACCGGCTCATGGGGACTGCTTGCCGGGCAGCAACCGGGAGCAGGAAGCTGGTTGAGCGCTGCAAATGCCCGGCTGACGTGAGGGCAGGAGTAGCGCTCCTGTGCTCCGTCGTACAGGATGCTTTTCACCGTGTGCTTGAGCACTCCTGCTGCGAACAGGACTGCTTGGTGGGCATCGGCAAGAGAGGCTCGGGCCATGTTGTTTCTGGCTGGGGTGGGCTTGCCTGCAGAGGCTGATGGGTCATTCCTTGCCATGGTTCTCCTCCATTGCCGGGTGCTGTGTGAAGGGGGCTGAACGGATTGCGCGAAGCCCTATACCTGCTCACTGCTTGATGTTTGGCTTCAAAATGAAGTCAATTTTGAATGTATTTTGACTTCATTTTGGTGTCAATACTATTTTGAAGCCGACCCATAGAATTTGTGTCATGGCACAAGACGACTACATCCGCACCGCACTGCGCGTGCCACCTGAGCTGCACCAGGCCCTACACGAGGCGGCGGACAGGACCAGCAAAAGCTTCAATGCCGAAATCAACGAGCGCCTGCAGAGGACCTTCGATGACGAGCGCCTGGCCGCCCAGCGCTTGGCGGCGGAGGCCGGCCTTATGGGCCTCCAAGCCATGCTGGCGATTCATTTGAAGGAGTTCTTCGAACTCCTGCCCGTGGAGGAGCAAGGTAAGCCCGTCAACAAGGCAGTACGGGACGTGGCACAGGCGATCAGCCAGAGCTCTGCGAAGGAAATTGAAGATGCTCTGGGTCACTATGTCCGCATGGAGGATGAGGAACCCCTCAGCCGCATGGCGAGCGCGATTGCGCGTCATCGGGTGGTTTCGGGGGCGCAGGGCGAGCCTATGGTGGATAGGCTTGGCGTAAAGCGGGTGAAGCGCAATACCAAGTCCTGAGGGGGCGTCTGGTTGCCCGCGTTTGCTGGCAGCAGTTTGCTAGGTATGCCTCTTAGGTGAGCCTGACATCCAACAGGAGATGTACGGCTTGCCTCGACTTCGGCGCTGTGCAGTCGGCCGTGCTCAACGAGGCGGCAACGCTGTTCCGCCGCCGGTACTACGCCAACGGCTCGCACGCTGGCTTTATCCTCTATGTGACCGACCCCGCCCAGCATGAGGAAGACATCGAGGCAATGCGCCATCAGCTCATCAAGTCCAAGGGCGTGGGCAACTTCAAGAACCTCTTCTACTACGCGCCCAACGGCAAGGCCGATGGCATCAAGCTGATTCCCATCAGCGAAGTGGCGGCCAAAGACGAATTCGTGAACATCAAGGCCAGCAGCAGGGATGACGTGCTGGCCGCTCATCGGGTTCCGCCCCAGCTGATGGGCATGATGCCGAACAACGTGGGAGGGTTCTGTGATGTCGAAAAGGTGCGAAGGTCTTCGCGCGCAACGAAATCCAGATGCTGCAGTCGCGCATGAAGGATGAACTGAACGCATGGACGGGCATGGTCGTAGGCAGTTTTCGGCCCTACTCGCTTGATGACGATGAAGGTGACTCTCCGACTTGAGTTGACCTTCTGCCGTCGCGCCGAGACCCCGCCCACGCCATAAATATGTGGCTTTCGGCGGCCCTGCCGGCTGGGTGTAGGGCCAAGCGTCGCGCGACCTGCATGCAGTTTCTATCGATGTCTCGTCAGACGGAATTTGACGTAAAAATGCGCGTATCGACGGCTCGCCCTGCGCGCTTGCTAGAACTTCATAGGAACGGGGCTAGCTCAAAGAATGCGAATTTGGTGAAATGCGTCGATGCAGTTAAATGCAAATGATTTTTTAGATTGGCAAAGGGCGTCGAGCTATGGACTCTGAAGAAGAGCGCGTCGAAATTAATAGATTTGTTTTGGCCAGATTAAAGATGGCGCAAGAGCTTCTTGAAGAATCTGATGCGATGTTGGGATTTGCGGGATACGGGAGATCTGAAGAGAATTGGCAGTTGCATCCTCGGCATGAGCGGGAAGGGTTGGTTGTCTACTTGTTACTGACTTGCTTTGATAAGCTTGGACAAAATTCCGAGTACGCAGATTTTCCAAAATGGATAAATTCTGGGAAATATTCTCAGGAGAGAGATCAAGCGTTGGAATCTATAACTGCGGAAATGGGGGCGGTTGAAGCAACAAAATGCTTGTTAAGCTACTATAATTCGCGCTATGGCGTGAAAAGGGCTTTTGAAAACGGAATAAATCGACTGGAAAATAATGTGCGCAGCCGATTAATGTCAACTCTTGATGTCTCGAGAATTCCTGTAATTGAAAACCCTCAGCCAAATACTATTTATCCAGGTCTTCCAGTATCGGAAGAGAGACTGGTGGAAAAGATAAAGATTGAATCAATGTTTCGATTTAGAAACAAATTTACTCACAGTTTGGTACAGTATTTCCGTGCATCGGCACCATTTGTGCAGGGTAACAGATCTTTAGAATCTTCCTGGGTTGCTGAAGTTGATGATGGCAAGATTTGGTACTGGACTTTAGGGAATGAGACTATTGAGATTAATGGTGGGAAATATGGGATAACAATGCATGATTGGCCATTTGTTCTATTTAAAACTTTGTACTCTGCTATTGGTGTGAATTTTGATGTGACGACCATAAATCTGAAATTCATGGTTAGGCTACAAGTCGGCGGCTATGTTCATACTTTTGATGGAATAAGCCATGCTGAATTGAAGGCCTTTGGTGAATTGCCGGATTCTCTGATTTGATGCTGGATTGCATTTAGTGTTGAAATGAAATTAAGACTTGATGCAGTTGACTTGAAATATCAAATAATGATGATATTTGTTAAATTGATCTGTATCGTCAGCGCGTGACGATATCACCCTCTGCAGGGGGAAATTTATCGAGCGAAACTACAGATTTGTGCTCACATTGAGACAGGCCTTGCTGTGAAGAACCGATGAAGCGTAGCTTTTAGCTAGATAAAAATTACAGAGGAGAAACGGCTCGTTGCATCATGGGCGTGTACGCCGAAAGATTGGGAGCCGGGGAGGGCTGTCTGTTTTGCGAGAGGTCGCTCGTTGGCCAGGGAATCAACGGGTTGCAGCGGCGCGAAGGCGCTAGGCGAGACCTGCCTGGACGGCAGGGAATAACCACGTGAGCACAGGCGTGCGGGGTCAATGCCTTACCCCGCCACTTCCCACTCCTGCGGAAACTCCATCCCATCATCCTTGGCAATCTTCCTGAGGATATGCAGGCAGGCGCTTTGCAGATCCTGCACCACGGCTTGCCGGGCGGCGGGGCCGTCCCTTTGCTCCAGCGCATGGATCAGCCGGATGTGCGGATGTTCGGCCGCGCGGGCGTAGGTGCCACGGTACAGGTAGCGCACGGAGGGGCCGCACTTGAGCCACAGCAGGCCGATGAGGCTGGCCAGCACGGGCTGCTGCGCGGCTTCGATGATGGAGAAGTGGAAGCGCTCGTTGGCGATCAGCGTGGCGTCGTCGTCCACGGCGATGGATTTTTCCAGGTCCTGGTGCAGCTGGGTGAGGGTGTCGATGAAGCCCTGGCCCGGATGGCGGCTGGCGGCGGCTGCGGCAGCGCGGCCTTCCAGTTCGATGCGCAGGGCGATGATTTCCACATACTGCTCCACGCTGAGCACGGGCACGGTGGCCACGCCGCGGTCGTCCAGGTCCAGGGCGCCTTCGGAGGCCAGGCGCTGTATGGCATCACGCACGGGCGTGGGGCTGATGCCGAACTCTTCGGCCAGGCTGCGGTAGACGAGGCGCTGCGCGGGTTGCAGCTGGCCTCTCACGATGGCGTCACGGATCTGCAGATAGGTTTTTTCGGCAAGGGTCTGATTGGTTCGGATCTGTGAAAAAACGCTGGACATCGGGCCTCCGCAACTGCTTGGGCGCAATGGTACCTCCCGGGGGATGGTGGGATGGCCGTCACATCCGAGCGTGACTGGTCCACGGGCTAACCCCATGTTTGGTGTTTGATGCATCAAGTACCATGCATCAAAATCCCGGGAGGACACATGCCCGTATCACCATCGAACCGCCGCCAATGGCTTGCCATGGGCACGGCCCTTATCAGCCTTTCTTGCGCGGCGTCCGCTGCATCCACCACCTATCCATCCAAGCCGCTGCGAATTCTGGTGCCCTATGCCGCAGGCGGGGCCTCGGACAACATCGCGCGCCAGATTGCGGCGGCCATCACGGGGCAGACCGGACAGGCCGTGGTGGTGGACAACCGCCCTGGCGGCTCGGGCGTGATCGCCGTGCAGGCCCTGCAGGCCGCACCCGCCGATGGCCATACCTTCGCGGTCTTCGATCCCTCGGTGGCGTCGATGAACCCGTTCCTCTTCAGGAAGCTGGCCTATGACCCGGAGCGCGCACTGGTGCCGGTCACCGTGTTGGCGCGCAATCCGATCGCGTTGGTGGCCTTGCCTTCGTTTCCCGCAGGCAGTGTCCGGGAGCTGGTGGCCCATGCCAGGTCGCATGGCGACCTGAGCTATGCCTCCACCGGCAATGGCAACGGCACCAACCTCGCCATGGAGATGTTCCTGGCCGGCAGCGCCATCCAGATGGTGCACGTGCCCTACAAGGGCAGCGCCCCGGCCATGCAGGCCCTGCTGGCGGGGCAGGTGCCGGTCTTCATGTCCGACCTGCCCACCGTCGTGCCCTATGCCCGGTCGGGCAAGGTCCGGGTCATCGCCGTCACGGGAGACCGGCGCTCGCCGCATCTGCCCGATGTGCCGACCTTCGCCGAGGCGGGCGCGCGCGGGGTGGAGATCGCCAACCATTTCAGCGCCTTCGTCGCTGGCGGCACGCCGCCCACCGTGGTGGAGCAGCTCAACGCCGTGCTGCACAAGGCCCTGGCTGATCCCCGGTTGCAGAAGAATTTCTCGGAAATGGCGCTGGAGGTTTCGCCGTCCACCCCGCAGCAATTGCAGGCCATGGTCAGGGACGATTCCGAAAAATACGGTGCCGTGATCAGGCGCTTGAACCTGAGCATCGATTGATGCAGTGAGGCGCACATGACATACACGCTGCAAAAAACAGAACCCTCGCTCCGGGCACTGGCCGACGGCCTGGAGTTTCCCGAAGGCCCGGTGGCCATGCCCGATGGATCGGTCGTGCTGGTGGAGATCGCCAACGGCTGGCTGACCCGGGTGACGGCCAATGGCACAAGGCGGCAGCTCGTCCACCTGGGTGCAGGCCCGAACGGCGCCGCCACAGGCCCCGGCGGCAAGCTGTTCATCTGCAACAACGGTGGCTTCCAGTGGCACCGCAGTGCGGAGCATGGGCTGCGGCCCATAGGCCAGGCCAACGACTATTCAGGCGGGCGCATAGAGGCCGTGGACCTGGCCTCGGGCCAGGTCGAATGCCTGTACACGCAAAGCGGCAGCGGACCCTTGAAGGGGCCCAACGACCTGGTCTTCGACCGGCATGGCGGGTTCTGGTTC
Organism: Delftia sp. RIT313; assembly: GCF_000632165.1. Taxonomy (NCBI): domain Bacteria; kingdom Pseudomonadati; phylum Pseudomonadota; class Betaproteobacteria; order Burkholderiales; family Comamonadaceae; genus Delftia; species Delftia sp. RIT313. The sequence goes on along the minus strand of NZ_JFYT01000077.1, from coordinate 13,264 downwards.
ACCGACCACGGCAAGGTGCGGCCGCGTGAGGGGGACCGGGGCGGCGTCTGCTACGCGCTGGCCGATGGCAGCGCCATCCGCGAGGCCGTCTTCCCGCTGTGGTCGCCCAACGGAATCGGTCTTTCTCCCGATGAGAAGACGCTCTATGTGGCGGAGACCTTCACGGGGCGGCTGTGGGCCTTCGACATCGGCGAGCCCGGGCACATCCTGGCCCGGCCCTGGCCCGATTCGCCCAATGGCGGACGGCTGGTCTGCCGCCTGCCGGGCATGCAGAACATCGACTCCCTGGCCGTGGATGCCGAAGGGAACATCTGCCTTGCCACGCTGGGCGAGGGCGGCATCACCGTGGTCTCGCCAGCCGGGCAGGTGCTGCACAGGGTCGAGCTGCCCGACCCCATGACCACCAACATCTGCTTTGGTGGCAAGGACCTGAAGACGGCTTTTGTCACCCTGTCTTCCACGGGGCGGCTGGTGGCGCTGGACTGGCCGTGTCCTGGATTGCCTTTGAATTTCCTGAATAGATAAGTTCCCCCTGGCTTCCCTTTCCGTATCGCTGGCGATTGTCATGGCGAGGGAGCCGCTACGCCTTTTTTTGTTGAACGGAAACCGCAACCCATGTCGAAACCCCTGAGCAACCCTGGATTGAACAAGCAGGACACCGTAGGCCACCTGGTGGCCCGGGTCCTGAAGCGGCACGGCATCACGCAGTTCTTCGGGCAGAGCCTGCCCAGCATGTTCGTGCTGGCCGCCGAGGAATTGGGCCTGCGCCAGATCGCCTACCGCACCGAGAACGCGGGCGGCTACATGGCCGATGCCCATGCCCGCATGAGCGGCAGGCCGGCCGTGATCACCGCGCAGAACGGGCCGGCCGCAGCGTTGCTGGTGGCGCCGCTGGCCGAGGCGCTGAAGGTCTCCATCCCCATCATCGCGCTCGTGCAGGACGTGGCGCGCGACCAGACCGACAGGAACGCCTTCCAGGATCTGGACCACATGGGCCTGTTCAAGCCCGTGACCAAGTGGGTGCGCCGCGTGGACCAGGCATCGCGCGTGGAAGACTATGTGGAGCAGGCCATCATCGCCGCCTGCAGCGGCCGGCCTGGCCCCGTGGCGCTGATGCTGCCGGCCGACCTGCTCACCGAGCCTGCCCAGCCCTCCAGCGTGCCCCGGCCCGCTGCACTGGCCCGCTTTCCGCTGGACCGCGCCGTGCCCGAACGGCAATTGCTGGAACAGGCCGTGGGCGCGCTGCTCCAGGCCCGCGCGCCGGTCATCGTTGCCGGTGGCGGCGTGCACATCTCGGGTGCCAGCGAGGCACTGAGCGCCTTTTCCGAAGCGCTGAGCCTGCCCGTGGCCACCACCAACATGGGCAAGGGTGCCGTGGCCGAGACGCATGAGCTGTCGCTGGGCGTGGTCGCCAACTGCCTGGGGCCCAACGGCTCGGGCCGCTACCTGAAGGATTTCGTGGCCGGGGCCGACGTGGTGTTCCTGATCGGCAACCGCACCAACCAGAACGGCACGGACAGCTGGACGCTGTACCCGCGCGATGCGCAATTCATCCACCTCGATATCGACGGCCAGGAGATAGGGCGCAACTACGACGCCATGCGCCTGGTGGGCGATGCGCGGCTGGCGCTGCAAGCCATGCTGGACATCGCCGGGCCGCTGGATCTGTCGGCCCGTACCGGCCAGCGCGCTGCACTGGCCGCACGCATTGCCAAGGGCAGGGAAAGGCACCGGCAGGAATCAGCCGAAGTACGCCTGTCCAACGCCGCACCCATACGGCCCGAACGCATCATGCATGAGCTCGACGCCCTGCTGACCGCCGAGGACACCGTGGTGGCCGATGCCAGCTACTCCACGCTGTGGGTCACCAACTACCTGACCGCGCGCCGGGCCGGCCAGCGCTTCCTCACGCCGCGCGGCCTGGCGGGCCTGGGCTGGGGCATGCCCATGGCCATGGGCGCGCGCCTGGCGCAGGACGGCGGCCAGGTGTTCTGCCTGGTGGGCGACGGCGGCTTCGGCCATGTGTGGTCGGAGATGGAGACCTGCAGGCGCATGGGCATCAAGGTCATCACCGTCCTCATCAACAACGGCATCCTGGGCTATCAGAAGCATGCCGAGCATGTGAAGTTCGGCGAGCACACCTCGGCCGTGAACTTCAGCGGCGTGGACCACGCGGCCATCGCACGGGCCTGCGGCATACACGGCGTGCGCGTGGAATCGGCCGATGCCATCGCCCCCGCGCTGCGCGCCGCCATGGCCGCCGAAGAGGCCACGCTGATCGAGGTCATGTGCACCGAAGACGCCTTTCCCCCCATCACCTTCTACACGCCGGAGAGCCACTGATGAGCGCGCCTGAGAACTTCCCCCTCCGCACGGCCCTGGTGACCGGCGCCGCACGCGGCATCGGCCTGGCCACCGCCATCGAACTGCTGCGCGACGGCCGCCGCGTGGTGCTGGCTGACCTGGCCGCGCCCGACCTGGATCTGGTTCCGCAGGAACTGCGTGCCCGGGCCAGCGCCGTGGTGCTCGATGTCTGCGACGAGGCAGCCCGCCAGCGCGTGGTCGCGGACATGGTGCAGCGCCATGGCGGCGTGGACATCCTGGTCAACAACGCCGGCATCAGCCTCAAGAACGCCAGCGGCCAGTCCAACGGCATCCTCGAAGTGGGGCTGGGCGAGGTGCAGCAGATCCTGGACGTCAACCTGCTGTCCATGCTGCGCCTGTGCCAGCTGGCGCTGCCGGGCATGAAGCAGCGGGGCTGGGGGCGCATCGTCAACGTGTCCTCGCTGGCCGGGCGCGGCAAGTCCATCGTGGCCGGCCCCGCCTACATGCTGAGCAAGTCCGCCGTGCTGGGCCTGAGCCGCTCCATCGCCTCGGAGATGGGCCAGTACGGCATCACCACCAACTGCGTGGCGCCGGGCCGCATCCTGACGCCGATGGCGCAGCAGGCCGGCGACGAGGTCAACCGCCGCTATGCCGAGCAGATCCCCGTGCGGCGCCTGGGCGAGGCGGCCGAGGTCGGTGCCGCCATCCGCTACCTGTGCAGCGAGTCCGCAGGCTTCACCAATGGCGCCGTGATCGACGTCAACGGCGGCTTCTTCATGAATTGAAGAGGGACGGCACCCCCTGAGCGGCTGCGCCGCTTCCCCCTCTTGCTTCGCGGGGGGGACGGCACCCTCGGTGCGGGGCGGCCCTTCCTCGGTGCCCCCACTTCCAGGGCATGCCTGTTTCACGGTCAGTGGGTAGTGCGCTGCACCGTGAAAGCACGACTTCCAAAGACGACAGAACCCAAGATCGCAACGAGAGACAACCATGCATGCATATCCATCACCCGCATCTCGCAGATGCCTGCTTTCGGCCTTCTGCGCGGCAGCGCTGGCGGCCGCAGCCGGCGCCCCGGCGCTGGCCCAGGGCACGGACGCGTTTCCCGAGCGGGAACTGACCCTGATCATCAACTACGGCGCAGGCGGCAATACCGACGTGGCCTCGCGCGCCATCGGCAATGCCATGGAGGGCCTGCTCAAGAAGCCCGTGGTGCCCAACAACCGCGCGGGAGCGCAGGGCACGCTGGGCGTCTCGTCGCTGGCCCGGCAAAAGCCCGACGGCTATACGCTGGGCGTGGTGACGTTTTCGACCATCGCCATCACGCCCCACCTCATGAAGGTGGACTACAAGGTCGATGACTTCGACTTCATCGCAGGCGTGGCCCGCTACCGCTATGGGGTGGCCGTGCGCGCGGACTCGCCCTACAAGACCATGGCCGACCTGGTGGCTGCGTCCCGCCAGGGCAAGGGCATCTTCTTTGGCGCGCCGTCCGCGCCCAACAACCTGGCCATGTACGAGCTGGGGCGCAAGACGGGCGGCAGGTTCGAGGAGATCAACTACAAGTCCGGCGCAGAGACCGTGGCCGGCCTGATCGGCGGGCAGGTGGACGTCATCGTGCAGAACCCTTCGGACATCGTCCAGCATGTCAAGGCCGGAAAAATGCGCCTGCTGGCCAGCGCCAGCCCCATGCGCTGGAAGGAACTGCCCGAAGTGCCCACGCTCAGGGAGCAGGGCTACGACGTGGAGATCGACTCCTGGATCGGCCTGGCCTACCCCAAGGGCGTGGCCCCGGCCCTGCGCGACAGGCTGGAGCGCGTCGCCATGGCAGCTGCCGAGGGCCCCCAGGTGGCGCGCATCTTCGAGTCAGCCGGCGTGGACCCGGCGCCGCTCACCGGCGCCGAATACCGCAGAAAGCTGGTCCAGGGCCATGAGTCCATGGGCGCGGCCATCAAGGCGGCGAATCTGCCGCGCATGAACTGAGGGCGGTCCGGCTGCCCTGGGGGAATGGTGGAATGCAAACCATTCTTATTGCGGACGGCTAAAATACCGCCCCATGTCCGTGCCGCACACGCCTCCAGAATCCATGCTCCAGGTCCAGCAGCTGTATGTGGGCCACCATGCCTGGCTGCTGTCGCGTCTGAAGGCCAGGCTGCGCGACACGGCCGAGGCGCAGGATGTGGCTTCCGAGACCTTTGTGCGCGTGGTGGCCGCGCGCCCCGCTGCCGTGGTGCAGGAGCCGCGCGCCTTTCTGACCACCATTGCCAAGCGCCTGCTGTTCACGCTGTGGCGCCGGCGCGAGCTGGAGCGGGCCTATCTGGAGACCCTGGCCCTGCAGCCCGAGGAGCTGGCGCCTTCTCCCGAAGAGCGCGCCGTGCTGCTGGAGACGCTGGAGCACATCGCCCAGGCGCTGGACGGCTTGCCGCTCAAGGCGCGCCAGGCCTTCTTGCTGAGCCAGATCGACGGCCTGACCTACCAGGCCATTGCCGACCAGCTGGACATTTCCCTGAGCACGGTGCGCCGCCACATGGCCGAGGCCTTCCGGCGCATCGCCATCGCGCTCGCCCGCCAGCAGGCCGGCATTGCCGTAGCGCGCGGCGGCTGACATGGCGGCCTCTCTTTCGCAGGACGGCAGCAGTCTGGATGCCGCCACCGAGGCGGCCGTGGGCTGGCTGGTCACGCTGAACTCGGGCTCCGTCAGCGATGGCGAGCGCCAGGGCTTCGAGCAATGGCTCCGGGCCGATGCCGGTCACCGCCTGGCCTGGGAGCTGCTGCAGGCACCGCTGCAGCAGATGCTGTCGCCGCTGCGCACCGGCGCGCCTGCGGCCTCGGGCAGCCTGATGGGTCAGGCGCTGCAGCGTGCCGAATCGCGCATCCGCCGTCGCCGCAGCCTGCTGCGCGGCGCGCTGGGATTGGGCGGCATGGCTGTGGGCACCGCCTTCGTGGCCCACCGCCACGCACCCATCAGCCAATGGGCTGCCGACCTGCGCACCGGCACGGGCGAGCGGCGTGATTTTGCGTTGCCCGATGGCAGCACCATCACGCTGGATGCGCGTTCGGCGGCTGACCTGGATTTCGGCCCTGGCCGCCGCACCGTCATCCTGCGCCAGGGCACGCTGCTGGCGCATGCAGCGCCACAGACCTGGGAGGCAGGGCAAGGGGGCGCCGCCTTCTCCGTGCGCACGGCCCACGGCCAGGTGCGCGCGCTGGGCACGCGCTTCGTGGTGCGCCAGGAGGCCGGCAGCAGCCTGGTGAGCATGCTTGAGCACAGCGTGGAGATCACCACGCCACAGGGTGCAAGCCAGGTGCTGGCCCAAGGCCGCAGTGCACGCTTCGGTCCGGCGGGCATTACCGAGGATGCGACCGAGCCCGGCACCGCGTCGGCCTGGCAGCGCGGCATGCTGGAGGCGCATGACCAGCCGCTGGGCGAGGTGGTGCAGGCCCTGCGCGCCTACCGCGCGGGCTTCATCCGCGTGGCGCCGCGTGCGGCGGCCCTGCATGTCTACGGCACGTTCTCGCTGGACGACACCGACCGCGCCCTGGCGGCGCTGGCCGAGACCCTGCCCATTGCCGTGAACGTCTACCAGCGTGGCTGGCTGGTGACCATCGAGTGAATGTCGAGTGACTATCGGGTGAGGTCGGTGCCTGCGCGCAAAAAAATGAACACTTTTTGCGGCGCGCTCGACAAGCCTTGGAAACCTGCTTTTCAGGCCCTTCCAACCTCCTTGTCGAGAACCCGCATGCTGCTCTCCTGCCCCTTGCCCTTGCGCACCTTGGCCGCTGCCGCCCTGGCCTGCGCGCTGAGCGCCCACGCCCAGACTTCCCCTTCCGCGCCCGCTGCGCCAGCCGCCTCGTCCGTGCGCAGCTACGACCTGCCGGCCCAGCCGCTGGGCAGCGCGCTGGCGCGCATAGGCGCCGAAAGCGGCCAGCAGATCGGCATCGACGCCGAGCTGGTGCGCGGCCTGACCGCGCCCGCCGTGCGCGGCAGCTACACGCCCGAGCAGGCCGCGCGCGCGGCGCTGCAGGGCAGCGGGCTGGAGCTGGTGCGCACGGGCTCGGGCAACTGGGGCCTGCGCAGCGCAGCGCCCGCTCCAGCCTCCGCAGCTGCCGCGGCACGCACCGCAGGCACGGCCCAGGCCATGGCCGAGGTGCGCGTCACGGCCCAGGCCATCACCAGCCCCACCACCGAGCAGACCGGCTCCTACACCACGCGCGCTCTGAGCATCGGCAAGATGGAGCAGTCCATTCGCGAGACACCGCAGTCCGTGACCGTGGTCACGCGCCAGCAGATGGATGACCAGAACCTGTCTTCCGTCGAGGACGTGATCCTGCAGACCACGGGCGCCACCAAGTCGCAGCGCAACTTCGGGGCACACGTCTACATGATGCGCGGCTACGAAATCCCGGACTCCAACTACCTGCTCGACGGCGTGGCCGGCGGCACCTACAGCCCCACGGGCTGGGTGCCCATGGACACGGCCATCCTCGACCGCGTGGAGGTGCTGCGCGGCGCGGGCGCCCTGGTGGTGGGCGCGGGCGACCCCAGCGGCGTGGTCAACATGGTGCGCAAGCGCCCGCGTGCGGAAAAGCACTTCGAGTTCGCTCAGAGCATCGGCTCCTGGAACAACTTCCGCACCGAGATCGATGGAGGCGGCGCGCTCAACGAGGCCGGCACGGTGCGCGGCCGCGTGGTGGCCGCCTATACCGACCGCCACAGCTTCATCGACCTGGTGCATTCGCGCTCGCCCATGCTCTACGGCGTGATCGACGCCGACCTGGGCGCCGGCACCAAGGTCACGGCGGGCTACCGCCATGAGCAGACCGACATCGACGGCTACAGCATCTTCGGCCTGCCCAGCTACTCCAACGGAGCCTCGCTGGGCCTGCCGCGCTCCACTTCGCTGGGCCAGCGCTGGAACCGCCACGAGGCCCAGGTCGATGACGTGTTCGGCGAGGTCGAGCACCGCATGGGCGGCGACTGGGTAGCCAAGCTCACGCTCAACCACGGCAAGACCACCATCGACCAGAAGTTGGGTTCGGCGCGCGGCGCCATCGATCCCGTTACCCTGCAGGGCCTGCGCTACGTGGGCAACGATTTCATTGCGCGCGACATCGATGCCACGGGGCTGGATGCCAACGTCACCGGCAGCTTTCAGGCGCTGGGCGGCACGCACAAGGTCATGTTCGGCACCAGCTGGTCCCAGCAGAAGGTGCTGACCCAGTCGGCCTCCTCTGGCGAGGCCATGCCCCTGGACGTCTTCCGTTTCGACCATTCGCGCATCCCCGATCCCGTGGCTCCCCCTTATGACTTCGGTCTCAGGGAGCGCAAGCAACTGCTGGGCATCTACGGCAGCGGGCGCCTGCAGCTGGCCGAACGCCTGCACCTGCACCTGGGCGGGCGCCTGAACTGGTTCAAGTTCCGCTCCAACGACACCTTCACCGGCGCCCTGACCAACGACTACCGCGAAAACGGGCGTTTCACGCCCTATGCGGGCCTGGTCTACGACATCGATCCGCTCTGGTCCGTCTATGCCAGCTACACCAGCACCTTCCAGCCCCAGTCGCAGTACGCCACCGTGCAGGGCAACCGCCTCAAGCCCGCCGTGGGCGCCAACTACGAGGCCGGCATCAAGGGCGAGCTGTTCGAGCGCAAGCTCAACGTGGCCTTCTCGGTGTTCAACATCAAGAAGCGCGACGTGGCCGTGTTCGACACCGGCAACGAAGGCCTGTGCCCCGGCGTGACCACCAATGACTGCTACCGCAACTCCAGCGTGCTGCGCAGCAAGGGCTTCGATGCCGAAATCGGCGGCGAGCTTGCACGCGGCTGGCAGGTCTCTGGCGGCTACACCTGGCTGAACACGCGCGACGACGAAGGCAGCTCGCTGAGCACCGACACCCCGCGCAGCCTGCTGCGCGTGTCCACCAGCTACGCGCTGCCCGGCGAATGGTCGGCCTGGAAGGTGGGCGCCAACCTCAGCGCGCAAAGCCATGCCCGCGTGGACACGGTGCAGAACCCCGGCCATGCCGTGCTGGACCTGCGCGCCTCCTACCGCATCAACCGCAACTGGACGGCGGCGCTCAACATCGGCAACGTGACCGACAAGGTCTACTGGGCCGCCGTGGGCGGCGCGCGCAACGGCACCTACTACGGCATGCCGCGCAATGCCACGCTCACGCTGCGCGGAACCTTCTGAGCGGACTGCCCCTGTGCGGTCTTGCCGCTGCTCCTGTGGGGCGGCAACCACGTGCAGGGGGCGATTGCCTGAGCCTCAGCGCGGCGCCAGGAACAGCTCCATGCGCTGCAGCTCCTCATCCAGCGCGCTGCGAAAGGCGGCATCGCCGGGCGCCGCGCCGGCCACATAGCCGAATGACGGCTCCAGCCGGCCCTCGCGCGCCTGCAGGTTGGCCCAGCCGATCACATGGCCGCGCCAGAGCATGGGCAGGGCGTAGTAGCCCAGTTGGCGCCGGGCCGGTGGCGTATAGGCCTCGAACTTGTAGGTCCAGCCCCAGAGCAGCGTGAAGCGGCGTCGGTCCCAGACCACGGGGTCGAAGGGCGCGAGCAGGCGCAGCCGCTCGTCGAAGGCATGGCGGCGCGAGCGTGGGTTCTCGTCGGCGGGCCAGTACCAGGTGGTTCCGTCTATGCGGCAGCTGGCCAGCTGCTCGCGCGCCAGCTGCAGCGCTGCCTGGGTCTGTTGCGCCAGATGGGGGGCGCCGTAGCCCAGCAGGCGCACCAGGTAGGTCAGGCTGGGGGCCGGCAGCGGTGCGTATTTGCGCACCACCAGGTCGATCAGCGCGGCGGCGCGCCGGGCGCTGGCGGCGGGGCTGTCGTCGGCAGGCGGGTGGGCGATGGCCTCGTAGACGCGCGTGCCGCTGTCGCGGCGCTTGACCCGCAGCAGGCCGCGGTAGTGCATGCCGTCGAGCAACTGCGTGCTGGCGCTGCCCGAGCCGCCCCAGTAGTTCTTCACGCTTCCGTGCGAGAAATGCTGCTCCACCTCGCGCGGATGCACGGCGCCGCGCTCGCGCACAAACGCCAGCACCTCGGCGGCCTTGCGCTGCGTCTCGGCATCCCAGGCCTTGCGGGCCTGGCGCGGGTGCATCAGCGCCAGGTGCTCGCTGGGCAGAAAGCCGTAGTTGACCAGGCAGTCCTCGTCGATCGCCAGGCGCGCGTAGCGGCGTTCCAGGTCGCCGGCGCGGTAGTCCTTGACGCGGTGGCGCAGCGTCAGGTCCTGCGCCCGGGCCGGGGCACGGATCGGGTCTGCCTGCACAAAACCCAGGCGCTGTATGGCCGCAGGCAGGGTGGTCGGCGTGAACAGGGTGCGTGCCACGGCATGGCGGCGCAGGTCGTCAAGGCTCGGTTCGGTGGGCATGGCTTGATTGGAGCACGGCAGGCCTGCCGTACTTCCTGACCCTGCTGTGCCGCTCAGGCCTTCCTGGCACGCCTGCGCCGCCACAGCGCGCGCAGCACCCAGCCCAGCGGCAGCACCACCAGCACCAGCCAGGGCAGCACGGCTGCCACAAAGGTGATCAGCGCGGCCATGCTCTCGCCCAGAACATGGCCGGCATCGCGCAGCGCGCGGCCTATGGGGCTGTAGCTGGTGCCGCCCTGCACCAGGGCGCGGGTGGGCGTGAACTGGATCTGTATGTGCTGCTTGCTGGTCTGCTGCTCCAGCACCTTGCGCTGGGCGGCCATGGCGTCCAGCTCGGCCTGCGTGTCCGACAGCGTGCGCTGTATCTCCAGCAGGTCGGACATGGTGCGCTTGGTCGTGGTGTCGCGCAGCATCAGGCGCAGGCTGTCGCGGAACTCGGTGCGGTTCTTGATGCGCGCCTCCACGTCGATCACCTCGGCCGTCTTGTCCTCGCTGATGGTGTTCTGCGACACGATGGTGGCCACGCCGGCCAGCGTGCCCAGCAGCCGCTGCACATCGGCCGGCGCCACGCGCATCTCCAGCATGGCGTTGCCGGGCTGCTGGGGCGTCTCGCGCAGAAGGGATGCCGACAGCAGCTCGCAGCGCAGCGTGCCACACAGGTCGCGCACCTGGCCCCAGGCATCGGCCAGCTGCGCCTGCGGCACTTCCACGTTCAGCTCCTGGCGCACGGCCAGGAAGCGCTGGGCCATCTCGTCCTGCGCCGATGTCTCTGGTGCGGCTGCTGCCGCATCCTCGGCCTGCACGGTGGCGGCGCGGCCTTGCTTCATGCCGGCGCCGCCCGCCATGGGCGCGGGGGCGGGCGCAGATTCCATGGCTGCTGTGTCATGCCGCTGGTTGCAGCCCGCAAGGGCCAGCGTGGCAGCCATTGCCAGCACGGCCGGCAAGGCCATGCGGGAGGGCAGAGTGGAAGGCCGGGGATGCGTCATGAATTTCCTCTTGAAAACAGGCAAGAACAGGCCGCTGCCAGGGCTCAGGGCTTGCCGCCGGGGCCGAACATGGTGTCCACCTCGGACTGCAGCTCGAAGATGTCGGACACCGTGTAGAGCCAGTCGCCCTTTTGCAGATGGCCCGGGTCCGGCGGCGTCTCCACGCAGGCCTTGACCAGGGTGAACTGGCCGGCCGGGTCGGGCAGGAACTTCAGGCCCGATATGGAAAACCGCGCCACCCGCCCCACGCCATCGTTGTAGCGCCGACCCCGGGCGCGCACGTCGGCCAGTTCCGCCATCTGCGGCACGTGGTCGAACACCGCGTCGTAGAACTCGACGATGGGGCTCTGGTTGGTCCTGGCGCAGCCGTGCACGTACAGGGCATAGAAGCGCCCGTCCAGCTCCATGGCCACCACGTCGGCCGCGCGGTAGAAGGTCAGGCTGTCAGGCAGGCCCGGCGAGCGTTTGGGCGGCGCGGGCGGCGTGTCCAGGAAGTCCTGGCGGATCTGTGCCGACTTGCGAAAGAAGTCATCGCTGAGCGCCACCTCGGCATTGAGCACATCGATGGCCGTGCGCGCGGCCGCGTTCAGGCCCGCGTCAACAAGGCCGTTCCTGTGCAGCACGATGGCCAGGGCCAGCGCCGTCTTGTGCCGGTACAACGCCGTTGCCTTGGCGTCACCGGCCTGCAGCACGCAGCTCCAGCGCCGCAGCAGGGGCGGCAGGGCATGGCCGCCGTAGTTGGCCGCAATAGCGGCATCGTGCCGGCCCAGCGCAAACGTGCGCGCCATCACGCGCGCCACGTCTTCCTCCAGGGTCTGCACAAGGGTGTCGGCGGCCAGCTTGGACAGCGCCTGGGTATGGGTCATGGCCATGGCGTCACTGGCTCCAGTTCGATGGCAGGTTCCTGAAATCCGGCCGGCGGTGGCCGCCGGTGCTGCGTTGTTCGTTGCGGTGCTCGATGCAGTGTTCGATGCTCAGGTCAAAGGCTTGCATGGGTCTGTCGCAGGCGCCTTCGCGCCGGGGCAGTTGGAACGCCGGCCAGTGTGCCCCAAGCCGGGCCGCTGGCGGGGTGTGGGTGCCATCGGGTCTGTATCGATCCGCTACCGGCGCGGGCTGCCGTGCTGACGTCTTGCCGTCACATGAACCGGCAAGACTCGTCATTTGCTTTTCATGCGGTTCATGCGGGTCATGTCAAAAGGGGGGCGCCGCCAGCCCCGGGGAGATGCAAGATGTTCTGGGACAAGAAGCTCAGGCGCTGGGCCGAGGCCGTGCGTGCAAGGGCCGATCTGCCGGCGCGGCTGGTGCTGTGGAATGGCGAGCAGTTCGACTTCGGCCGCTTCGAGCAGCCGCGCGTCACGCTCACCGTGCGCAGCGCCTCGGCCCTGCCGCTGCTGCTGGACCCCAGCCTGGACCACCTGGGCCAGGCCTATGTGAAGGGCCAGATCGACATCGACGGCCGCCTGCCCGACATCATCGACTTCGGCTATGCGCTGGCGCGCCGCATGTCCAAGACCCAGGGCGCGGGCAAGGGGCCGGGGCGGCTGGCGCTTGCGGCACGCGCGGCAAGGCGCTTTCGGCACAGCCGCGCCACGGACCGCGAATCCATCCAGTACCACTACGACGTGTCCGACGACTTCTACCGGCTCTGGCTGGACGAGGGCATGGTCTACTCCTGCGCCTACTTCGAGAACGGCGACGAGGACCTGGCCACCGCCCAGCGCAAGAAGCTGGACCACATCCTCACCAAGATCCGCCTGCAGCCCGGCCAGCGCCTGCTGGACATCGGTTGCGGCTGGGGCGCGCTGGTGCTGCGCGCGGCCCAGCACTTTGGCGCGCACTGCGTGGGCGTGACCCTGTCGCGCAACCAGTTCGAAGCGGCCACCGAGCGCGTGCGCGCCGCAGGCCTGGCCGACCGCATCGAGATCCGCCTGCAGGACTACCGCGACGTGCAGGGGCGCTTTGACCGCATCACCAGCGTCGGCATGTTCGAGCATGTGGGCCGCCGCAACCTGCCCATGTACTTTGCGCACATGCGCGAGCTGCTGGCCGATGACGGCCTGGCGCTGAACCACGGCATCACCTCCACCGATGCGGACGTGGGCGCCTCGGCCCTGGGTGGCGGTGCGTTCATTGACCGCTATGTGTTTCCTGATGGCGAGCTGCCGCACCTGAGCCTGGCGCTGGAGGCCATGCAGCGTGGGGGGCTGGAGGCGCTGGATGTGGAGGGGTTGCGGCGGCATTACGTGCGCACGTTGCAGTTGTGGCTGGAGCGGTTTGAGGCTTGTGTGCCGGAGATTCGGGCGTTGGTGGAGGAGGAGAGGTTTCGGATTTGGAGGGTGTATCTGGCGGGGTGTGCTTATGCGTTTGAACACGATGATGTGTCTATCTTTCAGGTTGTTTGTCGGAGGGCGGGGCAGGGGGCTGCTTCGTTGGCTTGGTCGCGGCGGTATATGTATGAGGGGGGGCTTTAGGCATTGCATGTGCCTTGTTTTTTGACCCTGCCGGGGGGTGTTTTTTCGAGGCCGGGTCTCGGCCCGGCGGCCGACCTACTTTCCTTTGTTTCGCCAAAGGAAAGTAGGCAAAGCAAAG